>NZ_CP107871.1:3317500-3617500 GCF_041432505.1 Streptomyces virginiae
GGGAAGAAGAGCATCGCCGAGAGCGAGACGGCGACGGTGAGCGCCGAGAAGAGCACGGTGCGCCCGGCGGTGCGCAGGGTGACCCCGACCGCGGCGACCGGATCGTGCCCGGCGGCGAGTTCCTCGCGGAACCTGCGGACGATGAACAGGGCGTAGTCGACGGCGAGTCCGAGGCCGAGGGCGGTGGTCAGGTTCTGGGCGAAGACGGAGACGTCGGTGACCTCGGTCAGTCCGCGCAGGACGGCATTGGTGCCGAGGATGGCCACGATGCCCACGCCGAGGGGGAGCAGGGCGGCGACCGCGCTGCCGAAGACGAGGACGAGCAGGACGAGGGTGATCGGCAGGGCGATCAGTTCGGCGCGCAGCAGGTCTTCCTGGATGGTCCGGGTGACCTCGCGCTGGACCGCCGCGGGGCCGCCGAGGGAGACGCGCACCGGGCCGTGTTCGCCCTCGAAGCGCGGAGCGAGGCGTTCCAGCGTGGCGGTGGCCGTCTTCTCGTCGCCCTGGACGCGGGCGACGGCGAGCGCCTGCCGGCCGTCCTCCGAGCGCAGCGTGGGCAGCTGGGCGCGCCAGTACGAGCCGACGCCGACGACCCCCCGTTCGGCGGCGAGTGCGGTGGTGAGCCGTTCGGCTTCGGCGGCGACGGCGGGGTCGTCGACCCCGCCGGTGCCCGCAGCGGAGTCGACGAGCAGGAGCAGGTTGGGCTCGGAGTCCGGGAATTCCCGCTCCAGGGCCCGTGTGGCGTAGGTGGACTGGGCGCCCGGGTCCTCCCAGCCGCCACTTCCCAGCCGGTCGGCGACGCCGCCACCGGCGACCACGGCCAGGGCCGTGACCAGCAGGGCGAGCAGCAGCGTGAGCCGCGGCCGGGCCGTGACGAACCGGGTCCACCCCGCGTCCGCCCCGGAGGACGGCGGCTTCTTGACTTCGGACATGACTCGGTGTCCCCTTCACCGTGATTGCCAGGCCACTTAGACTGGCAAACACGAGCAGTCGCTCGCGTTTTTCAAGAATGCGAGCGATCACTCGCGTTTGTCAATCACCCACGGGAAGCAGGGGATTGGACATGCCAGGGACACGCATGGGCAAAAACACCGAAAAGGGCATCGAGGACTCCGAGAAAGAGACCGACGACACCACCGCCACCGGCACCACCGCGCCCCCGCGCCGCCGCCAGGCCCGCGGCGAACGTCGGATCTCCCAGCTGCTGGCCGCCGCCGCCGGGGTGTTCTGCCGTACCGGCTACGCCTCGGCCAGCACCAACGCCATCGCCCGCGAGGCGGGCGTGTCGCCGGGCACCCTCTACCAGTACTTCCCCAACAAGGAGGCCATCGCGGTCGAGCTCGGAGGCCAGCTGCTCCAGCGCGCTCACGAGACGCACGGGCAGGCCTTCCGCCCCGAGAACCTCCGGCGTCCGCTGCCCGAGCTGCTCGACGCCGTCCTCGACCCGGTCATCGCCTTCAACTGCGAGAACCCGGCTTTCTGGGCGCTCATGCACGGCACCGGCGTCCCCGGCATCGCCCAGGAGCACGAGGAACTGCACGTCGGCCTGCTCGCCCGGATCGAGGCCGTGCTGCGCGACTTCTGCCCCGAGGCCTCGACCCAGGAGCTCGCCCACATCTCGAACATGATCCTGGGCATCTTCAAGTCGTCCCTCGACCTGATCCTGGCCCACGAGGGCGAGGAGCGCGCCGCCTACACCGCCGAGCTCAAGACCGTCCTGCTGCGCTACCTGGAGCCGATGATCACCACGACTCCCGGTCACTGACCCGCCCGGCCCGGCCGACCCGCGCCGCCTCGGCGCCCACCATCGGGCCCCGCGCGCGGGCCGGCAGCCGCAGCCCCACCGGCAGCGCCGCCGAGCCGGCCCGTGCGCGCCCGCTCGGCGTCGGCGACAGGGCGACGATCGGCCCGAACTCGCCCACCGCGCGCACCGCGCCCGCCGCGCCCGCCGCCGTCACCACGGACCCGAACCGGCCCTGAAGGCTCCCGTGCGTCCGGTCCGATCAGGATGCCGAGCAGGACCTCGAAGGCCACCGGAGGGGCCGGGATCCGCCGCGATGCCCCGTGGGCGAGCAGCGGCGCGAGAACCGGGGCCGCGCTATCACGACGGGGCTTCCCGAGTGATCCATGTCAGCCATTCACGCACAGTCCGCCCATACCGGCCGGTTTTCCCACGAGGATCGAAAGACCGGGAGCCGATACTCGCTTTCATACCCCCCAGGGGTATAGTCTCGAAGTGTCGGGAGCACGGTGGAGCCATCGGCCACCCCTCCCGGTGACCGGCACACGCCCCTGAAGAGGAGAACGACATGACCGCCGAGACGGACACCCAGACCACCACCGTCTACCGGGTGACCGGCATGACCTGCGGACACTGCGAGGGCGCGGTGACCACCGAGATCTCCGCCCTGCCGGGCGTCAGCACCGTCAAGGCCGTCGCCGCGACCGGCGAGGTCACCGTGGTCTCCGCCGCCCCGCTCGCCGACGAGGACGTCCGCGCCGCGGTGGACGAGGCCGGCTACGAGTTCGTCGGACAGGTCTGAGCGGCCCGCCCCACCCGCACGACACCCGCGGCAGCCCCGCGGGACCCCGCCGGGCCGTGCCGGCCAGCTCATACTGGTCCCGTACGGCCCGGCCATCCCCCTGGAGCCGGAACATGAGCAGCAGCACAGTGCACGACGGACCGATAACGGCGGTCGAACTCTCGATCGGCGGGATGACCTGCGCCTCCTGCGCCGCCCGCATCGAGAAGAAGCTCAACCGGATGGACGGCGTCGAGGCTTCGGTGAACTACGCCACCGAGAAGGCCCACGTCTCCTACACCGGTGACGTGCGGGTCGCCGACCTGATCGCGACCGTCGTCAAGACCGGCTACACCGCCGAGGAGCCTCCGCCGCCGCCCACCCCGGAAGCCGCCGAAGAGGTACGCGGCGAAGCCGGGGCCGAAACCCCCGACCCGGTGCTCGCCGCGCTGCGGCAGCGCCTGCTGGTCTCCGTCGCGCTCGCCCTGCCCGTGATCCTGCTCGCGATGATCCCGGCCCTCCAGTTCGACAACTGGCAGTGGCTCTCCCTGACCCTCGCGGCCCCCGTCGTCATCTGGGGCGGATACCCCTTCCACAAGGCCGCCTGGACCAACGCCCGGCACGGCGCCGCCACCATGGACACCCTGGTCTCGGTCGGCACGCTGGCCGCCTTCACCTGGTCGCTGTGGGCCCTGTTCTTCGGCCACGCGGGCATGCCCGGCATGCGCCACGGCTTCGACCTCACCATCTCCCGCACCGACGGCTCCTCCGCCATCTACCTGGAGGTCGCGGCCGGCGTCGTCTCCTTCATCCTGCTCGGCCGCTACCTGGAGGCCCGTTCCAAGCGGAAGGCGGGCGCCGCCCTCAAGGCCCTCCTGGAGCTGGGCGCCAAGGACGTCGTCGTCCTGCGCGCGGGCCAGGAGGTGCGGATCCCGGTGAGCGCGCTCACGGTCTGCGACCGGTTCGTCGTCCGCCCCGGCGAGAAGATCGCCACCGACGGCACCGTCCTCGAGGGCGGCTCCGCCGTGGACGCCTCCATGCTGACCGGCGAATCCGTCCCGGTCGACGTCGTCGTGGGCGACTCCGTCACCGGAGCCACCGTCAACATCTCCGGACGCCTGGTCGTCGAGGCCACCCGGATCGGCGCCGACACCCAGCTCGCCCGGATGGCGAAGATGGTGGAGGACGCACAGAACGGCAAGGCCGAGGTGCAGCGCCTCGCCGACCAGATCTCCGGGATCTTCGTACCCGTCGTCCTGGTGCTCGCCCTCGGCACCTGGATCACCTGGCTGCTGATCACCGACGACCCCACCGCCGCCTTCACCGCCGCCGTGGCCGTCCTGATCATCGCCTGCCCGTGCGCCCTGGGCCTGGCCACCCCGACCGCGCTGATGGTCGGCACCGGGCGGGGCGCACAGCTCGGCATCCTGATCAAGGGCCCCGAGGTCCTGGAATCCACCCGCCGCGTGGACACCGTCGTCCTCGACAAGACCGGCACCGTCACCACCGGCCGGATGACCCTCGCCGACGTCTTCACCGCCGAGGGCGTCGACGAGCGCGAACTCCTGCGCCTGGCCGGATCCCTGGAGCACGCCTCGGAGCACCCGATCGCCCGGGCCGTCGCCACCGGGGCGGCGGAGCGGGCCGGCTCCCTACCGGTTCCGGAGTCGTTCGAGAACGTCGCCGGGCTCGGCGTCCAGGGCGTGGTCGACGGACACGCCGTCCTGGTGGGCCGCGAACGCCTGCTGGCCGACTGGTCGATCGAGCTGCCGGCCGCCCTCGCCGAGGCCAAGGCGGCCGCCGAGGCCGCGGGCAGCACCGCCGTCCTGGTGGCCTGGGACGGCGCGGCGCGCGGGGTCCTGACCGTGGCCGACGCGATCAAGGAGACCAGTGCCGAGGCGGTCTCCCGGCTGCGGGCGCTCGGCCTCACCCCGGTCCTGCTGACGGGTGACAACAAGGCCGTCGCCACGACGGTGGCCCGTGAGGTGGGCATCGACGAGGTGATCGCCGAGGTCCTCCCGCAGGACAAGGTGGACGTCGTACGCCGCCTGCAGGCCGAGGGCCGTACGGTCGCGATGGTCGGCGACGGGGTCAACGACGCGGCCGCGCTGGCCCAGGCGGACCTCGGGCTGGCCATGGGCACCGGCACGGACGCGGCCATCGAGGCGGGCGACCTGACCCTCGTACGGGGCGACCTGCGGGTCGCGGCCGACGCGATCCGGCTCTCGCGCCGGACCCTGGCCACGATCAAGGGCAACCTGTTCTGGGCCTTCGGCTACAACGTGGCGGCCCTGCCGCTGGCGGCCGCCGGTCTGCTCAACCCGATGATCGCGGGGGCCGCGATGGCCTTCTCCTCGGTCTTCGTGGTGACCAACAGCCTCCGGTTGCGGTCCTTCCGCTAGTGGCCCCCCTCCCCACGGTCCGCACACTTTCTTCACAGGAGACGCAGATCACAGTGACCGCAACGTAACCATCCGGGGTCGTCGCGGGTCTAATGGGGCGATACCAAGAACGTCTTGGGGGACGTTTCACGGAAGCCTGGGGGGTTTCCGTGGGTATCAGCCGGCCGGGACACGTACCCGCGGGAGGCTTTGAGCGGCCCTCCCGGACGAACGGGTCCCGGCACACCGACGCCCCGACTCGGGTCCCGTGGGGGGAATCCGTTTCGGGGAAAAGGGAAGCGCCCCGACCGTCGACCCGTGGGGGGATCGACGGCGGGGCGCTTCTCACATGCTCAGGGTTACCGGTGGTGCGCTCCGCGCGGCCGCACGCCGCGCGGAGGAAAGCCTCGGGTCAGCGGGCTTCCACGGGAACGAAGTCGCGCAGGACCTCGCCCGTGTAGATCTGGCGCGGGCGACCGATGCGGGAACCCGGCTCCTTGATCATCTCGTGCCACTGGGCGATCCAGCCGGGAAGGCGGCCGAGCGCGAAGAGCACGGTGAACATCTCGGTGGGGAAGCCCATCGCCCGGTAGATCAGACCGGTGTAGAAGTCCACGTTCGGGTAGAGGTTGCGCTCGACGAAGTAGTCGTCGGCCAGCGCGTGCTCTTCCAGCTTGAGCGCGATGTCGAGCAGCTCGTCGCTCTTGCCGAGCGCCGAGAGGACATCGTGGGCCGCCGCCTTGATGATCTTCGCGCGGGGGTCGAAGCTCTTGTAGACACGGTGTCCGAAGCCCATGAGGCGGACGCCGTCCTCCTTGTTCTTCACCTTGCGGATGAAGGCGTCGACGTCGCCGCCGTCGTTCTTGATGCCTTCCAGCATCTCGAGGACGGACTGGTTGGCGCCACCGTGCAGCGGACCCCACAGGGCCGAGATGCCGGCGGAGATCGAGGCGAACATGTTCGCCTGCGAGGAGCCGACCAGACGCACGGTGGACGTGGAGCAGTTCTGCTCGTGGTCCGCGTGCAGGATCAGCAGCTTGTCGAGCGCGGAGACCACGACCGGGTCCAGGTCGTACTCCTGGGCCGGCACGGAGAAGGTCATGCGCAGGAAGTTCTCGACGTAGCCGAGGTCGTTGCGCGGGTAGACCACCGGGTGGCCGACCGACTTCTTGTACGCGTAGGCCGCGATCGTCGGGAGCTTGGCCAGCAGCCGGATCGTCGAGAGGTTGCGCTGCGTCTCGTCGAACGGGTTGTGGCTGTCCTGGTAGAACGTCGACAGCGCGCTGACCACGGAGGACAGCATCGCCATCGGGTGCGCGTCACGCGGGAAGCCGTCGTAGAAGCGCTTCACGTCCTCGTGCAGCAGCGTGTGCTGGGTGATGTCGTTGCGGAACGACGCGAGCTGGTCGACGGTCGGCAGCTCGCCGTTGATCAGCAGGTACGCGACCTCGATGAAGGTCGAGCGCTCGGCGAGCTGCTCGATCGGGTAACCGCGGTAGCGCAGGATGCCCTGCTCACCGTCGAGGTAGGTGATCGCGGACTTGTAGGCCGCGGTGTTGCCGTACCCACTGTCCAAGGTGACGAGCCCGGTCTGGGCCCGCAGCTTCGAGATGTCGAAGCCCTGGTCACCGACGGTGCTTTCGACCACCGGGTAGGTGTATTCACCGTCCGCGTACCGGAGTACTACAGAGTTGTCGCTCACGTCATCCCTCACCGACGTAGTGCCTCTTCTTCGAGGTGCCCTGACTTCCTCTACCTTCCCCCATTTGGCGCAGGAGAGTGCACTCGGGGTCGGCCTTTGGTGCTCCTGGCGGCACTGAGTGCCGCCAACCTCCTCATCCTGCCCCCTCCGCACCGGTGCCGGAACCCCAAATGATCGATCATCTAGGTGATGTTTCCCACCGGTATCCGGCCGGACAGCCTGGCAGCGACCGCCGTGTACCTCCTGCCTGCGGAAACGGTACGCACCGCCTGCCCGAGGGCCTTGCGGGACCCGACGAGGACGACCAGTTTCTTCGCCCTGGTCACCGCCGTGTAGAGCAAGTTGCGCTGGAGCATCATCCAGGCCCCGGTGGTGACGGGGATCACCACCGCCGGATATTCACTCCCCTGTGAACGGTGAATGGTGACGGCGTACGCGTGGGCCAGCTCGTCGAGCTCACCGAATTCGTACACGATCTCCTCATCCTCCTCCGTCCGTACCGTCAGGCGCTGTTCGTCCACGTCCAGGCCGGTGACCACGCCGACCGTGCCGTTGAAGACCCCGTTGGCGCCCTTCTCGTAGTTGTTCCGGATCTGGGTCACCTTGTCGCCCACCCGGAAGACCCGGCCGCCGAACCTCTTCTCCGGCAGGTCGGGCCGGGCCGGGGTCATCGCCTGCTGGAGCAGTCCGTTGAGGTTCCCGGCGCCGGCCGGGCCGCGGTGCATGGGGGCGAGCACCTGGACGTCCCGCCGCGGGTCGAGCCCGAATCTGGCCGGAATCCTTCGGGCCGCCACGTCCACGGCCAACACCCCGGCCGCCTCGGTGTCCTCCTCCGGGAAGAGGAAGAAGTCCGGCAGCCCGTCGGTGATCGGCGGCAGGCCGGTGTTGATCCGGTGGGCGTTGGTGACCACGCCGGACTGCTGGGCCTGCCGGAAGATCCGGGTCAGCCGCACCGCGGGCACCGGGCCGTCCTCGGCCAACAGGTCCCGCAGCACCTCCCCGGCGCCGACCGAGGGCAGTTGGTCCACATCGCCGACCAGCAGCAGGTGCGCCCCCGGCGCGACCGCCTTGACCAGCTTGTTGGCCAGCAGCAGGTCCAGCATCGAGGCCTCGTCCACCACGACCAGGTCCGCGTCCAGGGGCCGGTCCCGGTCGTACGCCGCGTCCCCGCCCGGTTTGAGCTCCAGCAGCCGGTGCACGGTGGAGGCCTCGGCCCCGGTGAGCTCGGCCAGCCGCTTCGCCGCCCGGCCGGTGGGCGCGGCCAGCACCACCTTCGCCTTCTTCGCCCGGGCCAGCTCGACGATGGAGCGCACGGTGAAGGACTTGCCGCAGCCCGGCCCGCCCGTGAGGACGGCGACCCGGCGGGTCAGCGCCAGCTTGACCGCGTCCCGCTGCTCGGGGGCGAGCGTGGCCCCCGTCCGCCCGGCGAGCCAGCCCAGGGCCTTCTCCCAGTCCACGTCCTGGAAGCCCGGCATCCGGTCGTCCTCGGCGTGCAGCAGCCGGCGTACCTGCCCCACCAGGGACAGCTCGGCCCGGTGGAAGGGCACCAGGTACACGGCCGTCAGCGGGTCCGGCCCGCCCTGCGGATCCGGTACGGACTCCCGTACGACCCCTTCCGGATCGGCGGCGAGCTCCGCCAGGCAGTCGATCACCAGCCCGGTGTCCACCTGGAGCAGCTTGACCCCGTCGGCGATCAGCCGGTCCTCGGGGAGGAAACAGTGCCCCTGGTCGGTGGACTGGGACAGGGCGTACTGGAGCCCGGCCTTGACCCGCTCGGGGCTGTCGTGCGGAATGCCGACGGCCTGGGCGATGCGGTCGGCGGTGAGGAAGCCGATGCCCCACACGTCGGCGGCGAGCCGGTACGGCTGGTTCTTCACCACGGAGATGGAGGCGTCGGCGTACTTCTTGTAGATGCGCACGGCGATGGAGGTGGAGACGCCGACGCCTTGGAGGAAGACCATGACCTCCTTGATGGCCTTCTGCTCCTCCCAGGCGGCGCCGATCAGCTTGGTCCGCTTGGGGCCGAGCCCGGGCACCTCGATCAGCCGCTTCGGCTCCCCCTCGATGACGTCGAGGGTGTCGGTGCCGAAGTGCTCCACGATCCGCTCGGCGATCTTCGGGCCGATGCCCTTGATCAGGCCGGAGCCGAGGTAGCGACGGATGCCCTGGATGGTCGCCGGGAGCACCGTCCGGTAGTTCTCCACGGTGAATTGCTTGCCGTACTGCGGGTGGGAGCCCCAGCGGCCCTCCATGCGCAGGGACTCGCCGGGCTGCGCGCCCAGCAGCGCCCCGACCACCGTGAGCAGGTCGCCGCCGCCGCGACCGGTGTCCACGCGGGCGACCGTGTACCCGCTCTCCTCGTTGGCGTAGGTGATGCGTTCGAGCACGCCGTCGACCACCGCCAGTTGC
The DNA here is from genome assembly GCF_041432505.1 of Streptomyces virginiae. GTDB lineage: Bacteria > Actinomycetota > Actinomycetes > Streptomycetales > Streptomycetaceae > Streptomyces > Streptomyces virginiae_A. The sequence continues at coordinate 3,326,515 of NZ_CP107871.1, forward strand.
ACCGCCCGCGGCGCCCCCTCTGCTGCTGCCATGACCCGAAGCTACCGGGTGGCGCCGACAGCGCGCCGGGCCTGTGGACAACGCAAAGGGGGTCCCGCCTCGCGGCCGGACCCCCTCACGGTTACCCCTCCCGTGTCGGACTTCCCGATCCCCCCAGATCCCTCCCCGGAAGTGCCGACGCACCATACGACCCGCCATACGCCCGCAGGGTTGCACCCGGAGCCACAGCTTTATGTTTCCGTTACCAAATGCCTACTCAAGGTGCCGGCGAATCGGCACAGAAGTAGCGTTTCCGGCATGAGCGAATCTTCATTCCAGGACGACGTGCTGGGCGAACTCGGCGACGAGAAGCTCACCGAGATCGCAGGCCTGCTCGGCACGGACACCACCGGCGCCCGGGAGACCGTCGCGGAGACCGTCGGCGCGATGACCGGCGACCTCCGGGAGAAGGCCGACGCCGACGACGCCGACGGCGTGGAGGTGCGCCAGGCCATCGCCGAGGTGGCCGATGCCGAGCCGCCGCCGGCGGGCGTGGCCACCTTCGGTGGCCTCGGCGGCCTGCTCAGCGGCGGAATGATGGCCGGGGTGCTGGCCAAGGTGAGCAAGCCCGTGGCCGCGGCCCTCTCGAAGCGGACCGGCATCCCCGCGGCCACCATCAGCCGGGTCATCGAGATGCTGATCCCGGTCGTCCTGGCCGTCCTCGCCAAGCGCGCCTCCGGCAAAGCGGCGGGCGCCGGGGCCGCGGGCGCCCCCGGCGCCGCACCCGGAACGACCCCCGGCACGACCCCCGGAGCGAGCGGCGGAGCGGGCGGCGGCCTCGGGGACCTGCTCGGCGAGATCCTCGGCGGTGGCAAGAAATAGCCGGCAGGAAAGAGCCTCCTCGGGGGCCCCACCGCCCAGCCCTCCCCCTAGAGTTGGCCCATGGCTGAGAGCGTGCGGCTCCGCGACCCGGAACCGGGTGACCTGGGGTGGATCGTGCAGCGCCACGGCGCGCTGTACGCCGCCGAGTACGGCTGGAACAGCGACTTCGAGGGTCTGGTCGCCCGGATCGTCGCGGACTTCGCCCAGGACCACGACCCCTACCTCGAACGGGTGTGGATCGCGGAGCTGGACGGCCGGCCCGTCGGCTCGGTGATGTGCGTACGGGAGGAGGGCGCGCCCGGCACCGCCCGACTGCGGCTGCTCCTGGTCGATCCGCAGGGCCGCGGCCAGGGCGTCGGCACCCTCCTGGTCGACACCGTCGTGGCCTTCGCCCGCTCGGTCGGCTACCGCGAACTGGTGCTGTGGACCAACGACGTGCTGACCGACGCCCGCGAGCTCTACCTGAAGGCCGGGTTCACCCTGATCGCGGAGCGGCCGCACCGCTCGTACGGGGTGAGCCTGACGGGACAGGACTGGCGGCTGCCGCTGCAGGAGACCCGGCCGCACTGATCCCGGCCGGTGACGGCGCCCGCCGCGCCGCCCGCGCCGGGGCCGGCGAGGCCAGCGCCACCCCGCCGACCAGCAGGACGGCCGCCAGCCAGCGCAGCCCCGAGACGGACTCCCCGAGGACCAGGGCCGCCGAGGACATCCCGAAGACCGGGACCAGCAGCGAGAACGGGGCCACCGCGGAGGCCGGGTAGCGGCGCAGCAGGTAGCTCCAGGCGGCGAAGCCGAAGACGGTGGACACCCAGGCGACGTAGCCGATGACGGCCACCCCGGACCAGTCCAGGGCCCGCAGCGCGGCCAGGTCCCGCTCCGGGCCCTCCAGCAGCAGCGAGAGCGCGAGCAGCGGCAGGACCGGGACCGTGCACACCCACACCATGAAGTTCAGGGCGTCGGGCGGGGCGGCCTTGCGGGTCAGCACGTTGGAGACGCCCCAACACGCGGCGGCGGCCACGACCAGCGTGAAGCCGAGCACCGGCCCGGAGGTCCCGCCGTCCACCGCGGCGACCGCGATCCCGGCGAGCGCGACGGTCATCCCGAGCACCCGCACCCGGCCCGGCCGTTCGCGCAGCAGGACGGCGGCGAGGACGGCGGTGAAGACGGACTGGATCTGCAGCACGAGCGAGGACAGCCCGGCGGGCATACCGGCGTCCATCCCGGTGAAGAGCAGGCCGAACTTGGCCACGCCGAGGGCGATCCCGACGCCGACGATCCACTTCCAGGCGACCTTGGGCCGACCGACGAAGAACACGGCGGGCAGGGCGGCGACGAGGAAGCGCAGGGCGGACAGCAGCAGGGGCGGGAAGTGGTCGAGGCCGATCTCGATGACCACGAAGTTGAAGCCCCAGACAGCCGCGACGAGCACGGCGAGGGCGGTGTGTACGGGACGCATGCTTCGAGCATCGACCGCCCGACCATGTAGCACCAGCGCGGATGTCTTCAGCGATGGATGAAGCATTGCTTACGGATATGCGGGGTGTGACGATGGAGGCATGCTCGATCTCGCCCGGCTCCGCGCCCTGCACGCCGTCTCCGTCCACGGCTCGGTCGCCGGTGCGGCGGCCGCCCTCGGCTATACCCCCTCGGCGGTCTCCCAGCAGATCTCCAAGCTGGAACGGGAGACCCGCACCACCTTGCTGGAGCGGCGTGGGCGCGGGGTCGCGCTCACCGAGGAGGCCCGCCATCTCGCCGACGCCGCGCAGGAGTTGCTGGCGATCGTGGAGCGCACCGAGACCACCTTGGAGGAGCGGCGCGGGCAGCCCGGCGGGCTGCTGACGGTGGCCGCGTTCGCCTCGGCGGCGCGCGGACTGCTGCCACAGGTGCTGGCCGATCTGGCCCGCCGCCATCCGGCCCTGGACGTCCGCCTCACCGAGGTGGACCCGCACCTGTCCGTGGAACTGGTGGCCCGGGGGGTCACCGACCTGGCGGTGGCCCACGACTGGGACATCGCCCCGCTGCCCGCGCCCGAGGGGATCGAGCAGGCGGTGATCGGGGACGACCTCTGCGACCTGGTGGTGCCGGCCGGGCATCCCTTCACCACGCGCCGGGTCATCCGGCGCTCCGACCTCGGCGGCGAGCGCTGGGTCTGCCAGCCTCCCGGCCGGGTCTGCCACGACTGGCTGATACGGACCCTGCGCACGGCCGGGTTCGAGCCGGACATCGCGCACGTCGCGGAGGAGAACCACACCATCGTCGCGCTGGTCGCGGCCGGGCTCGGGGTGGCCGTCGTCCCCCGGCTGGGCACCGGCGCGCTGCCGCCGGGGGCCGTGGCCGTACCGCTGGAGCCGGGCCCCGTACGCCGGTTGTACGCCTTGTGGCGGACCGGGGCGGCTCGACGCCCCGCGATCACCGAGGCCGTACGGAGCCTTCAGGACCACTGGGCGGACCGCCAAGAGGCCTAGGCCGTCTCTTCCGGGGGACCTTCCGAGTGTCCGTCACTCCTGGGGCGTACCCCGGCAGTAGGGTCCGGCGCGTGCCGTACCACGCCTCGCGCCGGAACCTGCTCGCCGCGGCCGCCATGGTCGCCGTCACGGCCGCCGGGGCGGCTTCCGCCGCGGTGGGCCCCCGCCCCCACCACACCCCCGACGACGCGCGGCCCCCGAGCCGCCGCCCCGGCCGGGCGCGGCTGCGCGCCCTCCTGGACCGGATGAGCCTCGACGAGAAGATCGGGCAGCTCTTCGTCTCCCGGGCCTACGGGCATTCGGCCACCGATCCCGATCCGGCGGACGCCGAACAGAACCTGGCCGCCTTCGGCGTGCGCACCGCCGCCGAAGTGGTCTCCCGCTACCACCTCGGCGGGGTCATCTACTTCGCCTGGGCCCACAACACCCGCGACCCGCGGCAGATCGCCGCGCTCTCGGTCGGGCTCCAGCAGACCGCCCTGACCGCCGGTGCCCGGATCCCCCTTCTGCTCTCCACCGACCAGGAGCACGGCGCCGTCGCCCGGATCGGCAAGCCCGCGACCCTGCTCCCGGGGGCGATGGCGCTCGGCGCGGCCGGCTCCACCGCCCACGCCCGGCGGGCCGCGCACATCGCGGGCTCCGAGCTGGCCGCCATGGGCATCCGGCAGGACTACGCGCCGGTGGCCGACGTGAACGTCAATCCGGCCAATCCGGTGATCGGCGTACGGTCCTTCGGCTCCGACCCGCGGGCCGTGGCGGAGCTGGTCGCCGCCCAGGTCCGTGGCTACCAGGGGGCCGGCATCGCCGCCACCGCCAAGCATTTCCCGGGCCACGGGGACACCGAGACCGACAGCCATGTCGGGCTGCCGGTGATGCGGCACACCCGGGCCGCCTGGGAGGAGACGGACGAGCCGCCCTTCCGGGCCGCGGTGGAGGCGGGCGTGGACGCCATCATGACGGCGCACATCGTCTTCCCCGCGCTCGATCCCTCGGGGGACCCGGCGACCCTCTCCCGGCCGATCGTCACCGGTCTGCTGCGCGAACGCCTCGGCTTCGAGGGGGTGGTGGTCACCGACGCCCTGGACATGGCCGGGGTCCGCCAGAAGTACGGGAACGACCGCGTGCCCGTCCTGGCCCTGCTGGCGGGCTGCGACCAACTGCTGAACGCACCGGACCTGGCGCTCGCGCAGCGCAGCGTGCGGGCGGCCGTCGAGTCGGGCGAGCTGACGGAGGCACGCGTCGAGGAGTCGGTGCTGCGGATCCTGGAACTGAAGGCCCGCCGGGGCCTGTTCGACGAGGCCTACACCACGGGCCGGGACGTGGAGGCCGTCGTGGGCGCGCAGGAGCATCTCGACGCCGCCGACGCGATCGCGGCGGCCACGACGACCCTGCTGGCCAACCCCCGCGGGCTGGTCCCGTTCGATGCGACCGCCGGGCCACGCCTGCTGGTCACCGGGACGGACCCGGTCTCCCCCACGGGTACCACCGGCCCCCCTACGGCCGTACTGGCCCGGGAACTGACCGCCCTGGGCTGCCGGGCCACGGCGGTGCCGCCGGCCCGCGCCGTGGCCGCCGCGGCCGGTCACGCGGCCGTGCTGGTGTGCACGTACAACGTCCCGGAGGGGACGAGTCCGCAGCGCACGCTGGTGACGGACCTGATCGCGACCGGTGTCCCGGTCGTTACCCTGGCCGTCCGCAACCCGTACGACCCGGCCCGGCTGCCGACCTGCGCGGCGGAGCTGGCGACGTACGCGTGGACGGACGTGGAGATGCGGGCGGCGGCCCGGGTGCTCACCGGGGCGCTGCGGCCCTCCGGCCGCCTTCCCGTCCCGGTGCCGGGCCGCTACCCGCTGGGCCACGGGCTGACGCGCTGATCTCTCAGGCGCCCGCCCGCGGCCCGCGGCCCGCGGCTCATGGCTCATGGCTCGCGTGTCCGGTCCGCCCCGGTCTCCCGGTCTCCCGGTCTCCCGGTTACGGCCGCAGCTGCGGCTCGCGCTCCAGGTCACGCCGGTCGAGCTCCGCGTCCGGCGCCGCCAGCGGCGCCGCCTTGCCGGCGTCGGCGAGCGCGGCGGCCGGGGCCACCCCGGCCCACTGGAGGATCTTCGCGGTGGCGAGGGCCTTCTCGCCGTCCATCAGCTTGGCGACGTTCGCCCCGTGGTTGGCGCCGGGCGCGATCATCACGTAGCTGTCGCGGACCCCGTAGCCGAGGCGGAACGGTTCGGCGCCCCACGGATCGTTCTGCCCGTAGACGAAGAGCATCTGGTGGGCGTTGTCACGCACCCACCGGTCCACGTCCGCCATCGCCCCCGGCTGGAAGGCCATGGGGATGTCGCGGGGCACGAAGTTGCGCGGCGGCTGGTAGCCGTAGCGGCTCAGGCCCTTCAGGTGCGGGAGCTTGATGTCCGGGGAACCGAGCTGCGTACCGGCCTGGTAGTAGTACGGCGTGTACGTCTCCAGTCCCTGGTCGGTGTAGGCCGAGAAGCCGGAGATCCCGTCGATCGAGTCCCAGATCTCCTGGTCGCTCGCGGTGGCGGCGGCCGGGATCGAGGCACAGTCGGCGAGCAGGCTGTACTGCCAGAAGGCCCACACGTAGTCGAGGACGACGGCCTCGTAGGCCTTGTCGAGGTCGCCGACGGTGGTGAAGGTCCAGCCGTTCTCGGCGGCGGCGACCGCGTACTTGGCCTCCAGCGGCGCACGGCGCACGAGCGCCTCGCGCTGGACCGCGTTCAGCTTGTCGCGGCACTCCTTGGTCCCGACCTTGGCGAAGAACCGGTCGTAGGCCGAGTCCTCGTCGTTGACGACGTCGTTGGGCGCGACGTACGCGACGACACCGTCCATGTCGCGCGGGTAGAAGCGCTCGTAGTACGTCGCCGTCATGCCGCCCTTGCTGCCGCCCGTGGCCAGCCAGTTCTTCTTGTAGATCTTCTTCAGCGCGGTGAAGAGGCGGTGCTGGTCACTGGCGGCCTGCCAGATGTCCAGGTTCGACCAGTTGGCCGGGTCGGGACGGGAGGGCGTGAAGAATCGATACTCCAGAGAGACCTGGTTGCCGTCGACGATGGTCGTCGGCTCACTGCGGCGCGGGCTGGTGCTGACGTTGTAGCCGGAGGTGTAGAACACCGACGGCCGCGAGACGTCCTTGTGCAACAGGGTCAGGCGCTGCTTGAAGGTGCCCTTCCACGGCTGCCGGTGGTCCACCGGCTGCTCGTAGTTCAGCACGAAGAAGCGGTAGCCGGGGTACGGCTTCTCCTCGATCAGGCTCATCCCGGGAATGCCGAGGATCTGGTCCTTGATGTCCGTGGCGGCCGCGGGCTGCGCGGCTGTGGCCGCTTGCGCCGTGGAGCCGGCCGCACCCATGGTGCCGATGAGCACCACGAGCGACAGCAGCCATCCGAGCGTCTTGCGCATTCACCCTCCCCTTGAGTTCACTTCGGTCGCCGTGAACCTAGCTGGGCGAACGCACCGGTGAACAGACCTAGTTGGGCCTGTCCGTCAGCACAGGATCCAGCCGGAATCCGCGGATCCGGCCCCTACGCTCCCCTTTACATACACGCAGCGGTTGATCGCGCCCACCGTGACAGGCCCGGCGTAGTGCGTGAATCGCCCGTCCTCGCGCACCGGCACCCCGCCACGCGGCTGGACGCTCACCGCCATCCGGCGCCGCTCGCCGGGGAACCGCGCCACGGTCATCGCGCAGGCCTGGTTGCGGCTCTTGTAGACCCGCACCTCACCCGTCTCGAACGTCACCGTCCGGGCCAGCCGGCCCCCGCAGCTCTCGGTCGCGGCCTGCGCCGCCGGCGGCGTGAACAGCCCGCCCGCGCACAGCCACAGCGCCGCCGTGAAAACCCCCAGGGACGCGACCCGGCGGCCGCGCCTCCTCCACCCCTGCAACACCCTGTCCCCCGATCGGTCGTACGTACGGAGCACGCACGCACGTACGACGTCCGAACCCCCCGGATGGTTGCCACGCGCAAGGGTCCGGCCCGGATCCGGCCCGTACGGGGCGGCCGCCCTCCCTCGTACGGGTGCATCCGTCACTTCCCGGCGGAAGAGGGGAAGTTCGCACTCAGGCAGGCGATTACGCTAGGTGACCCATACCCCGCTCGCCGTCACCGCAGCCGTGCTGCGGCCGTGAAAGGCCCTGAGATGACCAACGACCTGCTCGACCGCAAGCTGGCGCGCGCCTTCACGCACCTGGACGCCGACCGGAGCGGCGTGATCGACGCCGACGACATCATCGCGCTCGGCTCCCGACTGCTGACGGCCCTCGCGGAGCCGGCCGGCTCACCCAAGGCGGAGCTGGTGATGGGTGGTCTGGCCGACTTCTGGCAGGACCTGTTCACCGAGCTGGACATCGACCGGGACGGCAAGGTCACGCCGGAGGAGTACAAGCAGGGCATGACCCGCCTGTACGCGCAGGGCGGGCCCGCCTACGACCGCTCGTTCCGGCCGATGATGCGGGCGATCCTGACGATCGTCGACACCGACGGCGACGGATTCATCAGCCCGCAGGAGTTCCACCGGGCGCAGGAGGCCTTCGACACGCGGCTCAGCCCCACCGACACGGAGGCGCTGTTCCGTCGCATCGACGCGAACGGGGACGGCTGCCTCACCGTCGACGAACTGCTCGACGCGGTACGCGAGTACTACACCGGCACCGACGAGGACGCCCCGGGGAACCTGCTGTTCGGCGAGTTCTGATCCCGGGGCGGCCCGGCGGGCGGGCGGTTCAGGCCGCGGCGCGCTCGTCCTCGCCGACGAAGGTGCGCCACAGGTCGGCGTACCGGCCACCGCGCGCCAGGAGTTCGGTGTGGGTACCGTCCTCGATCACCCGGCCGCGGTCCATGACCACGACCCGGTCGGCGCGCGCCGCGGTGGTCAGCCGGTGCGCGACCACCAGCGTGGTGCGCTTGCCGGCGAGCCGGTCGGTGGCCTGGTTGACCTGGGCCTCGGTCGCCAGGTCGAGGGCGGCGGTGGCCTCGTCGAGCAGCAGCACGTCCGGGTCGACGAGTTCGGCCCGGGCCAGTGCGATCAGCTGGCGCTGGCCCGCGGAGAGGTTGCGGCCGCGCTCGGCGACGGTGTGCAGGTAGCCGCCGTCGAGGGTGGCGATCATGTCGTGGGCGCCGACCGCGCGGGCGGCGGCCTCCACCTCGGCGTCGCTCGCCTCGGGGCGCCCGTAGGCGATGGCGTCACGGACGGTCCCCGGGAAGAGGTAGGCCTCCTGGGGGACGACGCCCAACCGGTGGCGGTACGCCGTCAGGTCCAGCTCCCGTATGTCCGCCCCGTCGGCGGTGACCCGGCCGGAGGTCGGATCGTAGAACCGGGCGACCATCTTGACCAGCGTGGACTTCCCGGCTCCGGTCTCGCCGACGAAGGCGACGGTCTGTCCGGCGGGTATCCGCAGGCTGATCCCGGCCAGGGCCTCGCCCTTCTCGCCCCGCTCCTCGGCCGTCCCGTACTGGAAGCGGACGTCCTCGAAGGCGATCTCCCCGCCGAGCGATTCCACCGCGCGCGGCCGCTCGGGCAGCGGGGTGGTGGTCGGCTCGCGCAGCAGCCCCTGGATACGGCCGAGGGCGACCGTGGCCTGCTGGTAGCCGTCGAAGACCTGGGAGAGCTGCTGGACGGGCGCGAAGAACAGGTCGATGTAGAGCAGGTACGCGACCAGCGCGCCGGTGGTGAGCGTGCCGGCCTCCACCCGGCCCGCGCCCACGATCAGCACGGCGGCGGCGGCCCCCGAGGACAGCAGCTGCACGAAGGGGAAGTAGACGGATATCAGCCACTGGCCGCGGACCCGGGCCTCGCGGTAGGAGTGGCTGCGCTCGGCGAAGCGCTTGGCGCCCGAGCCCTCGCGGCGGAAGGCCTGGACGATGCGCAGGCCCGAGACGGACTCCTGGAGGTCGGCGTTGACCAGGCTGACCCGGTCGCGGGCGAGCTCGTAGGCGGCGACGGACCTGCGGCGGAACACGATCGTGCCGACGACCAGGACGGGCAGGGTCGCGAAGACGATCAGCGCGAGCTCGACGTCGAGGACGAGCAGCGCGATCAGGATGCCGAAGAAGGTGAAGACGGAGACCACGGCGGTGACGAGCCCCGTCTGCAGGAAGGAGCTGAGCGAGTCCACGTCGGTGGTCATCCGGGTCATGATCTTGCCGGTCAGCTCGCGCTCGTAGTAGTCGAGGCCGAGGCGCTGGAGCTGGGCGAAGATCTTGACGCGCAGGGCGTACAGCACGCGCTCGCCGGTACGGCCCGTCATCCGGGTCTCGGCGAACTGCGCGGCCCACTGCGCGACGACGACGGCGAGGGCGAGCCCGGCGGCCACCCAGACGGCGCCGAGCACGGCCTGCTCCACACCCTGGTCGATGCCGTGCCGGATCAGGATCGGCAGCAGCAGCCCGGCCCCCGCGTCCGCGGCGACGAGCCCGAGGCTGATGGCGAGCGGCGCCCAGAACCCGTGGAGCAGGCGGCGCAGGCCGTAGCTCTCCTCGGCGGCCGCGGCGCGGGTCTCGTCCACCTCGGGCAGGTCGTCGGCGGGCGGCAGCGCGGCCACCTGAGCGAGCAGTTCGGGGGTGGCGGGCATGCCGGCGACGGACCCGGCCATGGAATGCCCGGCTCCGGGCGCGCCACCCGCGGCGGCGGGGGCGGCGGCCGTGGTGGCGTCGGCGGCGTCGTCGTCCTGGCGGCGCCACAGCTCGGGGGTGACCCCACCGGCGACGCGGCGCTTGGCGTTGACGGGCTCCGAGTCGATCTCGGCTTCCAGCTCGATGCCGCGTTCGAGGTCCCGGTCGAGCTCGCGCTCGAACTCGGTCATCACCCGGGCGTCCGGGGTCCGCGGCGAGGCGGCGCCGAGCGCGTCCGGGTCGGTGAGCAGCCTGCGGTAGAGCGCGGACCGGCTCTCCAGCTGCTCGTGCGTCCCGATGTCGGCGAGCCGCCCGCGGTCGAGTACGGCGATCCGGTCGGCCAGCGCGAGCGAGGAGCGGCGGTGGGCGATCAGCAGGGTGGTCCGGCCCGCCATGACGGAGCGCAGGGCCTCGTGGATCTCGTGCTCGACGCGGGCGTCGACGGCGGAGGTGGCGTCGTCGAGGAGCAGCAGCCGGGGGTCGGTGAGGATGGCGCGGGCGAGGGCGATGCGCTGGCGCTGGCCGCCGGACAGGGTGAGTCCCTGCTCGCCGACCTTGGTGTCGTACCCGGCGGGCAGGGCCTGGATGAACCCCTCGGCCTGGGCGGCGCGGGCGGCGGCCTCGATCTGCTCCTCGGTGGCGCCGGGGTGCCCGTAGGCGATGTTGGCGCGGATGGTGTCGGAGAAGAGGAAGGAGTCCTCGGGGACCAGGCCGATCGCGCCGCGCAGGGAGTCGTAGGTCAGCTCGCGGACGTCGTGGCCGCCGACGCGGACGGCGCCGCCGTCGGCGTCGTAGAACCGGGGCAGCAGGAGCGCGACGGTGGACTTGCCGCTGCCGGAGGAGCCGACGACGGCGACGGTCTCGCCCTGCGCCACGGAGAGCGAGAACCCGTCGAGGACCGGCCGCCCGGGGTCGTAGCCGAAGCGGACGTCGTCGAACTCGACGGTGGCGGGCGCGTCGGCGGGCAGTTCGTGGGTGCCCTCGTGGATCTCGGGCTCGGTGTCGATGAGCTCGAAGACGCGCTCCACACCGGCCCGGGCCTGCTGTCCGACGGTGAGGACCATGGCGAGCATGCGGACGGGTCCGACGAGCTGGGCGAGGTAGGTGGAGAAGGCGACGAAGGTGCCGAGGGTGACCTGGCCGTTGGTGGCCATCCAGCCGCCGAGGGCCAGCATGGCGACCTGGGCGAGCGCGGGGACGGCCTGGAGGGCGGGGGTGTAGCGCGAGTTGAGCCGGATGGTCCGCATCCGCCCGGCGAACAGCCGGCGGCCTGCTTCGCGCAGCTTGCCGGTCTCCTGCGCCTCCTGACCGAAGCCCTTGACCACGCGGACGCCGGTCACGGCCCCGTCGACGACGGTCGCGACGGCGGCGGCCTGGCCCTGCGCCCACCAGGTGGCGGGGAAGAGCTTCTTGCGGCTGCGCTTGGCGATGAACCACAGGGCGGGGGCCATGAGCAGGGCGACGACGGTCAGCAGCGGCGAGAGCCAGAGCATGATCCCGAGGGACATCCCGAAGAGCAGGAAGTTCCCGATCGTCATGGGCAGCATGAAGAGCAGGCCCTGGATCAGCTGGAGGTCGCTGGTGGCGCGGCCGACGACCTGGCCGGTGTTCAGCTCGTCCTGCCGGCGCCCGTCGAGGCGGGCGATCGTGGCGTACATGTCGGTGCGCAGGTCGTGCTGCACGTCGAGGGCGAGGCGCCCGCCGTAGTACCTGCGGATGTAGGTGAACACGTACACGAGCAGGGCCGCGGCTATGAGTATCCCGGCCCAGGGCGCCATGGGCTTGGTGCGGTCCCCGATGACGTCATCGATGATCACCTTGGTGACCAGCGGCACGACCGCCATGACGGCCATACCGGCCAGCGAGGAGCCGAGCGCGAGCAGCACATTGGTCCTGTACCGCCAGGTGTAGGCCGCCAGCCGCTTGCCCCAGCCCTGTTTCTCCCCAGCCGCTGTCTTAGCCGCCGCCACGTGAGGCCTCCCCGTTCGTCCTGTCCTGCCGGAAGCGCCAACGCTCCCACCGGCGGATTTCATCCCGCCGCAACAATCGCACTCTCGTACGGCGGGGGCGCGCGGGCCGCGTCCGACCGGGGCGGGGAGGCGGTGGGGAGCCTGTCAAGCCACGACTTTCCGGATCTGTGAGGGGCGGGGCGCGCTGCCGATGCTGGAAGTCGGCCGCCCGCCGATCGCGGTGGCGCAGCGAAGGGATCGAGGACCATGTCCACTCATCACGAACACCGGACCGGCGGCACCTTCGTGCAACGCACGGTCCGCACCGTCGTCCCCTACGTGACCGCGTTCCTCATCGCGCTGCTCGCGGCGAAGATCGTCGGCCTGCTGACCGAGAACCCGTGGGCCCGGCTGGGTACGGCACTGGGCGTGGCCGTGGTCAGCCTCCTCCTCCACACCTACGAGGGCGAGGAGGAGGACGAGGACGGGCGGAATGGTGACTGACGGTTGAAGCGGTGGTCACCCTCAGCACGCGTGATCGTGGCGGCCCCGGCCGAGGCGCCGGTCAGGGGGTGGGGAGCGGCTTCACCACGGGCGGCTTCTCCAGCGGCTTGTTCTCACAGCCGAGCGCGTCGGTGACGCGGCGGGTCATGAGGTAGGTGAGGGTCATCCGCCGGTCCTTACCCGCCTGGTCCACCACACCCGTCCCGGTGGCCGGCATGAATGAGAAATAGGCGTCCGCCGAGAACCACACGTTCCGCGACTGCGCTCCGAGTTCACCAGGCAGATCGCACTGGACGAGCAGCGTGGAGTTGGACTCGCTCGTGACACCGCTTGCGCCGTCCAGTTCGTAGGACACTCCGTTGGAAGGGGGCCCGGGAGGTACCCGAGGGGACCAGCCGAAGGAGAAGGTCGCGCTGACGGCGCGATGCTCGTCTTCCACCCGGTAGCGGCATGCGGCGTTGAAGTACGAATTCTTGCCCGGCCGCATGCCCGGCAATGCCCGTTTCACCTTGTCCACCAGCACGCTCTTGGACTTGTAGGTCTTCGTCTCGAAGTCCGCGGTGCCGAGGATCTCCCGCACGAGCGCTTCTTCCTCCGAAGAGGCGCTGATCCCGCACAGGTCAGCCTCCGCCTCGGAATCGCCCGAGGTGCACGACGCCAGCGCCGCCACACAGACGAGCGCGGCCGCCGAACGCCCGAGGGTCTTGATCACGTCACGGCTTGAGGTGTGCACGAGCTGCGTCCCGTCCCGAGGTGAACCCCTCGCCGGCTTCGTTCTTGGCGTGAGTGAACGCGGGGTCACCGCCGACGTTCCGCTCGCGTCCCCACGCATCGAACAATTCGTTGGTCCCCTCCACGCCCGCCGCGAAGTTCTTGCTGGACTCCTGCTTGCCCTGCTCCTCGGCCTCGTCCTTGACGCCTTCGACCCACTCGTACTTGAGCGAGTCGATCAGTGAGCCACCGACCGTGCCCACGACCGGGATCTCGCCGATGAGGCCGTTCACAGCGGCAGCCGTGTGTTCGGACGTGCCTTCCGCCCACTTGACCTGGTCGAACGACACTGCTCCCCCTTGTGCTCCACCCTTGGCTTGACCGCGGCCACCCTAGCTGGCCTGCGGACATGGCTAGAGGTGGGTCGGAGCGAACATCCGCAGTTTGGCCGGAAGGACCACCACCGAGGGGCCCGGGGTCGCCAGGGCCTTCTTGAGGTCGGCGGTCAGGGACTCGGGGGTGGTGGTGGCGGCCGGGACGCCGAAGGACAGGGCCAGGGCCACGAAGTCGGGGCCGGTCAGCCGGGTGCCGGCCTCGCAGCCGTACTCGCGCAGGATGCCGTAGCCGCCGTCGTCCACGATCAGCCAGGTGACGTCGAGGTCGTGCTGCTTCGCCGTGGCCAGGTCCGCGACGGAGTACATCGCGCCGCCGTCGCCGGACACCGCGAGCACCGGGGTGTCCGGTTCGGCGACGCACGCGCCGAGGGCCGCCGGGAAGGCGTATCCGAGGCCGCCCGCGCCCTGGGCCGAGTGCATGGTGTTGGGGTGCTTCGGGTCGAAGGCGGACCAGGCCCAGTAGGACAGGATCGTCATGTCCCAGAAGGACGGGGAGCGGGCCGGGAGGGCCGTCCGGATCGAGCCGAGGAGTTCCTGTTCGAGGGCAAGGTCCTGGGTGGCGAGGCGGGCCGCGATGTCCGCCAGCACGGCTCGGACCCGCTCGGGGGCACCGGCGTCCTCGCGCTCGGCCACCGTCTCCAGCAGGGCCTGCAGCGCCAGGCGGGCGTCCGCGTGGATGCCGAGGCCGGCGTGGTTCGACTCCAGCTTGCCGAGGTCCGCGTCGATCTGGACGACCCGGCCCGTCGGGAAGAAGGTGTGGTAGTTCGAGGAGAGCTCACCGAGGCCCGAGCCGACCACCAGCAGGACGTCCGCGTCCTCCAGGAAGTCGGTCATGTGGCGGTCCTCCAGCCAGGACTGGAGGGACAGCGGGTGGGTCCACGGGAAGGCGCCCTTGCCGCCGAAGGTGGTGACGACGGGCGCGTTCAGCCGCTCGGCGAGCTGCTTCAGCTTGCCCGCCGCGTCCGAGCGGACGACCCCACCACCCGCGATGATCACCGGGCGGGTGGCGTTCTCCAGCCAGTGGGCGGCGAGCGCCGTGAGCTCGGGCCGCGGCGCGAGCTCGTGCGGGGCCGCGTCCACGCCGGTGACCTGCGGGACGATCGTCTCGGCGCGCAGCACGTCCTCCGGGATCTCCACGAACACCGGGCCGTGCGGGGCGGTCAGCGCCGACTCCCAGGCCTCGGCGATCACGGAGGGGATCTGGGAGGGAGTACGGACCGTGTGGACGGACTTCACCACGTCCCGGAACGACGCCGACTGGTCCCGCAGCTCGTGCAGGTGCCCGCGCCGCCCGCCGCCCAGGCCCGCCACCGGGACCTGGGAGGAGATCGCGAGGACCGGGGCCGAGGCGGCCGCCGCCTCCGCCAGGGCGGGCAGCGCCATGAGCGCGCCCGGGCCGGTGGACAGCAGCAGCGGCACCGCCTCGCCCGTGATCCGGCCGTACGCGTCGGCCGCGAAGCCCGCGTTGTTCTCCGTACGCAGCCCCACGAGGCGCAGGTCGGAGCGGCCGACCGCGTCGAAGAGGGCGAGCGCGTGCTGCCCCGGCAGACCGAAGACGGTGGTCGCGCCGAGGCCGCGGAGCGTTTCCACGACCAGGTCCCCGCCCGTCCGCCCCGGCGGCGGCGCGAGCGCGGCCGCCTTCTGGGCTTCGGTGGGACGGAGTACCAGGTCGTGGTCGTGCGTCACTTCGCTTACTTGCCCTTCGCCTGCGCGATCTGTCGCGACATGATCGTCGTCAGCTCGTACGCGGTGTGCGAGGCCGCGACCGAGGTGATCTCGGCGTGATCGTACGCCGGGGCGACCTCGACGACGTCGGCGGAAACGAGGTTGCAGGAGGACAGGCCGCGGATGATCTCCAGCAGCTCGCGGGAGGTCATGCCGCCCGCCTCCGGGGTGCCGGTGCCGGGCGCGTGCGCCGGGTCGAGCACGTCGATGTCGATGGAGATGTACAGCGGGCGGTCGCCGATGCGCTGGCGCAGCTGGTCGGCCACCTCGTCGGCGCCACGGCGGTAGACGTCGGCCGAGGTGACGATGCCGAAGCCCATCTTGGCGTCGTCGTCCAGGTCCTGCTTGCCGTACAGCGGGCCGCGCGTACCGACGTGCGAGAGCGCCTCGGTGTCGAGGATGCCCTCCTCGACGGCGCGGCGGAACGGGGTGCCGTGGGTGTACTCGGCGCCGAAGTAGGTGTCCCAGGTGTCCAGGTGCGCGTCGAAGTGGAGCAGCGCGACCGGGCCGTGCTTCTTCGCGACGGAGCGGAGCAGCGGGAGCGCGATGGTGTGGTCGCCACCCAGGGTCATCAGGCGGGAGCCGGCACCGAGCAGCTCGTCGGCGGCGGCCTCGACCGTCTCGACGGCCTCGTTGATGTTGAAGGGGTTCACCGCGATGTCACCGGCGTCCGCGACCTGGGCGAGCGCGAACGGGGAGGCGTCCTGGGCCGGGTTGTACGGGCGCAGCAGGCGCGAGGCCTCACGGATGGCGTTGCCGCCGAAGCGGGCGCCGGGGCGGTAGGACACGCCGGAGTCGAAGGGCACGCCGACGACGGCGACGTCGGCGGAGCCGACCTCGTCGAGGCGGGGCAGACGGGCGAAGGTCGCCGGGCCCGCGTAGCGCGGGATACGGGAGGAGTCGACGGGGCCGCGCGGCTGCGTGCTCATGGCTGTGCCTCTTTCTCTGGCCTGACGTGTGCGGTACTTCGAGCGTAAGCGGGCCACCCGGGGGTGGGGAGTGTACGTTTCATCCATCTGACGGAGCTGAAATGTACGGAGTATCCATGACCGCCGGCCCCCGTGACCCCGAGGACGGCAACGGCCCCGCCGGGGAGCCGCTCACCCCACCGGTACCGCTCTCCGCGCTGCTCGGCGACCGGGAGCTCGGCCTGCGCCACCTCGCGGGTCCGGCCACGGCCGGGGTGCACGGGGTGCACGCCTCCGAGATGCCCGACCCCTCCCCGTACCTGCTCGGCGGCGAACTGCTGCTGACCGCCGGGGCGGGTCCCGCCGAGGACCCCGACGGCTACGTGGCCCGGCTGGCCGGGGCGGGGGCGGCCGCGCTCGGCTTCGGCGTGGCCCCGGTGCACGAGGAGGTCCCGGCCGCGCTGGCCGAGGCCTGCGCCCGGCACGGGCTGCCGCTGCTGGAGGTCCCGCCGCGGACCCCCTTCTCGGCGGTCGCCCGCGCGGTGGGACGGCTGCTGGCGGAGGCCCGGACGCGGGAGCTGCGCCGGGTCACCGAGGCCCAGCAGGCCCTGGCTGCGGCCGCGGCCCGCCCCGATCCGGTCCCGGCGGTGTTGGCCAGGCTCGCGGCGAGCCTGGGCGGCTCGGTCGCCCTGTGGCCCGGCGGCCGGGCGGCGGGCCCGGAACTGCCGGCTCCGGCCTGGGAGGCCCTGTCCGCGCTGCTGATCCGGGTCGGCCGCGAGGGCGGGCCCGCCACCGCCACCGACCGGGCGGGCGGACACCACCTGGCCGCCTACGCCCTGGCCGGGCGGGCGGCCCTGGGCACGGCGACCCCGGCCCGCGCGCCCGGCGACCACACCGTGGCCTCGGTGGCCGCCGTCCTGCTGACCCTGCTCACCGCCGAACGGCCCGCCGGGGCGGAAGCGGCGGCCCTGACCCGGCTGCTGCTGGACGGGGATCCGGCCGAAGCCCTGGCGGCCGGGCCCTGGTACGCCGTCCACGCCCGCGGAACCGGGGATCCGCAGGCCCTCGCGGCCGCGCTGGGCACCGTACTGCTGGACCCGTACGAGGGCGGCGTACGGCTGCTCACGGACCGCGAGCCCGCCGCGCAGCCCGGCTGGCGGCTCGGGGTGAGCGCCCCGGCCGCACCCTCCGGGCTGGCCACGGCCGACGCCCAGGCGGAGCGGGCCGTGCGGCGGGCGGAGGCGGCCCGCACCCCGCTGGCCCACCACAGCGACCCCGGCTTCGCGGGCCTGGTCGGGGAGGCCGAGGCCCGCGCCCACGCCGAGGCCCTGCTGGGGCCGCTCTCCCCCGCCCTGCGGGAGACCCTGCGCGGCTGGCTGGCCCACCACGGCAACTGGGACCGCACGGCTGCGGCCCTGGGCGTGCACCGCAACACCGTCCGGCAACGGGTCGGACGCGCCGCCGAACTGCTGGACCGTGACCTGGACGACGCGGACGTGCGGATGGAGCTGTGGTTCGCGCTGCGGACCACCGACCGCGGCCCGGTTCAGCCGGGGTAGTCGTCCGGCGGCCGGAAGCCGGCCAGCATCTCCAGGAAGCGGGCGGAGCCGGTGATCACGCCCGGTTCCTCGCTGCCGGGCGGTGCGGGATCGACTCCGATGGACTCGATCCCGTCCTCGCCGATCCACAGCAGCCGCGAGCTCAGGCGGTACTCCTCCGGGGCGTCCTCCCACATCTTCCGCACGAGCGGGCCGTAGGCGATGACGCAGGTGTGCAGTTCCGGCCCTTCCACCGCCCACAGCATCAGGTGCCCGTGGTAGGGGACCATCGCGAGGATGCCGAACGGCGCCGGGCGGTCGATCAGGTCGGCGGCGCGCAGGAGGTGGGTGGAGGTCCATCCGCCGTCGGCCTCGACGTTGACCAGCGGGTTCGCGTCCTCGTTGTACTGGAGCGAGACGGGCGCTGCGTCGAGGTTGGTCATGGCCGCGGCCCAGACCTCGGCGCTGTCCACCCGCCAGGAGTCGAACTGCTCCGGCGGGACGGGTGCGGAGAGGGAGCCGCCCACCTGGATCACCACGACGGCCGCGAGCTCCTCGGTGAGGGCGACCGCCAGCGCGTGGCGCTCGGTGACCGAGTCGACGGTCACCAGCCTCGGCATGAGCAGGTTGCGGACCTCGGCGAAGCCGGCGCGTTCCAGTTCGCGGCGGCGCTCGGCGAGCCGCTGTTTCTGGTTCAGGAAGGAGACGGTGGCCGACCGCCAGTTCGCGTGCGGCAGCGCGCGGACCAGCTCGGCGATCTCGGCCAGGTCCAGCGGGGCGCCGGTCTGACCCTCGGCGGCGAGCGAGAGGTGGCGGTGCTCCCCGAAGCGCATGGGCGGCCCGCTCGTGTTCCCGTCCAGGAAGACATCGTTCAGAAGGGCCTCGAAGGCGTGCCAGTCGGCGGGACCGAACCAGGCGCACCACGGTGGCACCGGCGAGGGATCCGACTCCCCGCCGGGTCCCCCGCTCTGCCCCCTGTCCTGTCCCCCGCCCACGCCCGAACCGGCCTTTTTCGCTCTCCGGAAAAGTGGCATGCCGGGCAGATTAGGGGAGGGCGAATCGGTACGTGAGCCCACGAACAAGGCATTCTTGAGCACATTCCGGCCACGGCGGCGCGGACGAACCCCTTCCGTCGAGATCGCCTCGGGGCACCTCGGAGGCCCCTCGGGATCGCCCGCGGGGCCCGACCGCGGGGCCGCCGTACGGGCCGCCCCGCGCGGGCGAGGGTGAGGCACCCCACCCTTTCCACGGCGTCTCCACTCTGGACAGCTAGTTTGACTGGCCGGTAACTTATGCTGAGCAAGCGCTTAGGCATGGCGGCGGACCGCCGCGACCGAAGGGAGCCGGCTGTGCGCCGTACCGTTTTCAACGAGGACCACGAGGCATTCCGCGAGACCATTCGCGCCTTCATCGAGGCCGAGGTCGTCCCGGTCTACGACGAGTGGTTCGCAGCCGGTCAGGCGCCGCGCGACTTCTACTACAAGCTCGGCGAGCTGGGCGTCTTCGGCATCAACGTGCCGGAGGAGTTCGGCGGCGCGGGCCTGGACACCCACAAGTTCGAGGCCGTCCTCTACGAAGAGACCTCCCGCGCGGGCGTCAACTTCGGCGGCTCCGGCGTGCACGTGCTGCTCGCCCTCCCCTACATCAAGATGCTGGCCGACATCGAGCAGAAGAAGCGCTTCCTGCCGAAGTTCGTCTCCGGCGAGGAGATGTGGGCCCTCGCCATGACCGAGCCGGGCACCGGCTCCGACGTCGCGGGCATGAAGACCACCGCCAAGCTCTCCGAGGACGGCACGCACTACGTCCTCAACGGCTCCAAGACCTTCATCACCGGTGGCGTCCACGCCGACCGCGTGATCGTCTGCGCCCGTACCTCCGCCCCGTCGGCCGAGGACCGCCGCTTCGGCATCTCCCTCTTCGCCGTGGACACCAAGTCCGAGGGCTACTCCATCGGCCGCAAGCTCGACAAGCTGGGCCTGAAGACCTCCGACACCGCCGAGCTGGCGTTCGTCGACGTGAAGGTCCCGGTCGAGGACCTGCTCGGCGAAGAGGGCAAGGGCTTCTACTACCTCGGCCACAACCTGGCCTCCGAGCGCTGGGGCATCGCCTTCGGCGCCTACGCCCAGGCCGCCGCGGCCGTCCGGTTCGCCCAGCAGTACGTCACGGAGCGCACCGTCTTCGGCAAGCCCGTCGCGCACTTCCAGAACACCAAGTTCGAACTGGCCGCCTGCCAGGCCGAGGTGGACGCCGCGCAGGCCGTCGCCGACCGCGCCCTGGACGCCCTGGACGCCGGCGAGCTGACCCCGGCCGAGGCCGCCTCCGCCAAGCTGTTCTGCACCGAGGTCGCGCACCGCGTCATCGACCGCTGCCTCCAGCTGCACGGCGGCTACGGCTACATGAACGAGTACCCGATCGCCCGCCTGTACGCCGACAACCGCGTGAACCGCATCTACGGCGGCACCAGCGAGATCATGAAGTCCATCATCGCCAAGTCCATGGGCCTGTAAGGAATCCGGGCACCTACCCTTCCCCCATGAACCAGGCACTGACGACGCTCCTCGATCTGCTCGACCTCGAGCAGATCGAGGAGAACATCTTCCGCGGTACCAGCCGGCCTTCGCTGGTACCGCGCGTCTTCGGCGGCCAGGTCGCGGCCCAGGCCCTGGTCGCGGCCGGCCGGACCGTCCCCGCGGACCGCATCGCGCACTCGCTGCACTCCTACTTCCTGCGCACCGGGGACACCTCCGCGCCCATCGTCTACTCGGTGGACCGGATCCGCGACGGGCGCTCCTTCACCACGCGCCGCGTCGTCGCCGTCCAGCACGGCCAGCCGATCTTCCATCTCTCCGCGTCGTTCCAGACGTACGAGGACGGCCTCGACCACCAGGTCGCCATGCCGTCCGCCCCGGACCCGGAGTCCCTGCCCACCGCGGCCGAGTCGCTGCCCGCGTACCGCGAGATCTTCCGCGACCCCGGCACGGTGGAGCGACTGATCGAGACGCGGGAGGCGGTGGACCTGCGCTACGCGACGACCCCGCCCTGGGGCAGCGTCGGCGAGCCGGTGGAGCCGCGCTCGCAGGTGTGGTTCCGCACAGCCGGCAAGCTCGACAGCGCCGATCCGCTGCTGCACACCTGCCTGGCCACCTACGTGTCCGACATGACCCTGCTGGACTCGGTGCTGCTCGCGCACGGCCGGGGCGGCTGGGCGGTGGGCGACGTGGTCGGCGCCTCGCTGGACCACGCGATGTGGTTCCACCGGCCCTTCCGCGCGGACGAGTGGCTGCTGTACGACCAGGAGTCGCCCTCGGCGGCCGCGGGCCGGGGCCTCGGCCAGGCCCGTATCTGGACGCAGGACGGCCGGCTGGCCGTGACGGTCATCCAGGAGGGTGTCGTACGCGTCCCGCGTGCGTGACGTCCGCCCGGCCGCTCAGTCCCACCAGAACCCCCAGTGGTTGCTACCGGTGACCGCCTCGTCGGCGTAGGCACGGATGCTGCCGGAGCCCTGCCAGATGTTGTCGGGCGCGAAGGCGAAGTGCTCCGCGGCGACGGGGAGCGCGTGGGCGGTCGTACGCGGCGGGGCCGCCACGGACACGTGGAGCTCGTCGAAGCCGAGGGCGACGACGCGGGCGCCGAAGCGGTCCTCCCAGGAGCGCAGGACGGTGCTGATGAGGGCGGTGTCGTTCTCGAAGTTGGTCGGCCCGCCCCAGCCCACGGCGGTGGGTACGTCCGCCCCACGGCCGGCGGGAACCAGGGCGAGCCGCGGGCTCGGCAGGACACCGCTCGCGATCAGCGCGTCCGCGAGCTCACAGGCCAGGGCGTCCGGATCCTCCGAGCCGTCCGAGCCGTCCGAGCCGTCCGAGCCGTCCGGGCCGTCCGGGCCGTCATCCGCGAGGCCGGGCCAGTCCCTGCCGAAGGGCGCGATGAGCGCGTCGCCGCCCTCGCCTTCCCCCTCCCCCTCCTCCGGATCGGGGACCACTCTGCTCCAGAACTCACGCAGCACCGGCTCGACATGGTGGTCGTCGGGGTCGGACATCCGCTCGGGCGAGAACTCCCGGTCCTGCCACCACCGTTCGAGCCCGCGCCGCCCCTGGAACAGCACGGCCCGCAGCCCGGCGGCGGCGAGCGCCGGACTCCGGTGAGCGGCGAGCGCCCCGAGCCCGACGGCGTCGTCGGACACCCACAGCAAGGGCTCGGGCTCCCTCCACCACCCTCGCCGACCGGGCCTGTCGATGAGCGCACCGGGCGGCAACTCCAGCCCGAGGGAACGCCCTTGGGGATCCTCGGCCAGAACGGACAGCGGGCCGCGCACCTTCGAAGACTTCGCCATGGGGCCGACCGTAACGACGCCCACTGACAACCGGAGCCGACAAGTGCCGTGCAGAACGGCAGAGGGGGTGAGGTCCCCACGGGACCTCACCCCCTCAGACGTCGACCCGGATCAGAGGGCCAAGTCGTATCCGTTCCAGCCGTTCCCGACCAGGACCCTGGTGTCCAGGAAGTCGAAGAGCTCCCCGCCACTGGTCACACCGACGTTCTCCGGCGTGCCGTCACTGTTGAGGTCGGTGGGGTACGGGGTCCAGTAGTCGGTCCACCAGCCGTCGCCGAGGAACGTGCGGGGGCCGAAGCTGTGCGCACCCTCGCCGTTACTGGTGTTCGGGTAGAGGTGGAGATTGCCGTCGATGGTCTGTCCGACGATGTCGACCTTGTGATCGTTGGTGAGGTCGGCGAGCCGGAGGTTCTTCCAGTGGTCGGTCCACCAGCCGTCGCCGATGAACACCCGGTTGCCCAAGGTTTGTGTGCCGGAGCTGCCGGTGTGGGGGTAGGACCACAGATTGCCGTCGCCGCCCCGGGCCATGAGATCGGTGCGGCCGTCACCGTTCATGTCTCCGAAGCCGAGGTCCGCGTACATGTTCCAGCCGGTGCCGATCAGAATGCGATTGCTGAACGTCTCGGTACCGGTCCTTCCGGTGCCCGGGAACAGGTAGAGCTCTCCGACACCGGTGCGCCCCACGAGGTCGGTGTACCCGTCGTTGTTGAGGTCGGCGGTGTAGATGTTCTTCCAGTAGTCACGCCAGAAGCCGTTGCCCGCGAAGTAACGGCCCCCGAGCGTGCTGGTGCCCGTACCCCCGGTGCCCGAGTAGATCCACAGGTCACCGTTGGCGTCGCGGGCGGCCACATCCGTGTAGCCGTCGCCGTTGTAGTCCGGCCGGCTCTGGGAACCGCTGGTCCACAGGCTCTGACCTGAGGGGTTGTAGACGACGAGGACGCCGCGGGGCTGGAGCACCGCGTACGAGCCCGGAATGGCGGTCCTGCTGCTCCAGAGGGGGGACTTGCCGTCGGCCTCGTAGACGACGAAATTGCCGTCGCTCTGCATCCGGGCCGTGGCGCCAGGGTGCTTGTCCGTCCTGCTCGCCCAGATCGTCTTGTTGTCCTTGGTCAGCAGCACGAGGTTGCCGTCGGCCTGCATCCGCAGCTTGGCGTTGCCGCTGGAGAACTCCTGCCCGGAGGTCAGGGTGGTGCCGGAGGGGATCCGCGCGCCGGGTATGCCGTCGATCTGGAACTGCGAGCCGAAGGAGCTCACGGTCTTGCCGTCGGCGGCGAGCTTGCCGGGCCAGCCGACCATGGTGTTGTCGGCCTGACGGGCCCACAGGTCGGGGACGTTGTCACCGTTGAGGTCGCCTGACGAGGCGACCTGCGGGTACGCGGCCTGGGCCACTCCGGAAGCGACCTTGGTGCGGGTAAGGGTGCCCCAGGTGGCGAGGTCGACCGTCCGGTTCTCCTCCGGGCTCTTCTTGCCGTAGGTGCGCAGGACGTCGCCGGTGGCGTTGTCCCTCAGCAAGAGGTCCAGCACGCCGTCCTTGTTGAGGTCCCCGGGAGCGACGACCGTGTACTTGTTCCAGTCGGTGCCACCGACGGGCACGGGATCGCCCTGTGCACCTGTGAGGGTGTTGTAGTACGCCCAGAGCTTGTTCCCCTGCTTGACGAGGATGTCGGGGAGCCCGTCGCCGTCGAGGTCGCCGGGGGCGATGATCTGCTCGGCGTCGAACCAGTGGTTGTCCTCGGCGTCCGCGGTCATCTCGATGCGGTTGTCGACGGCGCCCCGGCCGTCCGCGTTGCTGTAGACCCACAGCGACTTGCGCGTCATGCCGGCCGGCTGCTCGAGACTGAGCATGTCGTTGTATCCGTCGTCGTCCCAACGGCCCAGGGTGGCGACCTGCGCCTTGGCGAAGGACTCGGGAGAGCTGACCGTCGCCGAGAACTTCCCGTCGCCCTGGCCCGTGTAGGTCATGAGGCTGCCGAAGAGGTCGCTGCTCCAGATGTCGCGGGAGCCGTCCCCGTTGAGGTCGTGGGGCCCGTCCGCCGTGGCCGTGCGGGCCGCGTAGAACTGGTAGGCGGTGGTGTCGGACCGGTTGCCGGCGGCGTCCTGGCTGAAGGCGTAGACGAAGTGCGGGCCGGCGCCGGGCGGGGTGAGCTTCGCGGTGAACGACGTACCTGCCGACACCGTCGTGCTCTTCACCTCAGGGTCCCAGTCGGTGTAGTAGCCGTACCAGGTGACGTCCTGGACGCCGTTGGCGGAGAGGACGAAGTCCCCTTCCTGGCGGGCCTTGCCGGTACCCGCGGGCCAGCCGTTCCTTCCGTCGGGGAAGACGGTCGAGGTGATCTTCGGCGCTTCGGTCGGCCGACCGCGGTCCACGGTGAACTTGCACGTCTGGGACCAGGCCGACTGGGCGCCGTCCTGGTCGGTCGTCCGCGCCTTCCAGGTGTAGGTGCCGTTGGGGAGCGAAGCGTCGGGGACGTTCCAGGTGGCGACCCTGCCGTTGTTGGCGGGGACGGACTGACTCAGCGGGGCGCTCTGCCCCTCCTTGAGAAGCTGGAACTCGGTGCTCAGGTTCCCCGAATCGCGGTCGGAGATCGTCGCGTAGAGGCTGATGGTGGTGTTGCCGATCGAGCCGCCCTGCGCGCACGGCACCCAGGGAGAGGTCCCCGGGTCGGCCGGGGTGTCGGGCGGGTTGTTGTACTCGATCTCCAGCGTCATCGTCTTCGCGTCGAAGCGCTTCCACTGGTACTCGTCGGCCTCGTTCGAGGCGAACAGGCCGAGGGTCACGCTCGACCAGTGATTGGCGGCGGACTGCTTCACGGCGTCGGTGGCGTTGAACTCGAGGTTGCCGGCGCCACACTCGGCCCGCCCCTTGGCATCCTTGACCGTGTCCTGCCAGCGGGCGCCGGCCTTGCCGGGCTGGTGCTTCCAGGTGGTGTCACGCGAGATCGGACCGGTGGCCCACAGCTCGACCGGGGTCTTGGTGCAGGACCAGGCCCAGGTCTCCTTGATCCTGAACGTCGCCTTCGTCACCTGGGCGCCCTTGACGCCCGAGGTGTCGAGCTGGAAGTAGGCCCGTGAGAGGCCGTTCGTCTCGGCCTCGTAGCCGACCCGCACGTCCTCCTTGGTGTTCCAGTAGGAGTTGTTCTCCCACTTGCGGTAGACCCACGACCAGTTCTGCCGCGCACCCCAGGCCACCGACGGGTCGATGTAGACGGGGTACTTCGTCTCGGCGCCTGTGAGGAGGGCCTGGTCGGGCTTGATCTCCAGATTGCCACCCGCGACCGTGGTGGGCATCTGCGCGTTCTTGGCCCCGGACGGCGTCACGAAGACGTCGGAGGGGGCGTCGCTCGTACCCGAGCCGGCGGCGGCCACTCCCGCAGCCTTGGCGGCCTGGGGAGCGGCCCCCGTGGTGGTGGAGTCCCACATCACCGGGGTCGGGGAGGTGAAGACGATCTCGCCGGCCGGGTTGACCGCGGTCAGCAGGCCCGTCGTCGCGTCCCGGCTGACGTCGAGGCCCACGGTGTCGAGCTTGAACTTCAGCGTCGCGAGGTCGGGATGCTTGGCCGCGGCGGCCGTCTTGACCACGAGCAGCTGGGAGAAGCCCTCGACCTCGGCCTTCAGCTGGAGGTCCACATCGGGCAGGACGTTCGGGTACGTCGCCACGTTGGCGGCGAGCGTCGGCTTGGGGAGTGCCGTGGGCCAGGTCAGCGACAGGGTCCGCCCGTCCTTCACCCCCGTCAGCAGCGGCCCGGTACCTCCGCCGGAGAAGGCGATCGCGACGGCCGACGCCTTCGGCTTCACCTTCCCGTCTGCGGCGAACTGAAGCGCCGGGTCGGTGGCCACCCAGCCACCGGCGCGCCGGATGCGCACGGTCGTCCCGTGCCGCTTGACCGACCACTTGCCCGTGGGCAGCGCCCAGGTGTCCGAGGTCTCGGTCCGCGCGGACGTCAGCTCATAGGGCTGACCGGTTTCTTTCGCCTTGGCGAGCGCGAAATCCGCCGCGGTCATCGACCCCTCGGCGACCGGATCGGTCGCGGCCGCCGCATTCGTTGAAGGATTAATCACAGCCAATCCGGTAGTCGCCACAGCGCCTACCAGGATCACCGAGATGGCCCGCGAAATCCTCCACCCACCCGAAAAACCGGATGGGACTTCTCTTCTTCTCACACGCACTCCATCTGCCCGATATCCACAGGGCGACTGTACTCAGGATCTCGCCATGAACCCAGTTTGACCTGCGCTTTTTACGCCCATCACATGCGTGTCATCCCATTTGATCCAGTAGATCCACTTGATCCGAACAAAGCTTGTTCCGAGATAGCGGAATTAGAAATTCCGCCTGTTAGTCTGCGCCGTAAATCAATTCCAGAAGCATTGGGTGAGGTGTGAGAAAATTCAGTACGCGAGGACTTTCTGTGGCGTTGGCCACAGTCGTCCTCTCAGGCCTGCTACCGGGTGCGGTTGCCGTAGCGGACAGCAAATCCAAGACGGCATTGCCACAGCTCAAACAGCCGAAGGCCGTACCGGTCAAGCCGGTCCGCTCGGGTGGGCCCAACAAGCCCGACGACGCGGGTGCGACTCCGTGGAAGGCACCGAAGGTCTCCTGGCCGACGGCCGGTTCGGCGGAAGTCGATCTGACGGCCGCTTCGGGCCCGATCTCGAAGTCGTTCCTGTCGGGCGCCGCCCGCGGCCCCGCCGTCGGGTCGGGCTCGCAGCAGGCGGGCAAGCTCCCGGTCGCGGTCCACGTGGCGCCGGGCAAGGCGGCCGAAGCGCCGTCGAAGGTGAAGGTCTCCGTCGTCGGCAAGGACGCCGCCCGCAAGGCGGGCGTCGACGGTGTCCTGCTGTCGGTGGGCCGCTCGGACGGCGCCGCGCAGTCCGCGTCCGCGCAGGTCGAGGTGGACTACAACTCCTTCCGGGGCGCTTACGGCGGCGACTACGTCTCCCGCCTGCGTCTGGTGGAGCTTCCGGCGTGTGCGCTGACGACGCCGGAGCGCGCGGAGTGCCGTACGCAGAAGCCGCTGCAGACACGCAACGACACGGGCACGGGCAAGCTGTCCGCCCAGGTGACGACCCCCGGCGCCACGGCACCGGCGGGCAAGGCCGCAGGTGTGTCGGCGAAGTCGGCCCCATCCGCTTCAGGCGGCGCGACCGTCCTGGCCGCGACGGCGGGCGACGCGGGTCCGACGGGTGACTACAAGGCGACCTCGCTCCAGCCTTCGGGCTCTTGGAGCGCGGGCGGCTCGACGGGTGCCTTCTCCTGGTCCTACCCGGTCGCGACCCCTTCGGTGCCTGGTGGGCTGAGCCCACAGATCGCGCTCGGCTACAACTCCCAGTCCGTCGACGGCCGCACAGGCATATCCAACAGCCAGGGATCATGGATCGGTGACGGCTGGAGCTGGGAGCCCGGCTTCATCGAGCGCACGTACAAGCCCTGCGACGACGACAAGACCGGTGGCATCAACACCGCGAAGGTCGGCGACCAGTGCTGGTTCAACGACAACGCCACGTTGTCCCTGGGCGGCAAGTCGACCGAACTCGTCTACGAGCAGGGCAAGGGTTGGCACCCCGCCTCGGACTCGGGCGAGAAGGTCGAGAAGCTCACCGGCGCCACCAACGGCGACAACGACGGTGAGCACTGGAAGATCACGACGACCGACGGTACGCAGTACTTCTTCGGCTTGAACCGTCTGCCGGGCTGGAAGGACGCGTCCACCCCGACGACGAACTCGACCTGGACCGCGCCCGTCTTCGGCAACCAGGCGGGCGAGCCCTGCTACAACGCCTCGTTCGCGAGCGCCTGGTGCAAGCAGGCCTGGCGCTGGCAGCTCGACTACGTCGTCGCTCCCGGCGGCGCCGCGATGGCGTACTACTGGAAGACCGAGACCAACAACTACGGCCGCAACGTCTCCATGACCACCGGCAAGGCCACGGTCACTCAGTACGTCCGCGGCGGCTGGCTCGACCACATCGACTACGGGCTCCGCTCAGACGCCGTGTACAGCGGCAAGGCAATGGGCCAGGTCAAGTTCGACGTCACCGAGCGCTGCCTCACCAACTGCGGCGCCTTCGACGAAGCCAACGCGAAGAACTGGCCGGACTCGCCGTACGACCTGTTCTGCAAGGACGGCGCCACTGAGTGCAAGGGTCAGTACTCGCCGACCTTCTGGTCCCGGATGCGCCTGACCGGTATCCACACCAAGCTCCTCACCGGCGGCGCGTACCAGGACGTCGACTCCTGGACCCTGGACCAGAACTTCCCGCCGGCGGGCGACGGCGTCTCCACCCCGATGTGGCTGAAGTCCATCACCCGCACCGCCAAGGCGGGCGCCGCGCAGGATGTCCCGCTCGACCCCGTCACCTTCACCGGTGAGCAGCGCCCCAACCGGGTGGACAAGACGGGCGACGGCCTGGCGCCGTACATCCGGCTACGGATGTCCCAGGTCAACACCGAAACGGGTGGCACTATCGGCGTCACCTACTCGCAGCAGGACTGCACGCCCACTACACTTCCGGCCTCGGATGCGACGAACACCACCCGCTGCTTCCCGACCAAGTGGGCCTGGGAGGGTGACACATCCAAGCTCGACTGGTTCAACAGCTATGTCGTCACACAGATCGTGGAGGGCGACAACCTCGCCTCGACGCCCGACAAGGTGACCTCGTACGCCTATGTCGGCGGAGCAGCCTGGGACAAGGACACCAGCGAGTTCATCAAGGCTGAGGACCGCGTCCACTCCGTCGCCCGCGGCTACGGACTCGTCCAGACCCGCACGGGCGCCGCCAACGACCCCCGCACGCTCTCCGAGACCCGTTACTTCCGTGGTCTCGACGGCAAGGAGGTCAAGGACGGCACGGGCACCGCGGTCACCGACCGGCCCGAGTTCGCGGGCATGGTCCGCGAGAGGGCGACGTACGAGGGTGACGACACCGCCAAGCTCGTGAGCGCGACGTCCAGCACGCCGTGGCGTTCGGACGAGGTGGCCAAGCGGCTGCGCCCCGGCCTGCCCAACCTCGTCTCCTACAAGACGAACGTCGAGAAGGAGTCGACTCGCGCCACCGTCACCGGGGGCACCCGAACGGTCGAGACCAGCCGTCACTTCGACGAATACGGCATGGCCGACCGGCAGTCGAGCACCGGCGACACCGCCAAGAGCGGCGACGAGGCCTGCACCCGGACCACGTACGCACGCAACACCGCCACGTGGATCCTAGACCGGCAGAGCCGCGTCGAGACGGTCGCCCTTCCGTGTGAGACGACTGGCGCCGGGCTGGCCGATGTCATCAGCGACACCCGGACCTACTTCGACAACGGCACGCTCGGAACCGTCCCCGGCGCGGGCCTCATAACGAAGACCGAGAAGATCAACGGCAAGGGCGACGGCTACGACACCGCGTCGACCGTCCCGTCCACCTGTGGTGCGGCCAAGAACCAGCTCTGCTACGACCTGTACGGCCGGATGCTGGCGGCCGCCGATGCCTACGGCAAGGTAACCTCCACGGCGTTCACGCCGGCCACCGGCGAAGTTCCGACCGCGATGACGGCGACCAACGCACTGGGCCACACCGTGACCAGCCAACTGGAACCGCTGCGCGGCCAGGCCGCCAAGGTCACCGACCCCAACGGCAAGGTCGTCACGACGGCATACGACGCCCTGGGCCGGGTGACGAAGATCTGGGCCCCGAACTGGACCCAGGAGGCCAACCCGGACCTGCCGAGCCATGCGTTCGAATACACCGTCCGCAACAACGGTCCCAACGTCGTCACGTCCAAGACTCTGACCCACGACTACAAGTACTCCGTGGTCCACTCCATCCAGGACGGTCTGCTCCGCGAGCGCCAGACCCAGACCCAGTCGCCCGACCTCGCCGGCCGTCTGGTCACGGAGACCTTCTACGACACGCGCGGCCTGGCCTGGCGCACCTCCGGCACGTACTACGCCGACGGCACGCCTACGCCCGATCTAGTCACGGGGCAGGAGCTCAACTACCCGGCCTCGACCGACACCCTCTTCGACGGTGCCGGCCGCCCCACGGCGGTGATCGCGAAGAAGTTCGGCACCGAGACCAAGCGCACCACGACCGGTTACACAGGCGACACCACGACGGTCAGCCCGCCCTCGGGCGGCACCACGACCACCACCGTCGTCGACGCGCTGGGTCGCACGGTCGAGATAAAGCAGTACACCGACCCGGCCCGCACCACCTCACAGTCGACGCTGTACACCTACAACAAGCTCGGTCAGCTGGCCCAGGTCACCGACCCCGGCAACGCGAAGTGGACGTACAGCTACGACGTTCGGGGCCGCCAGGTCGAATCGAACGACCCGGACAAGGGCGTCAGCAAGACCGTCTACGACGCCGGCGACCGCATCACCGACGTCACGGACGCCCGCGGCGTCACGCTGCACACCGACTACGACGACCTCGGGCGTCCTGTCGCCACCAAGCAGGGCGCGACCACGCTGACCTCGTCCGTCTACGACACCGTGGCCAAGGGGCAGCTCGCGAAGTCCACGCGCCACGTCGACGGCAAGGCGTACACCTCCGAGGTGTTGGCCTACAACGATCTCTACCAGCCGCTCGAGTCCCAGATCACCATCCCGTCCACCCTCGACACCGGCGCACTGGCCGGCACCTACAAGTGGTCGAACACCTACAACATCGCCGGCCAGGTCCTGACGACCAAGCAACCGGCCATGGGCGGCCTTCCGGCCGAGACGGTCGGCAGCACCTACAAGACGGTCTCCGGCCTGCTCAACAGCATGGCCGCCGGCAACAGCCGCCTCGTGTCGGCGATGACCTATGACCACTACGGCCGCACCACCCGCCAGGAACTCGGCTCGTCCGGCCAGCGCCTGTACCTGTCCAACGAGTTCGACGAGCACACCGGCGCCCTCACCCGCGCCTACACCGACCGGGACCTCGCCCCACAGCGGATCGAGGACACCAAGTACACCAACGACCCCGTCGGCAACCTGACCGCCATCGCCACGGCGTACGGCCAGGACGCCGCCCGAACGACCGACACCCAGTGCGTCAACCTCGACGCCCTGCGCCGTATCACCCAGGCCTGGACCAACAAGGGCGAGACCTGTGCGGCCACTCCGTCGACGACCGTCATCGGCGGCGAGGACCCGTACTGGACCACCTACACCTACGACGCCGTCGGCAACCGCAAGACGGAGACCAAGCACAAGACCGCCTCGGGCCCGACCGCGGACACCGTCCGCACGTACACGGCACCGACCGCCGGCAAGCACGACCTGCCCAAGGTCACCCAGACCGGCACCGGCCCGCACGACGAAACCTTCACCTACGACGCCTCCGGCAACACCAAGACCCGCAAGAGCGGCACCGGTGAAACTCAGTACCTCGACTGGGACGCGGAGGGGCGCCTCAAGTCGCTCGTCCAGGGCCTGACCACCGACGGGTTCATCTACGACGCGACCGGCAACCGCCTCCTGCGCAAGGAGAAGGACGCCACCACGCTGTACCTGCCCGGCGGCAACGAGCTGCAGCTCGACAAGTCGGGCACGATCACCGGCACCCGCTACTACGGCGACGTCGCCGTCCGTACGGGCGGCAAGCTCACCTTCACCTTCGCGGACCACCACAACACAGGCACCACCCAGGTGACCGCTGACGCGGCCCAGACGGTCACCCGCCGCAAGACGGGCCTGTTCGGCGAGACCCGCGGCACCCAGCCGACGACGTGGACCGGTGAGAAGACCTTCGTCGGAGGCACCAAGGACAACGACAGCGGCCTGACCCACATCGGAGCCCGCGAGTACGACCCCTTGATCGGCCGCTTCATCTCGGTGGACCCGATCATGGACCTCACCGACTCGCAGCAACTCCACGGCTACACCTACGCAGCGAACAACCCCTTCACCTACTCGGACCCGGACGGCCTCAAGTACTTCGAGGGCGGCAACGAGGACCCCGGCTTCCAGTCGTCGCCCCAAAGCGTCGTCCAGGCCGCGACCAAGCACCACAACAGGTACTACAAAGACCACTGCTGGACGAACTGCAGCGAATCACCTAAGCCGCCTAAATCAACCAAGTCACCCAAGTCACCCAAGAGTGACAGCAAGCGTTGCGCCGGCGTGCGCTTCTGCCCGCCGGCGAAAGGCATCGACGGGGCACCGCCCGCAAATGCGGCCGCAGGCTTCGTGAGTGCAGCAATCCATTCCGCCGAATTCACGGCCGAGCTGACAATCTCGGCCGAGTGTTTCATGAATACCATTCCCGAATGCAACGAGGGCGACGCATTCGACGAGTGGGTGACCAGCCAGGGGGTCGACCTCGAATCAGGCGAGGCTATCGCAGGCGGCTTTGCTATATCCCTTATTCCCGGACTTAAAGCCCTGAAGGGAAAGGGAGGAAACTGCTTCCTCGCCGGGACACTGGTCCTGATGGCCGACGGCTCACAAAAGAAGATCGAGGAAATAGAGGTCGGCGACAGCGTTCTGTCCACCGACCCCATATCCGGAGAGACAGAAGCCCGACCGGTAGAAAAGCTGATCCGGACCGAGGGCGATCGCGAGCTGAACACGCTCTCCATCGCCACAGACGACGGCATCGACGAAATCACGGCGACGCACGAGCACCCCTTCTGGTCACCCTCTGATCAGTCCTGGGTGGAGGCCGCCGACCTCCGGCCGGGGATGACGCTGGCAACTGCGAGCGGATCCACTGCAATCGTCACGGACAACCGTGCATTCACCGAGCATGTCAAGACCTACAACTTCTCTGTGGCGGACTTCCACACGTACTATGTGATGGCGGGTGAAACCCCCGTCCTCGTCCACAACGCCAACTGCGTGACTATCGATGACGGAAAGTGGGATTACTTCTTCGGGCGCGTCAACTCAAACCCCCACAACGCAGAGAGGTCAGCCCAGAACGCCTACCAGCTGGAATCCATCGGAATTCGCGACAATGCAGCGGGGCGCAAAATTCTAACCGAACACTTCAATGAAGCGATAAAGGGTGGCGTCACAGAGACATACGTGAACGAGAAGTCTAATCTCACGAACGTACGGACAGAGTCACTCTTGCAGGGGCCGCGGGGAATGCTCTTGATTCGCTCCAACTTCGAAATGACGGACAAGGGGCCGAGGCTCACTACGATGATCCCCGTGGGAGGAAGAGGCTATGGCAAGTAACACCATGGAGATTCCAGAGGATATAGATTTCATTACAGTGCTCGGCACCGCCCCTGAACCTATGGAACACGACCCAGATGTATGGCGAGTCGAGATTCCTGTGGGAGATACAGGAGTGTGCGTGACGCTGAGCTTCGACATCGGCGGTAGGTCAGTGCGCCTCACGAGGGAGTCGATGGGGGTACGTGATATCGAGATCTATCGCGAGCAGGTCGATCGAATCCTCCTCTACTCACACGAGGAGGAGCGAGGCATCATCGTCGAAGTAGGCGTACCCGGCTTCAAGTGTGAGTTTCGCGTGAGCATTTCTCCCCGATTCCACCTAGTAGATCCCATGCTATACCTGGAGTGATGACGAGCGAGCGGGACACAAATCAACCATGCTAAGGGTTCTTGATTGAAGCCTCAGCATTTCTATACCTCCCCTCGCCTGCGTAGAATAGGGAGGATATCTCCCGGCTGGGCCCCTATTCCGAGTGATACCGAGCACGAGGTCATCGATTCAGTCTCCACGCACCTCTTGCCGTAAACAACCACTCGCGGATCTGGGGAGGTGAAGCGGAAAAGGGGCGCGGCGGCCCGGGTTACCCCTGGCCCAGCCAAATTGACTGACCGCCACGCTCCGGGGGTTCGACAATCAGGCGCCTGTCGGGGTGATCCGGTGGCGCATGCAGAAGCCCCGGCCGGGATCCCCGGCCGGGGCTTCTGCGTGCCTGCCGCGGCTACGCGTCCCGCAGGCCCGCCGCGTCCAGGATGTACGCCACCATCGGGTCGTAGAAGCGGGGGTCGCGGACGTGGTCGTCCAGGGGGATCGTCACCTGGACGGTGCCTTCCGCCTCGCCGATGAACAGGGCCGGGTCGTTGCAGTCCGCGTAGCCCACCGCGTCCAGGCCGCGCTGCGCCGCGCAGCCCGCCCAGCCGTGGTCCGCGACGACCAGGTCCGGCAGTGGGCGGTTCTCCGCCGCGAGGCCGTCCAGGATCGCGGCCATCGGCTCCGGCGAGTGGGTGTGCCACAGCGTCGCGCCGCGCTCCAGGACCGCGACGTCGGCGAACTGCCACACCGAGCCCTCGTCGGCCACCAGGCCCCGGGGGATGACGACGATCTCGCAGCCCGCCGCCCGCAGGGCCGCCGCCGTGGCGCGGTGGACGTCGAGGAGGCCGCCCGGGTGGCCGGTCGCGAAGAGCACGCTCTGCCGGTCCGCCGCCGCCTTGCGCAGCCGCGCCGCCAGGCGGTCCAGGCCGGCCACGGTCAGTTCGGGGTCGATGGTGTCCTGGCCGAACCGGAACGCCGGGTCGTCCACGACCCCGCACCGTTCCGCCATCACCGCGAGCACGTCCTGCTCGTCCGTCCAGCGGTCGCCCAGTTCCAGGCCGAGCCAGTAGTGCCGGTCACCGTTGGCGAGTTTGCGGTAGTGGCTGAGGTTGTTGTCGCGCGGCGTGGCGACCTGCCCCGCGATCCGCGTGCGGACCAAGTGGTCGATGAGCTCGGCGCGGGTCGGTACGGGCGTCTCTATCGGCTTCGGCATACGGGCCATTCTGCCGCCGCCGGGCCGCAGACGGCGCGTCCATTCCGGTCGGCGGACGCGCCGGGTCATGCCGACAGCGCCCCGAACGCGCCGTGCGCGAGGCGCCGGAGCAGTGATTCGACCGCCTCGCGCCCCAGGGCCGCGAGGTGCGGGGTGGAGTTGAGCAGGCCGAAGACGGCGTGCACGGCGACCCGTACCTCCGCCTCGCCGACCTCCGGGTGCAGTTCCCGGACGACCTCCACCCACAGCTCCACGTACTGGCGCTGCAGCTGCCGTACGAGCTTGCGGTCGGTGTCCCGGAGCCGGTCGAGCTCCCGGTCGTGGAGGGTGATCAGCGCCCGGTCGTCGAGCGCGAAGTCGATGTGGCCGTCGATGAGGGAGGACAGCACCCGGGCCGGGTCGCCCGCCGCCTCCGCGACCCGGTGCCGGCCGCCGGTCAGCAGCCGCTCGCTGATGCCGACGAGCAGTTCGGCGAGCATGGCGTCCTTGCCCGCGAAGTGCCGGTAGAGGCCGGGGCCGCTGATGCCCACCGCGGCCCCTATCTCGTCGACGCCCACGCCGTGGAATCCACGCGCGGCGAAGAGACGAGCGGCCTCACTGAGGATCTGCTCGCGACGGGTCGGGGCGGCGGCCGCTCTGGTGCTCATGGGAAACCATTCTAGACAGGGCCGTTAGCGGTCGTTAACCTGAGTCCCACAAGCGTTAACGCTCATTAACCGCGTGGAACGAGCAAGGGAGCTCGACCGATGCAGCAGGCACCAGTGCTGACGAGCGCCGCGGACCCGGCGTCCGAGGCCTGGCGGACCAACGAGGCCGCCCACCGCGAGCTGACCGAGGGCCTGCGCGCCCGGCTCGACGCGGCCCGGCTCGGCGGCGGCGAGAAGGCCCGCGCCCGCCACACCGCCCGCGGGAAGCTCCTCCCGCGCGAGCGCGTCGACACCCTCCTCGACCCCGGATCCCCCTTCCTGGAGCTGGCCCCGCTGGCCGCCGAGGGCATGTACGGGGGCGCGGCCCCCGCCGCCGGGGTCATCGCGGGCATCGGCCGGGTCAGCGGCCGCGAGTGCGTGATCGTCGCGAACGACGCCACCGTCAAGGGCGGCACGTACTACCCGATGACCGTCAAGAAGCACCTGCGCGCCCAGGAGGTGGCGCTGGAGAACCGTCTCCCCTGCCTCTACCTGGTCGACTCGGGCGGCGCCTTCCTCCCCATGCAGGACGAGGTCTTCCCCGACCGGGAGCACTTCGGCCGCATCTTCTACAACCAGGCCCGCATGTCGGGGGCCGGCATCCCGCAGATCGCCGCCGTCCTCGGCTCCTGCACCGCGGGCGGGGCGTACGTGCCGGCCATGAGCGACGAGGCCGTCATCGTCCGCAACCAGGGCACGATCTTCCTCGGCGGCCCGCCGCTGGTGAAGGCCGCCACCGGCGAGGTGGTCACGGCCGAGGAGCTCGGCGGCGGCGAGGTCCACTCCCGGATCTCCGGCGTGACCGACCACCTCGCGGAGGACGACGCGCACGCGCTGCGGATCGTACGGAACATCGTGGCGACCCTGCCCGAGCGCGGGGCCCTGCCCTGGTCGGTCGAGGCGCCGGAAGAGCCCAAGGTGGACCCGTACGGGCTGTACGGCGCGGTCCCCGTCGACTCGCGCACCCCGTACGACGCCCGCGAGATCATCGCGCGGATCGTGGACGGCTCGCGCTTCCAGGAGTTCAAGTCCGAATTCGGCCAGACGCTGGTCACCGGCTTCGCCCGGATCCACGGACACCCGGTCGGGATCATCGCGAACAACGGCATCCTGTTCGCCGAGTCCGCGCAGAAGGGCGCGCACTTCATCGAGCTGTGCGACCAGCGCGGCATCCCGCTCCTCTTCCTCCAGAACATCTCCGGCTTCATGGTCGGCAGGGACTACGAGGCCGGCGGCATCGCCAAGCACGGCGCCAAGATGGTGACGGCGGTGGCCTGCACCCGGGTGCCGAAGCTGACCGTGGTGGTCGGCGGCTCGTACGGCGCGGGCAACTACTCGATGTGCGGTCGGGCGTACTCGCCCCGCTTCCTGTGGATGTGGCCCAACGCCAAGATCTCCGTCATGGGCGGGGAGCAGGCGGCCTCGGTGCTCGCCACGGTCAAGCGCGACCAGATCGAGGGCGCGGGCCAGGAGTGGCCCGCCGAGGACGAGGAGGCCTTCAAGGCCCCGGTCCGCGCGCAGTACGAGGAGCAGGGCAACGCCTACTACGCCACCGCGCGGCTGTGGGACGACGGGGTCATCGACCCGATGGAAACCCGGCAGGTGCTGGGACTGGCCCTGACCGCGTGCGCGAACGCCCCGCTGGGCGACTCGGGCTTCGGCATCTTCCGTATGTGACGTGAGGACCTCACTGATGTTCAGCACTGTTCTGGTGGCGAACCGGGGCGAGATCGCGGTCCGGGTCATCCGTACCCTGCGGCAGCTCGGCATCCGCTCCGTGGCCGTCTTCAGTGACGCCGACGCGGACGCCCGCCATGTCCGGGAGGCCGACACGGCCGTCCGTATCGGTCCGGCCGCGGCCGCCGAGAGCTACCTGTCGGTGGAGCGGCTGCTGGATGCCGCGCGGCGGACCGGCGCCGAGGCCGTCCACCCCGGCTACGGCTTCCTCGCCGAGAACGCGGCCTTCGCGCAGGCCTGCACCGACGCCGGCCTCGCCTTCATCGGGCCGCCGGCGAGCGCCATCAACCTGATGGGCGACAAGATCCGCGCCAAGGAGACCGTGAAGGCGGCGGGCGTGCCCGTCGTACCGGGCTCCTCGGGCAGCGGCCTGACCGACGCCGAACTGGTCTCCGCCTCGATGGAGATCGGTATGCCGGTGCTGCTCAAGCCCTCTGCGGGCGGCGGCGGCAAGGGCATGCGGCTGGTGCGCGACGAGGCGGTGCTGGCCGAGGAGATCGCGGCGGCCCGCCGCGAGGCGCGGTCCTCCTTCGGCGACGACACCCTGCTGGTCGAGCGGTGGGTGGACCGGCCGCGGCACATCGAGATCCAGGTGCTGGCGGACGCCCACGGGAACGTGGTGCACCTGGGCGAGCGCGAGTGCTCGCTGCAGCGCCGGCACCAGAAGGTGATCGAGGAGGCCCCGTCGGTCCTGCTCGACGAGAAGATCCGGGCGGCGATGGGCGCGGCGGCGGTCGACGCGGCCCGCTCCTGCGGGTACGTCGGCGCGGGCACGGTGGAGTTCATCGTCCCGGGCGGCGACCCCTCCTCCTACTACTTCATGGAGATGAACACCCGCCTCCAGGTCGAGCACCCGGTGACGGAGCTGATCACCGGGCTGGACCTGGTGGAGCAGCAGCTGCGCGTCGCGGCGGGCGCGCCGCTGGGCTTCGACCAGTCCGAGGTGACGCTGACCGGGCACGCCATCGAGGCCCGCGTCTGCGCGGAGGACCCGGCGCGCGGGTTCCTGCCGTCGGGCGGCACGGTGCTGGCCCTGTCCGAGCCCTCGGGCGGTGCGGTACGTACGGACTCCGGCCTGACGGCGGGCGTCCCGGTGGGCTCCACCTACGACCCGATGCTGTCGAAGGTCATCGTCCACGGCCCGGACCGCCCCACCGCGCTGCGGATGCTGCGGGCGGCGCTGGCCGACACGGTGATCCTGGGCGTGCAGACCAACGCCGGTTTCCTGCGGAGGCTGCTGGCGCACCCGGACGTGGTCTCCGGCGACCTGGACACGGGCCTGGTCGAGCGCGACCTCGCCGAGCTCCTGCCGGAGGGGGTCCCGGACGAGGTGTACGTGGCCGCGGCTCTGCTGGCTCAGGGTCCCCGGGCTCTGCCCGGTCCCGGTCCTCAAGCGCCGGACGGGCTGGGTGAGTGGGTCGACCCCTTCGACGCCGCCAGCGGCTGGCGCCTGGGCGGCACCCCCGCCTGGACGGTCCACCACTTCCGCCTGCCCGGTCAGGAACCCGTACGGGTCGAGACGCGGCTCAGCGATTCAGCCTCGCCGGCGTTTGAGGCGCGGGGGCTGGGGCAGAGCCCCGGCGCACCGGTGCGAGCCCGGATCCTGGCCCGCACCACCGACCGACTGACCATCGAACTCGACGGCGTCACGCACCGCTTCAGCCACGCCGCCTCCCCGGAGGGGACCTGGCTCGGCCGGGACGCCGACTCCTGGCACGTCCAGACGTACGACCCCGTCGTGGCCAACCTCAGCGGGGCCGGACACGGCGGCGCGAACACCCTCGCCGCCCCCATGCCCGGCACCGTCACCGTGGTCAAGGTGGCCGTCGGCGACAAGGTCGCGGCCGGGCAGAGCCTGCTCGTCGTCGAGGCCATGAAGATGGAGCACGTCATCTCCGCCCCGCACGCCGGCACCGTCACCGAGCTGGACGTGACCCCCGGCAGCACGGTCGCCATGGACCAGATCCTGGCGGTCGTCACCCCGGACGAGGAGACGGGGGAGGTCGCGTGAACAGGCTGCCCATGAACGTCCCGGCCGCCGGTCTCCCGGCCCGGGTCCGTATCCACGAGGTCGGCGCCCGCGACGGGCTGCAGAACGAGAAGGGTGCCGTCCCCACGGCCGTCAAGGCGGAGTTCATCCACCGCCTCGCCGCCGCCGGGCTGACGACCATCGAGGCCACCAGCTTCGTGCACCCCAAGTGGGTGCCCCAACTGGCCGACGCGGAGGAGCTGTTCCCGCAGCTCGCCGATGTCGCCGCGGACCTGCCCGTCCTCGTCCCGAACGAGCGCGGCCTGGACCGCGCGCTCGCCCTCGGGGCCACCCGGATCGCGGTCTTCGGCTCGGCCACCGAGACCTTCGCCTCCCGCAACCTGAACCGCACCGTCGCCGAGTCCCTCGCCATGTTCGAGCCCGTCGTGGCCCGCGCCAAGGAGGGGCGGGCGCATGTGCGCGGCTATCTCTCGATGTGCTTCGGCGACCCCTGGGAGGGCGCGGTCCCGGTCCACCAGGTCGTCTCCGTCGCCAAGGCCCTGCTGGACCTCGGCTGTGACGAGCTGAGCCTCGGCGACACGATCGGCGTGGCCACCCCGGGCCATGTCCAGGCCCTGCTCGCCGCGCTGAACGAGGCCGGGGTCACGACCGACCGGATCGGCGTGCACTTCCACGACACCTACGGCCAGGCCCTGTCCAACACCCTCGCCGCGCTCCAGCACGGCGTGACCACCGTCGACGCGTCCGCGGGCGGCCTCGGCGGATGCCCGTACGCGAAGAGCGCGACCGGCAACCTCGCGACCGAGGACCTGGTGTGGATGCTCGACGGCCTCGGCATCGAAACCGGGGTCGACCTGGCCGCCCTCACCGCCACGAGCGTGTGGATGGCCGAACAGCTGGGACGCCCCAGCCCCTCCCGTACCGTCCGCGCCCTCTCCCACAAGGAGTAGTCACACCATGTCCCTCGACCACCGGCTCACCCCTGAGCACGAGGAACTCCGCCGCACCGTGGAGGCGTTCGCGCACGACGTCGTCGCCCCGAAGATCGGCGACCTGTACGAGCGGCACGAGTTCCCGTACGAGATCGTCGCCGAGATGGGCCGCATGGGCCTGTTCGGTCTGCCCTTCCCGGAGGAGTACGGCGGCATGGGCGGGGACTACCTCGCCCTCGGCATCGCCCTGGAGGAGCTGGCCCGCGTCGACTCCTCGGTCGCCATCACCCTGGAGGCCGGGGTCTCCCTCGGCGCCATGCCGATCTACCTCTTCGGTTCCGAGGAGCAGAAGAGCGAGTGGCTGCCGAAGATGTGCTCCGGCGAGATCCTCGGCGCGTTCGGCCTGACGGAGCCCGGTGCGGGCTCCGACGCGGGCGGTACCCGCACCACCGCCGTCAAGGACGGCGACGAGTGGGTCATCAACGGCTCGAAGTGCTTCATCACCAACTCCGGTACGGACATCACCGGTCTGGTGACCGTCACGGCCGTGACGGGCCGCAAGGCGGACGGCCGCCCGGAGATCTCCTCGATCATCGTCCCGTCCGGCACGCCGGGCTTCACAGTGGCCGCCCCGTACTCCAAGGTGGGCTGGAACTCCTCGGACACCCGTGAGCTGTCCTTCGACGGCGTACGGGTCCCCCTGGCCAACCTGGTGGGCCAGGAGGGCCGCGGCTACGCGCAGTTCCTGCGGATCCTCGACGAGGGTCGGATCGCCATCTCGGCGCTCGCGACGGGTCTCGCGCAGGGCTGTGTGGACGAGTCGGTGAAGTACGCCAAGGAGCGGCACGCCTTCGGCAAGGCGATCGGCGACAACCAGGCCATCCAGTTCAAGCTGGCCGACATGGAGATGCGCGCCCACATGGCCCGCATCGGCTGGCGTGACGCGGCCTCCCGCCTCGTGGCCGGGGAGCCGTTCAAGAAGGAGGCGGCGATCGCGAAGCTGTACTCCTCGACGGTCGCGGTCGACAACGCCCGCGAGGCCACCCAGATCCACGGCGGCTACGGCTTCATGAACGAGTACCCGGTGGCACGCATGTGGCGGGACTCCAAGATCCTGGAGATCGGCGAGGGCACGAGCGAGGTCCAGCGCATGCTGATCGCGCGCGAGCTGGGCTTCGCCGGCTGAGGCGCCCGACGACGACGTCCGGCGTGGGCCCCGTGCCCGCGCCGGACGTTCGCATGTCCGCATGTGCGCATGTGCGGCAAGCCGCGTCACGCGAAGATCATGAGCGCGAACGTGGGGACCAACGTCACCAGGGCGCACGCCGGCCAGTAGACCCGGGCCGCCGCCGTGTTCCGGCGTCGTACGAAGTCGTTGGCGAGCCACCACAGCAGGGCGAACGCGGTCACGATCGGTACCGCGATCACCAGCCAGAGCAGCATGCCGTCGTTCTCCGTGGGCTCCCGCCGGGTCCAGCCGAGGTCGGCGAGCGGGCCGTTGACGGCGATGTACCAAAGGAGCCAGACGGGCACGACCGCCGGCACTCCCATGAGCAGGTTCACTCCTGCGGCTGTCCACCATTGCCTTCGCATGGGCCCAGTATTCACACGCGTGATCGGATTCCGTGGATGACGGGGCGGGGTCCGGTTGCGGCCACGGGCGGGCGAAGCCCGACGCGGTCCGATCCCCCACCCGGTGCGCGAAGACCTCCAACTCGGGCCCTCACCACGGGCGGTACGGGCACCGGCCGGTCGACCCGGGTTCCGTGAGGGTGATCCACCTCACGAACGGATCTTCCCCCACCACTGGACATCCCATTAGGTTAGGCTAACCTTCTCACCGAACGGCCCAGCCGCCGCCCCTGCACGCACGAAAGCGGACATCGACATGCCCAAGTCC
Organism: Streptomyces virginiae; assembly: GCF_041432505.1. Classification (GTDB taxonomy): domain Bacteria; phylum Actinomycetota; class Actinomycetes; order Streptomycetales; family Streptomycetaceae; genus Streptomyces; species Streptomyces virginiae_A. The sequence goes on from NZ_CP107871.1 coordinate 3,368,445, forward strand.
CGAACCTCCTCCTTCACCCGTCGCGGTTTCATCGCGGCCGGTGGCGCCCTCGGCCTCGTCGCCGTCCTCGCCGCGTGCGGTGGCACCGACTCGGCGAAGGGTGACGGCGGCAAGGACAACGGCGCCGCGACCTCCGGAACCTGGACCTTCAAGGACGACCTCGGCAAGGACGTCACCACCAAGTCCCAGCCGAAGAACATCGTCGCGTTCACCGGCACCGCCGCCGCGCTGTACGACTACGGCGTCCCGGTCAAGGGCGTGTTCGGTCCGACCAAGACCGCCGACGGCAAGCCCGACGTCCAGGCCGGTTCGATGGACATCTCCAAGGTCGAGATCCTCGGCAACGTCTACGACGAGTTCAACGTCGAGAAGTACGCGGCCCTGCAGCCCGACCTGATGGTCACCAACAGCTGGGACGGCACCTACTGGTACGTGCCGGAGGCCTCGAAGGACAAGATCCTCGCGCTCGCCCCGCACGCCGCCATCAAGGTCGGCGGCGACGTCACCCTCGACAAGGCGCTGGAGCGCACCGCGGACCTCGCCAAGTCCCTCGGCGCGGACCTGAACGCCAAGAAGACCGTGGACGCCAAGGCCCGCTTCGAGGCCGCGGCCGCGAAGGTGCGCGAGGCCACCAAGGCCAACCCGGGTGTCAAGGTGCTCGCCGGCTCCGGTGCGGACGCCCTGTTCTACGCGTCCACCCCGGAGACCTCGGCCGACCTGAAGTACTTCAAGCAGCTCGGCGTCGAGTTCGTCACCCCCGAGAAGCTGGACGAGGGCGGCTTCTTCGAGAGCCTCAGCTGGGAGAACGTCGGCAAGTACAAGGCCGACGTCGTCCTGCTCGACAACCGCACCGGCACCCTGCAGCCCGAGCAGCTGAAGGCCAAGCCGACCTGGAACGAGCTGCCCGCCGTCAAGGCCGGTCAGATCACCCCCCGCGTGACCGAGCCGATCTTCTCGTACGACAAGTGCGCGCAGATCCTGGAAGACCTCGCGAAGTCCATCCAGAACGCCAAGAAGGTCAGCTGACCCTCGGCGCCCGGTGACCCCGGGCGCCAGGCAGTCCGTACCGACTCCCAGGGGGACCTCTCCGCATGACCGCCACCGCATCCGACGCCCCGGCCGTCGCCCACTTCCGGTTCTTCGAGCTCGAGGTGCTCCGCACGCGCCGTCTGGGCCACTCGTTCCTGCGGGTCACGTTCGGCGGGGAGTCCCTCGCGGGCTTCCGCTCGGGCGGCTTCGACCAGAGCCTGTCGCTCTTCCTGCCCGCGGCCGACCAGGAGCACACGGTCCTGCCGTCCACGGACGAGGACACCTGGTTCGCCGCCTGGCGCGGAATGCCGGACGAGGAGCGGCCGGTGATGCGCTCCTACACGGTGCGCGAGCAGCGCCGCACCCCCGAGGGGGCGGACGAGGTAGACATCGACTTCGTCCTGCACGGGGACGCGAGCCCGGCCTCCCGTTGGGCGGGGCGGGCGGTGACCGGCCGTCGGATCCTGGCGATCGGACCGGCCGTCGCGGAGAACAAGTCCGTGCGCTTCCAGCCGTCGGCCGACACCGACGCGATCTGGATGTACGCGGACGAGACCGCGCTGCCGGCCGCGGCCGCGATCCTGGACCGGCTGCCCGCCGGGACCCGGGTCAAGGCCTGGTTCGAGATCCCGCACGAGGACGACCGGCTCGACCTCCGGGTGCCCGCCGACGCGGACATCACCTGGATCGTGCGCGAGGGCCACGGCCGGGAACGGACGGAGCAGGTGCTGAGCGCCCTGCGTTCGGCCGACCCGGGTGCGGCCGAAGCCCCGTACGTCTGGCTGGCGGGCGAGTCGGGCACGATCCGCGCGGTGCGCCGGCACTTCGTGCAGGAACGATCCGTCGACCGTCGCGCCGTACGTTTCACCGGCTACTGGCGGCTCGGCGCGAGCGAGGAACAGCTCCTCGCCGAGGCGTACGCGGGCAAGGCTCCGAGCGAGGACCCGACGTCCGAGCTGTAGTCAGTTCCCTTACCCCATAAAGCAGTTGTCGCAGGCCCTGGCTTTTCAGCCAGGGCCTGTCTGCATTTGGCTAAACACTAAGGTTAGGCTAACCTAATCGACGCACGCCACACACACCCCTTCTCCACCCCCTGCCCGGAGGAAAGTTGATGCGCTCGCATCTGCTGAACGAGACGACCGCGGACCTCTACCGGCGCTCCGTCATCGAGGGCGTCGAGCGCGTCGCCGCCAAACTCGCGACGACGCAGCGACCCCACACCGGTATATCCGTCGACGAACTCGCCCCGGTCATCAACGGGATCGACCTGGACAAGCCGCTCGCCGACGCGGGCGCCGTCCTGGACGAGCTGGAGGACGTCTACCTGCGCGACGCGGTGTACTTCCACCACCCGCGCTACCTGGGCCACCTCAACTGCCCGGTCGTCATCCCCGCCGTGCTCGGCGAGGCGATCCTCTCCGCGGTCAACTCCTCGCTCGACACCTGGGACCAGTCCATCGGCGGCACGCTCATCGAGCGCCGCCTGATCGACTGGACCACCGAGCGCATCGGCCTCGGCCCCGCCGCGGACGGCATCTTCACCTCCGGCGGCAGCCAGTCCAACTTCCACGCCCTGCTGCTCGCCCGTGACGAGGCCTGCCGCCTCGTCATGAAGAAGGCCCTCGACGAGGGACGCGAGCTCACCAAGGCCGAAATCCTGCCGAAGCTGCGCATCTTCACCTCCGAGGCCAGCCACTTCAGCGTCCAGAAGTCGGCCGCGATGCTCGGACTCGGCTACGAGGCCGTCATCTGCGTCCCGGTCGACCGCAACCGCCGGATGGACACCGCGGTGCTCGCCCTGGAACTGGAGGAGTGCGCCTCCGAGGGCCTCTTCCCGATGGCCGTCGTCGCCACCGCCGGCACCACCGACTTCGGGTCCATCGACCCGCTCCCCGAGATCGCCCGCCTCGCCGACGAGCACTCCGCGTGGATGCACGTGGACGCCGCCTACGGCTGCGGACTGCTGGCCTCCCCGACCCGCCGTCACCTCCTCGACGGCATCGAGCGCGCCGACTCGGTCACCGTCGACTACCACAAGTCGTTCTTCCAGCCGGTCAGCTCCAGCGCCATGCTGGTCCGCGACCGCGACACCCTCAAGCACGCCACGTACCACGCGGACTACCTCAACCCGCGCCGCATGGCCGAGGAGCGCATCCCCAACCAGGTCGACAAGTCCATCCAGACCACGCGCCGGTTCGACGCGCTCAAGCTCTGGGTGACCCTGCGCGTCATGGGCGCCGACGGCATCGGCTCGCTCTTCGACGAGGTCATCGACCTGGCCGCGGCCGGCTGGGACGTCATCGACGCCGACCCACGCTTCGAGGTCGTCGTCAAGCCGCAGATCTCCACCCTGGTCTTCCGCTACGTCCCCGAGGGCGGCGACATCCGCGCCGACCTCGTCGACGAGGCCAACCTGCACGCCCGCAAGGCCCTGTTCGCCTCCGGTGAGGCCGTCGTGGCCGGCACCAAGGTGGACGGGAAGCAGTACCTGAAGTTCACCCTCCTCAACCCGCAGACCACGACGGCCGACATCGCAGCCGTCCTCGACCTTCTCGCCGCACATGCCGAGCAGTTCCTGGGAGAATCCCTTGCCCTCCACCGCTGAGACCCACGACTTCATCGGCATCGGCGTCGGTCCGTTCAACCTCGGACTCGCCTGCCTGACCGCCCCGCTCGACGAGATCGACGGTCTCTTCATCGAGTCGAAGCCGCACTTCGAGTGGCACGCCGGCATGTTCCTGGACGGCGCACACCTGCAGACGCCCTTCATGTCGGACCTGGTCACGCTCGCCGACCCGACCTCGCCCTTCTCCTTCCTGAACTACCTGAAGGACAAGGACCGGCTGTACTCCTTCTACATCCGGGAGAACTTCTACCCGCTGCGGGCCGAGTACAACGACTACTGCCGCTGGGCCGCCGACCGCCTCGACAACGTCCGCTGGTCCACCTCGGTCACCGAGGTCACCTACGACGAGCAGGCCGGCCTGTACGAGGTCCACACCGACAAGGGCGAGACCCACCGGGCCCCCCGCCTGGTCCTCGGCACCGGCACCCCGCCGCACGTCCCGCCGACCTGCGAGGGCCTCGGCGGCGACTTCCTGCACAACTCCGCCTACATGCAGAACAAGGCGGAACTGCAGAAGAAGAAGTCGATCACGCTCATCGGCTCCGGCCAGAGCGCGGCCGAGATCTACTACGACCTCCTCGCCGAGATCGACGTCCACGGCTACCAGCTCAACTGGGTGACCCGCTCGCCGCGGTTCTTCCCGCTGGAGTACACGAAGCTGACCCTGGAGATGACCTCCCCCGAGTACGTGGACTACTTCCACGCGCTCCCCGAGGACACCCGGTACCGGCTGGAGACCCAGCAGAAGAACCTCTTCAAGGGCATCGACGGCGACCTGATCAACGCCATCTTCGACCTGCTCTACCAGAAGAAGATCAGCATGCCGGGCGCGGTCCCGACCACCCTGCTGACCAACACCTCCCTGAACAGCACCGCGTACGACACCACCACGGGCACGTACACGCTGGGGCTGCGCCAGGAGGAGCAGGAGCGGGACTTCTCCCTCACCTCCGAGGGCCTGGTCCTGGCCACCGGCTACAAGTACACCTTCCCGGAGTTCCTGAACCCGGTGCGGGGCCGCCTGAACTTCGACGGGCACGGCCGTCTCGACGCCGCCCGCAACTACAGCATCGACACCACGGGCCGCGGGGTCTACCTGCAGAACGGCACCACCCACAACCACTCCCTCACCTCGCCCGACCTGGGCATGGCGGCGTACCGGAACGCGTACATCGTCGGTGAGCTCCTCGGCCGCGAGCACTACAAGGTCGAGAAGTCCATCGCGTTCCAGCAGTTCGCCGCCCCGGAAGGCACCCTCTGATGAGCACCACCGAACTCCTCTTCTCCCGCACGGACAAAGAACTCGGTTCCTTCGCCGTGCGCCCCCTGGACCCCTTCGCCGACGCGGAGCTGCTCCACGGCTGGGTCACCCACCCGAAGGCCTCGTTCTGGATGATGCAGGACGCCTCCCTGCCGGACGTCGAGCGCGAGTACATGAGGATCGCCGCGCACGAGCACCACCAGGCCTTCATCGGCCTGCACGAGGGCCGCCCCGCCTTCCTCATGGAGACCTACGACCCGTCCGAGCTGGAGCTGGTCGGCCTCTACGACGCCCAGCCGGGCGATGTCGGCATGCACTTCCTCGTCGCCCCCAGCGACACCCCGCTGCACGGCTTCACCCGCGCCGTCATCACCACGGTCATGGCCGCGATCTTCGCCGACCCGACCACCGAGCGCGTCGTCGTCGAACCGGACGTCGCCAACACCGCCGTGCACGCCCTCAACGAGGTCGTCGGCTTCGTACCGGAGCGCCAGGTCACCAAGCCGGAGAAGGAAGCCCTGCTGAGCTTCTGCACCCGCGCCCGGTTCGAGGCCGCCACGGCCACCCAGGGGGTCTCCATATGAGCCTCGCCGACGCCGTCGCCCACCTGAACCCCGAGCTGTGGGCCCGCGCCAACCGTGCCCTCGTCCGCAAGGGCCTCGCGGAGTTCTCCCACGAGCGCCTGCTGACCCCCGAGTCCCTCGGGGACTCCTGGTACGCGGTCCGCAGCGACGACTCCACGGTCGAGTACCGCTTCAAGGCCGTCCTGCACGCCCTCGACCACTGGTCGGTCGACGAGGCCTCCATCACCCGTCACCGTGACGGCGCCGAGCTGGAGCTGGACGCCCTCGACTTCCACATCGAGCTGCGCGAGGCCCTGGGCCTGAGCCCCGAGGTGCTGCCCGTCTACCTGGAGGAGATCTCCTCCACCCTGGCCGGCACCGGCTACAAGTACACGAAGCCGCAGGTCTCCTCCGACGTCCTCGCAAAGTCCTCCTTCCAGGACATCGAGACGGGCATGACCGAGGGCCACCCCTGCTTCGTCGCGAACAACGGCCGACTGGGCTTCGGCGTGCACGAGTACCTCTCGTACGCCCCGGAGACCGCCAGCCCCGTCCACCTGGTGTGGGTGGCCGCCCGCAAGGACGTCTCCACCTTCACGGCGGGCGCGGGCCTGGACCACGACTCCTTCATGCGCGAGGAGCTCGGCGAGGAGACCATCGGCGTCTTCGCGGAGCGGATGACCGCGCTGGGCCTGGACCTGGCCGACTTCCACCTCTTCCCCGTGCACCCCTGGCAGTGGTGGAACAAGACCACGGTCACCTTCGCGGCCGAGATCGCGAACCACCGGCTGGTGCTGCTGGGCGAGGGCCCGGACGCGTACCTCGCGCAGCAGTCGATCCGCACGTTCTTCAACCGGAGCGCTCCGGAGAAGCACTACGTGAAGACGGCCATCTCGGTCCTGAACATGGGCTTCATGCGAGGCCTGTCGGCCGCGTACATGGAGGCCACCCCGGCCATCAACGACTGGCTGCACCAGCTGATCGAGGGCGACGAGGTCCTCAAGTCGGTGGACTTCTCGATCATCCGTGAGCGCGCGGCGATCGGCTACCACCACCGCCAGTACGAGCGCGCCACCGACCGGTACTCCCCGTACCGCAAGATGCTGGCCGCGCTGTGGCGCGAGTCCCCCGTCAACCGGATCGAGGGCGACGAGCGCCTCGCCACGATGGCCTCGCTCCTGCACGTGGACGCCGAGGGCAAGTCCTTCGTCGGCGCGCTGATCGCGGAGTCGGGCCTGACGCCGGCCGAGTGGCTGCGCCACTACCTGCGCGCGTACCTGGTGCCGCTGCTGCACTGCTTCTACCAGTACGACCTCGCGTACATGCCCCACGGCGAGAACACCATCCTCGTCATCGAGGGCGGCCTGGTGAAGCGGGCGATCTTCAAGGACATCGCCGAGGAGATCGTCATCATGGACGCGGACGCGGTGCTGCCGCCCGCGGTCGAGCGCGTCCGGGCGGACATCCCCGAGGACATGAAGCTCCTGTCGATCTTCACGGACGTCTTCGACTGCTTCTTCCGCTTCCTCGGCGCGATCCTCGCCGACGAGGGCATCTGCGAGGAGGACACCTTCTGGCAGGCGGTCGCGGACTGCGGCCACGAGTACCAGGAGTCCATGCCGCAGCTCGCGGAGCGCTTCGAGCGGTACGACCTGTTCGCGCAGGAGTTCCAGCTGTCCTGCCTGAACCGCCTCCAGCTGCGCAACAACAAGCAGATGGTCGACCTCGCCGACCCGGCGGCCGCCCTGCAGCTGATCGGCAACCTCCAGAACCCCGTCGCGGCCTTCGCCCGGCGGTGACACACGGGGCGGGGGAGGCATCGATACGGTCCCTCGATGCCTCCCTCTCCCCACCCCGAGATCTCGGCGGCGTGACCGCGAAGCACAATGGCCCTCTTCGCGGTCACGCTTTCGTGTGTCCGCTCCCGTGGCCGGAACCCGCGGCCCGAATCCGTCTGGGAGCCCGTATGCCGTTCCGGATCCGCCCCGGCCGTGCGGCCGCCCTGCTCCTGTCGGCCGCGCTCGTGGCCGGGGGGCTGTCCGGCTGTTCCTTCCTGACGCCGTTCAAGACCTGCGAGGGGACCGAGGCGCGGATGAAGGAGCTGGAATCGCTGCCCCTGCTCGCCTCGCCGCCGCCCGGCGCGAGCCTCCCCCGCACCTTCGACGGCGTGTACGCCGAATGCGCGGACGACAGCGGCGACGCCTGGCTGTCCGCCGGGCGCACCTACGTGTATCCCGGCACCCGCCAGGAGGTCCTGGACCACTACCGCGGGGCCGCCGAGGCCGACGGCTGGCGGTTCGTGCCCGCGCCGACGTTCGCTCGGGAATCGGGCGACGTGTGCTTCACGAAGGGCGAGGACGGGCAGGCCAAGACGTTCACCGTCTCCTTCCCGCCGGCGCGCTTCATGGCCGACTTCTACGGTCCCGAGGCGGCCGCGGAGTTCGCCACCGGGTCCGGATTCGAGCTGACGGCGGGCTCGGAGGCCGACGGGGCCACGACCTCCTGCTGGTCCTGACCCCGACCCCGACGGTCACTGCCAGGGGACGTCCGGCGCCCGGAAGAAGCCGATGCCCTGCGCGTCCAGGCGGGGTGCCTGCGCGGCCAGCCGGCGGCTGTAGGAGGTCCAGTCGAGCGCGGCCGCCGGCGACCAGCCCAGTTCGGCCAGACCCAGCACCCGCGGGAAGGCCATCTGCTCCCAGTCGCCGCGCGTCGCGACGGTCTCCGTCCACAGCGGGGCCTCCACGCCCAGCACCGCCGACTCCGGGACCCCGGCCAGGTACGCCCCCGGGTTCCAGGAGTACGAGCGCGCCACCGGGACGTACCCCGCCCAGGCCAGGCCCGGCCCCGTCGCCGGGTCGTACTTCATGTCCAGGTACAGCCGGTCCGCCGGCGACAGGATCAGCGGGTGCCCCGCCTTCGCCGCCGCCACCACGGCCGCCTTGTCCGCGGCCGCGGTCTTGTCGTGGCCCCAGTACTGGAGCACCGCGCCCGGGGCCGGGCGGGCCGTCGCCAGCTGGTGCCAGGCCACCACCGTCTTGCCGTACCGCCCCACCACCTCCTGGGCCCGATCCATGAAGGCCGCGTAGTCCGCCGCCGGCGTCGCGTGCGCCTCGTCGCCGCCGATGTGCAGGTAGCGGCCCGGGGTCAGCTCGGCCAGTTCGCCGAGCACGTCGTCGATGAACTCGTACGTCCGCTCCTCGGCCACGCACAGCGAGCTGAAGCCGACCTTGGTGCCGGTGTACCGCGCGGGGGCCTTCCCGTCGCAGTTCAGCTCGGCGTAGGAGGCGAGCGCCGCGTTCACGTGCCCGGGCATGTCGATCTCGGGGACCACGTCCACGTACCGCTGCCCCGCGTAGGCCACCAGTTCCCGGTACTCGTCCTTCGTCCAGTGGCCGCCGGGCCCGCCGCCGACCTCGCTGCCGCCCCCGTACTCCGCCAGCCGCGGCCAGGAGTCGATCGCCAGGCGCCAGCCCTGGTCGTCGGTCAGGTGCAGGTGCAGGGTGTTGACCTTGTACTGGACGAGCTGGTCCACGTACCTCTTGACCTGCTCCACCGAGAAGTGGTGACGCGCGATGTCGACCATGGCTCCCCGGTACGCGAAGCGCGGCCGGTCGGTGACCGTCCCGCCGGGCACCGTGCCCGGTCCCGCCACCGGCACCAGCTGGCGCAGCGTCTGTCCCGCGTGGAAGAGCCCGGCCGGCGTCCGCGCGGTGAGGGTGACCCCGGTCGGACCGGACTCCAGCCGGTAGCCCTCGTCGCCCACGCCTTGCGCCGCCCCGTCGATCCTGAGCCGGATCCCGTCGCCCTGCGCCCCGTCGACCACCGGGAGCGGGAGGCCGCCGGTTCCGCGCAGCTGCTCGGCGAGGAGCTCGCCCACCCGGCGGACCTCCTCGTCCGCGCCGTGGCCGACACGGATGACCGTGGCCGCGCCGAAGGAGTAGCCGGGGCCCTCCGCGCGCGCGGAGACCGGCGCCGGCAGCAGCTGTTCGAAGGGGGCGAGGGCCACCGGCGGGTCGTCCCCGGGTCTGGCGTCGTCACCGTGGGCGGCGGTGCAGGCGGTCATCAGGGCCGGGGCCGCCGCGAGGGCGAGGAGGGTGCCGAGCGTGCGTCGCAGGACTCTCATGCCCACAGGTATAGGCCAAGCGGGCCGCCGCGTCCGGGGGGTGGATCCGGGGCGGACGGAAATCATCCGAAGGAAGGCACATCGAGCACCTTACTGGTCCAGACCAGAGGAATCCTGCCCGGAATCGGGCAGGATCTTTGCGTTCGACGCGGTAAGCCGCCAATATCTACGAGTGCTCGATCGCCGCCCGTCGCATGACGACCTCGTCGACCACCTGGTGCGCAGCACCGCGCTGCAGCGCGGTGAGGCGGTCCGGGTGGTACTGGACGTGCTCGCCTACTTCGACGAGACGACCGAGGAGTTCGTCCGCCGCCGCCACCGGGAACTGCAGTCCGGCGGAGCGGTGAACGCGGAGATCTTCGAGCGGATCGCGGCCGAACTGCCGCACCGCGCCGTGGCGCCGCCGCAGCTCTCGCTCCGGCAGTTGCGCCGCATCGTCTACGGCTGAGCCGGCCGCCGCCGCACGCGGCACCGGACGAGTACAGAACCGAACTTCAGGAGGGGCAGAACCGTATGTGTGGAATCGTCGGTTACATCGGCAAGCGTGACGTGGCACCGCTGCTGCTGGAAGGCCTGCAGCGGCTCGAGTACCGCGGGTACGACTCCGCGGGCATCGTGGTCAACACCCCGAAGGCGCCGGCCCTGAAGGTCGTCAAGGCCAAGGGCCGCGTCCGCGAGCTGGAGTCCCGCGTCCCCAAGCGCTTCGCCGGCACCACCGGCATCGCCCACACCCGCTGGGCCACGCACGGCGCCCCGAGCGACATCAACTCGCACCCGCACCTGGACCCGGAGAACAAGGTCGCCGTCGTCCACAACGGCATCGTCGACAACTGCTCCGAGCTGCGCGCCAAGCTCGAGGCCGAGGGCGTCGTCTTCGTCTCGGAGACCGACACCGAGGTCATCGTCCACCTGATCGCCCGCTCCGAGGCCGACTCCCTGGAGGAGAAGGTCCGCGAGGCGGTCAAGGTCATCGACGGCACCTACGGCATCGCCGTCATGCACGCCGACTTCCCCGACCGCATCGTCGTCGCCCGCAACGGGTCCCCCGTGGTGCTCGGCATCGGCGAGAAGGAGATGTTCGTCGCCTCGGACGTCGCCGCGCTGGTCGCCCACACCCGCCAGGTCGTCACCCTCGGCGACGGCGAGATGGCCACCATCAAGGCCGACGACTTCCGCACCTACACGACCTCCGGCACGACGACCAACGCCACCCCGGAGACCGTGGAGTGGGAGGCCGCCTCGTACGACATGGGCGGCCACGACACCTACATGCACAAGGAGATCTCCGAGCAGCCCGACGCGGTCGACCGCGTGCTGCGCGGCCGCATCGACGACCGCTTCAGCACCGTGCACCTGGGCGGCCTGAACCTGGACCCGCGCGAGGCGCGCGGCATCCGCCGGGTGAAGATCCTGGGTTGCGGCACCTCGTACCACGCGGGCCTCATCGGCGCCGGCCTCATCGAGGGCATGGCCCGCATCCCCGCGGACGCCGAGCCGGCCTCCGAGTTCCGCTACCGCAACCCGGTCGTCGACCCCGACACCCTCTACATCGCGGTCTCCCAGTCCGGTGAGACGTACGACGTGCTCGCCGCGGTGCAGGAGCTCAAGCGCAAGGGCGCCCGCGTCCTCGGCGTGGTCAACGTGGTCGGTTCCGCGATCGCCCGCGAGGCCGACGGCGGCGTGTACGTGCACGCCGGCCCGGAGGTCTGCGTCGTCTCCACCAAGTGCTTCACCAACACGGTCGTGGCCTTCGCGCTGCTCGCCGTACACCTGGGCCGCATCCGGGACCTCTCGGTCACCGACGGCAAGCGGATCATCGAGGGCCTGCGCAAGCTGCCCGCGCAGATCCAGGAGATCCTCGAGGGCGAAGAGGACATCAAGAAGCTGGCGGCCGAGTACGCCGAGGCCAAGTCGATGATGTTCATCGGCCGGGTCCGCGGCTACCCGGTGGCGCTGGAGGCCTCCCTCAAGCTGAAGGAGATCTCCTACATCCACGCCGAGGCCTACCCGGCCTCCGAGCTCAAGCACGGCCCGCTCGCGCTCATCGAGCCCTCGCTCCCGACGGTCGCGATCGTCCCCGACGACGACCTGCTGGAGAAGAACCGCGCGGCGCTGGAGGAGATCAAGGCCCGCAGCGGCCGGATCCTCGCGGTCGCCCACCGCGAGCAGGAGAAGGCGGACCACACCATCGTGGTCCCGAAGAACGAGGACGAGCTGGACCCGATCCTCATGGGCATCCCGCTCCAGCTGCTGGCGTACCACACGGCCCTGGCCATGGGCCGGGACATCGACAAGCCGCGCAACCTGGCGAAGTCCGTCACCGTCGAGTAGGCACCGCCCCACCGCACGCGAACGCCCCCGAGGCCCACGGCCTCGGGGGCGTCCCCGTTCAGTCGACGACGGCGGTGGCCTCCACCTCGACGAGATGCTCGGGGACGTCCAGTGCCGCGACGCCGATGAGCGAGGCCGGCGCGACCGGAGTGATTCCCAGCCGCGCGGTGGCGCGCGCGATTCCCCCCATCAGCAGCGGCATCTTGTCCGGGGTCCAGTCGACGACGTACACGGTCAGTTTCACCACGTCGTCGAAGGAGGCTCCGGCCGCTGCCAGCGCGGCGGAGACGTTGAGGTAGCACCGCTCGACCTGAGCGGTGAGGTCGCCCTCGCCGACGGTGACCCCGTCGGCGTCCCAGGAGACCTGTCCGGCGACGAAGACCAGCTTCGACCCGGTCGCGATCGACACCTGCCGGTAGGCGTCGACCGTCGGCAAGTCGGTCGGGTTGACGAGGGTGATGGCCATGTTCCTGCCTCCGGTGCTCTCTTGTGGTTACTCGGGCACCGTAGGAGAGTGTGCGCTGACATGGAAGAACGCACTTTTCGGTGACGGGGGAACCTGATGGTGACCAAGCAGTTCACGGGTTCGCCCGACGAGGCCGATCTGCGGCGCGCCGACTCCCTGGCGCGGGAGATCTTCTCCGACGTCGCCAACAAATGGGCGCTGCTGATCATCGAGACCTTGGGCGAGGAGACGCTGCGCTTCGGCGAGGTGCGGGACGCGATCGAGGGCATCAGCCACAAGATGCTCACCCAGAACCTGCGCATGCTGGAACGCAACGGCCTCGTGGAGCGGACCGTGCACCCCGTCGTTCCGCCCAGGGTCGAGTACACCCTGACCGAGCCGGGCCGGGTGCTGCGCGTGACGATCGGCGGAATGTGCGACTGGACCCATCGGTTCCTCGGTGACATCGAGGCCTCCCGGCGCCGCTTCGACACCTGACGGGCGGCCGTCGTTGCCCGGCACACGCGTACGGCCCCCCGGATCGTCCGGGGGGCCGCGGGTGGGGTGCCGGTCAGCTCGCGGCGACCGCGCCGCCGCTACGGGCCTTGCCGAAGGCCATCGGCCAGTGCGCCAGCGCCGCGGTGGCGCCGTACCAGGCCAACAGTCCGGAGACGGCGGCGACCCAGCCGCCCGCCTTGGCGAGCGTGCCGTTGTCCACGAACGCGCCGATCGCCAGCAGGAGCAGCGACAGGGTCAGCAGGGCGTAGACGCCCTGGCTGAACAGACCGCTCGCGGCGGCGACCGTGAGGGTCAGCGCGAGCATCGCGAACAGGACAAGAAACGTTCCGGCGGCTTCGTCGGTGACCGAACCGCCCGCGCCCTTGGCCCACGTGAACCAGAAGATGCCCAGGCCCGCGAACGCGGTGCCGTTGAACCCGTTGCCGCCGCGGTACTCCAGGAGGCCGAGGAGGAACAGGGCCGCGCCGCCGACGTACATCGCGAGCGACACGGAGTTGGCAGCGGACACGCCGTCGATGACACCGGTGTGGCCGATACCGAATGCGAGAAGGGTGAGACCCAGGGCGATGTTCCCGAGGGTCGAAGTCGAGGCCGTGCTTCCCGCAGAGACACCATTGTCCACGGCGGGCTCCCTTCGATCTGCAGTTGTTTGCTGCGTCCCAGCAGCATTTATCTACCCTTTACACGAGGGCACAACCGCACAAGCGACTTAACAGCCGGTCACGAAATGACAACGGTGAGCGACGGATCGATCACCCTCCGGCCCGCCTCGAAGGAACGTCACGACGTCCGGGCGGACCGAGGGGCGGTCAAGGAATGACGACGACCGGTCGCTGCGCGCGCTTGGCCAGGCGGCCGGCGACCGATCCGAAGATCCGGCCCACGATGCCGTGCGTGGAGCCGACCACGATGGCGTCGGCCGAATACTCCCGGCCGACCTCCTCCAGTTCATGGCAGATGTCACCACCGCGCTCGACCAGGATCCACGGCACTTCGGACAGATAGTCCGCGCAGGCCAGCTCCAGCCCGAGCACCTCGGTGCGGTGGTCCGGGACGTCGACGAAGACCGGCGGCTCGCAGCCGGCCCACACCGTGGTGGGCAGCCGGTTGGCGACATGGACGATGATCAGACCGGATCCGGAGCGACGGGCCATGCCGATCGCATAGGCAAGCGCTCGCTCACTGGAGGTGGATCCGTCGAATCCCACAACGACCCCGTGCCGGAAGGCCGGATCGCAGTGCACGCGTGTCTGTTCCACCGCGCGCAGATCGGCGGCCGACGAGGGGTCGACGACGCGTTTGCGCTTGCGGTCCGCGGGTTCGGAGAATTCGTGACCGGCCATGGGTGTCTCGGCGAAGAGGTCCTTGGAGGAAGCAACAGGGGCGAAATCGGCGACGCAGTGTGACGGAGCTCTGTCCGGGAAGCATCTTCCCAAGCCCATACCCACCAGGGTACGGCGACACTCCTGTCCTGCACAGGGCATGCCGCCCTTGGAGAGCGTCCCAGGGAGCATGCCGGAGCGAGCGCGCCTTGGCAATGACCACTGTCCCCTACAGCCAGTGACGAGAGCGGCCATCGCCACCCGTTGGCGCAGTGACCGAGCCCCTCCGCCGGGCGTTGGGACATGCGTCCGACCTTCAGGTAAGAGCCCGCAGGGAGTACGCCGTGCCCGGTCATCCGGTTCACCCCGTCCAGCCGACTCAGCCGACGCAGTCCGTCCGGTCCCGCCAGAACGCCGACCCCGCCCCGCACTTCACGCCGTCCGCCCGCTCCGCCCTTCACCCGTCCGTGCGTTCCGCCGGGCACCCCCACGACGACCCGGCGGGTGACGTCGTGCGCTGGGCCGCCTTCAGTTGCCTGCTCGTCCCCGTGGTCCTCGTCGTCTACGGAACCTCCTACGGCGGGGCCGCCGTCGCCACCCTCGGCCTGCTCGCCGTCACGGCCGCGTGCCGGATCCTGCTGCGCCACTCGGAGAAGAACCAGCGGGCCGCGGCCCGGGTGCGGGCGGAGGAGTCGCTTCCACCGGCCCACCGCGGTCGGCGCTCGCGCGCGGGCGCCGGGAACCGCCGCGGTTGCCGGGGCTCCGGCCCCCTCTCCCCGCAGGACTGACTCATTCGCACACCCACACACGCATGTTTTCAGCCAACTTCCCGGCAGGGTGCCCTCCTTGCCGGAATGTCCCACCGCCCCCCTCACCACCAGCGACGACAGACCCCGGGGGGCGTTCCGGCCCTACAGGTACTGGCCATGGCCGGGGACCACGCTTCCCGTTCGGGTAGCGGAGTGGAACGCTTACTGATCGAATGCTTTTCGCCAAGTTGAGAAGTCGACATAGCGCTGCGTGCTGAACTTGTCACGCCGACACCACGGGACGCAGTAGATTCGATCATGTATTTACGGCGGGGGATCCACGTGCAAGGCCGAGGGGAAACGTGCAGGTGCGACCAGACCAAGGAGTCGCGACACCCAAGGGGGGCTTAGCGCCATGAGCCAGGATTCCACCGCCGTCGTCACAGCAGACGCCGGCCGGAAGCTCGCGGGGCGTCGCCGCAGGGAGATCGTCGCGGTGCTGCTCTTCAGCGGCGGACCGATCTTCGAGAGCTCCATTCCACTTTCCGTGTTCGGCATTGACCGGCAGGACGCGGGAGTTCCACGCTATCGATTGCTCGTGTGCGCCGGTGAGGACGGTCCGCTCAGGACCACCGGCGGACTCGAACTGACCGCGCCGTACGGGTTGGAGGCGATCGCCCGGGCAGGAACGGTCGTCGTTCCCGCCTGGCGCTCCATCACTTCACCGCCGCCGCCCGAGGCGCTCGACGCACTGCGTCTGGCGCACGAGGAGGGGGCCCGGATCGTCGGACTGTGCACGGGAGCCTTCGTGCTCGCCGCCGCCGGTCTGCTGGACGGCCGGCCCGCGACGACGCACTGGATGTACGCGCCGACGCTGGCCAAGCGGTACCCGTCCGTCCATGTCGATCCGCGCGAACTGTTCGTCGACGACGGCGACGTGCTCACGTCCGCCGGCACGGCGGCCGGAATCGACCTGTGCCTGCACATCGTGCGCACGGACCACGGCAGCGAGGCGGCCGGGGCCCTGGCCCGCAGGCTCGTCGTGCCGCCGCGCCGGACCGGCGGCCAGGAACGCTATCTCGACCGGTCGCTGCCGGAGGAGATCGGCGCCGACCCGCTGGCCGAGGTCGTCGCCTGGGCACTGGAACACCTCCACGAGCAGTTCGACGTGGAGACGCTGGCCGCCCGCGCCTACATGAGCAGGCGCACCTTCGACCGGCGGTTCCGCTCGCTCACGGGCAGCGCCCCGCTCCAGTGGCTGATCACCCAGCGGGTGCTCCAGGCACAGCGGCTGCTGGAGACCTCCGACTACTCGGTCGACGAGGTCGCCGGACGCTGCGGGTTCCGCTCGCCGGTCGCGCTGCGGGGTCACTTCCGGCGGCAGCTGGGGTCCTCCCCGGCCGCCTACCGCTCCGCCTACCGGGCACGCCGGCCGCAGGCCGACGTGGCACAGGTGGCCGAGATCAACGCGGGTCCGGTTCCGCACCAGCGCACTCCGCAGCCCCACCGGGCGGCGGCGGCACTGGCCGCGTCGGGTCCCACGGTGACGGAGCTCTATGCTCCGGGCCGGGTCATGCGGGAACACGCCTGACCGCGCACTGAGTACGACGCACGAGGGTCCTCCATCGGCCACCGCCGATGGGGGACCTTCCGCATATGCGGTCCGCGCCCCGGGGGACCGCATAAGGTGGGACACATGAACGATCGCATGGTGTGGATCGACTGCGAGATGACCGGGCTCTCGTTGACGGACGACGCACTTATCGAGGTGGCCGCACTGGTCACCGACTCGGAGCTCAACGTGCTCGGCGAAGGCGTGGACATCGTGATCCGCCCGCCGGACGCCGCCCTGGAGACCATGCCCGATGTGGTCCGCGAGATGCACACCGCCTCCGGCCTGCTCGACGAGCTGGCCGGCGGGACCACCCTCGCGGACGCCGAGGCCCAGGTCCTGGCCTACGTGCGGGAGCACGTGAAGGAACCCCGCAAGGCGCCGCTCTGCGGAAACTCGGTCGGCACCGACCGCGGCTTCCTGCTGCGCGACATGGCCGCACTGGAGAGCTACCTGCACTACCGGATCGTGGACGTGTCCTCGGTCAAGGAGCTGGCGCGCCGCTGGTACCCGCGGGCGTACTTCAACAGCCCGCCGAAGAACGGCAACCACCGGGCGCTGGCGGACATCAAGGACTCCATCACCGAGCTGCGCTACTACCGGGAAGCGGTCTTCGTGCCGCAGCCCGGGCCCGACTCGGACACGGCCCGCGGCATCGCGGCCAAGCACACGGCGCCGGGCGCGTAGCGCCCCGCTCCGAGCCTCCGGAGGGGGGTGCGGGAAAAGGGTGGAGCGAGCACCCTCCTGGACCCTGTACCCTTTTCTTCGGCCGGTCGGTTTTCCGACCGGACATGGTGGGTGTAGCTCAGTTGGTAGAGCACCTGGTTGTGGTCCAGGTGGCCGCGGGTTCAAGTCCCGTCACTCACCCTGCGGGAAGGCCCCGGTTCGCGAAAGCGGACCGGGGCCTTCTGCATGAGCGGGACCTGCCGCCGGGCGGACCCGCCCGGCCCCGCCAGTCCCGGCCCGGCCCGTCAGGACGACTCCCGAACCACCAGCCGGTTCGGCAGCACGGCTGCCGCCTCGCCCGCCTCCCCGGCGATCCTCCCCAGCAGCATCCGCGTCATGGTCCGCCCCATCTCCTCGATCGGCTGCCGCACGCTGGTCAGCGGCGGGTCCATGTGCCGGGCCACCACCGAGTCGTCGAAGCCGACCAGCGCCACGTCCTGCGGAATCCGGCGGCCGGCCGCGCGCAGCTCCCGCCCGGCGCCCGCCGCCATGACGTCCGAGGCGGCGAAGACCGCGTCGAGTCCGGGGTGGCGCTCCAGCAGCTCGCGCATGGCCCGCCGGCCACCCTCCTCGGTGAAGTCGCCGACCGCGATCAACCGCTCGTCGACGGGACGACCGGCGGCCGCCAGGGCCTGCCGGTAGCCGTCGAGGCGGCACTGGGCCCCGTACACGTCCAGCGGGCCGGTGATCGTGGCGATGGTGCGCCGACCCCGGTCGAGGAGGTGGCGTACGGCCTCGGCAGCGCCCGCCAGGTTGTCGGAGTCCACGCAGGGCAGGGTCTCGCCGGCGGACCGGCGCCCGCTGATCACCGTCGGGATGCCCAGCTCGGCCAGCAGCTCCGGCAGCGGGTCCCCGGCGTGGACGGAGACGAGCAGCACCCCGTCGACGCGGTGCCCGGACAGGTACTGGGCGAGGCGGCGGCGCTCCCGGTCGCTGCCCGCCAGGGTGAGGACGAGCTGGACCTCGGTGTCGGCGAGCTCGGCGCCGACCCCGCGGACCACTTCGGAGAAGTAGGGCTCGGCGAAGAAGCGGGCCTCGGGCTCGGGGATCACCAGGGCGATGGCGTCCGTGCGGTTGGCCGCGAGGGCCCGCGCGGCGCGGTTCGGTACGTACCCCAGCTCGGCCACGGCCGCCTCGACGGCGACCCTGGTGTGCTCGCTGACCTTGGAGGATCCGTTGATCACCCGGGAGGCCGTGCCGCGCCCGACTCCGGCGCGCGCCGCGACCTCCTCCAGGGTCGGTCGTCCCCCACTGCGCCCGTGCCCGTTCATGACTTCCTCCCGGTTGTGAATCTACCTCTTGACGACTGTGGGAGCGCTCCCACACTGTGTCACACGACACCTGGCACGTTCCGTCCTTCAGGGAGGAAGCCCATGAGCGTCCCAACCCGAGCCCGAGCCCGAAGAACCCTCATGACCGTCACCGCGCTCGGGGCGGCCGCCCTGTTGCTCGCGGGGTGCGCCCAGGACCCCGAGGAGGACTCCGGGAAGGGCGCCCCGACCTCCGGCGCCTCCGGCGGCGCCACGACCACCCTCACCGTCGGCGTCTTCGGGGCCTTCGGCCTCAAGGAGGCCGGGCTCTACGACGAGTACATGGCGCAGAATCCCGGGATCCGCATCGAGCAGACCTCCATCGAGCGGAACGAGAACTACTACCCCCAGCTCCTCACCCACCTGGGCACGGGCAGCGGGCTCGCCGACATCCAGGCCGTCGAGGTCAACAACATCGCCGAGATCACCGCCACCCAGGCCGACAAGCTGGTGGACCTGGGCAAGGCCCCCGGCGTGGACAAGGCCGCCTACCTGCCCTGGAAGTGGGCCCAGGGCACGGCGAGCGCGGCCAAGGGCGGGGCCACGGTCGGCCTCGGTACGGACATCGGCCCGCAGGGCATCTGCTACCGCAAGGACCTCTTCGAGGCGGCCGGGCTGCCCAGCGACCGGGCGGCGGTCGGGGCGCTGTGGGCGGGCGACTGGAACAAGTACCTGGAGGTGGGCCGGACGTACAAGGCGAAGGCCGGCGAGGGGAAGGCCTTCGTGGACTCGGCGTCGGGTGTGATGGCGGCGGTGACCGGCAGCAGCGCCCAGCGGTTCTACGACGACCAGGGCAAGGTCGTCTACAAGACCAACCCGGCGGTGCGCGGGGCCTTCGACCTGGCGGCCTCCTTCGCCACCGACGGGCTGAGCGCCAAGCTGCAGCAGTTCACCCCGGCCTGGGACCAGGGCTTCTCCAACGGCAACTTCGCCACCATCTCCTGCCCGGCCTGGATGCTCGGCTACATCCAGGACAAGGCGGGCCCGGCGGGCAAGGACAAGTGGGACGTGGCGCAGGCGCCGAAGCCCAGCAACTGGGGCGGGTCCTTCCTGGTGGTGCCGAAGGCGGGCAAGCAGGCCGAGGCGGCCGCGAAGCTGGCGGCCTGGCTGACGGCCCCGGCGCAGCAGGCGAAGCTCTTCGAGAAGCGGGGAAGTTTCCCGAGCGCGAGCGCCGCGTACAAGCTGCCGACCGTGTCGGGCGCGCAGCACGCGTACTTCGGCGGCGCGCCGATCGGCGAGATCTTCGCGAAGGCGGCCGAGGCCGTGCCGGTGGCGGCGGTAGGCCCGAAGGACCTGGTGATCGCGCAGAACCTGGCGGACATCGGGATGCTCCAGGTCGACCAGAAGGGCCGCAGCCCGCAGGAGGGCTGGGAGGCCGCGGTGAAGGCGATCGACAACGCCTTGGACCAGTGAGGCACCGGTGACGGACGAGACGGCTGTCCTGTCCCCTTCCGCCGTCGGCCCGGAGCGGCCGGCGGCGGAAGGGGGCGGCCGGAGCCGGCCGGGCCAGGTGTGGCGCTCGCGCCGCTACCGCTGGGACCTGCGCTGGAGCCCGTACGCCTTCGTGGCGCCCTTCTTCCTCTTCTTCGCCGCCTTCGGACTGTTCCCGCTGCTCTACACGGGCTGGGCCTCGCTGCACCAGGTGGAGCTGACCGATCCCGACAGCATGACGTGGGTGGGGCTGCGCAACTTCACCCGGCTGTGGGACGACGAGTTCTTCTGGAACGCGCTCCGCAACACGGTGACCATCGGGTTGCTGTCCACGGTGCCGCAGCTGGCGATCGCGCTGGGCCTGGCCCATCTGCTCAACTACCGGCTGCGGGGCTCCGCCTTCTTCCGGGTCGCGGTGCTCACCCCGTACGCGACCTCGGTGGCGGCGGCCACGCTCGTCTTCGTGCTGCTCTTCGGCCGGGACTACGGGATGGTCAACTGGGCGCTGTCGACGGTCGGTTTCGACGCGGTCGACTGGCAGAACGGCACCTTCGCCTCCCAGTTCGCGGTCTCCACCATCGTGATCTGGCGGTGGACCGGCTACAACGCGCTGATCTACCTGGCGGCCATGCAGGCCGTGCCGGCGGAGCTGTACGAGTCCGCCGCGCTGGACGGGGCCTCGCGCTTCCAGCAGTTCCTGCACGTCACGGTGCCCTCGCTGCGGCCGACGATCTTCTTCACCTGTGTGGTGTCGACGATCGGGGCGACCCAACTGTTCGGCGAGCCGCTGCTGTTCAACGGCGGGGCGGGCGCGACGGGCGGCTCCGACCACCAGTTCCAGACGCTCGGGCTGTACCTGTACGAGCAGGGCTGGGTGAACCTGCACCTCGGGCGGGCCTCGGCGATCGCGTGGGCGATGTTCCTGATCCTGCTGCTGATCGCCGGGGCGGCGCGGCTGCTGCGCGGACGGAAGGAGACCCGATGAGGGCACTGCGCGCGGGCCGGCTCACGTACGTGGTGCTGGCCCTGTTCACGGCCGGCTCGCTCTTCCCCCTGGTGTGGACGGCGATCGCGGCCTCCCGGAGCAATACGCGACTGGCGCAGACCCCGCCGCCGTTCTGGTTCGGCGGGAATCTGGGACGCAACCTCCAGGTCGCGTGGACCGACGCCAACATGGGCACCGCCCTGCTGAACACGGTGATCGTGGCGGGCACGGTCGCCGCGGGCACCGTGTTCTTCTCCACCCTCGCCGGGTTCGCCTTCGCCAAGCTGCGCTTCCGCGGCAGTCGGCCGCTGCTGGCGCTGGTGATCGCGACGATGCTGATCCCGCCGCAGCTGAGCGTGGTGCCGCTGTACATGCTGATCGCGAAGCTGTCGTGGACCGACCGGCTCCAGGCGGTGATCCTGCCGACGCTGGTGGGTGCGTTCGGGGTCTTCTTCATGCGCCAGTACCTGGTGCACGCGCTGCCGATGGAGCTGGTGGAAGCGGCGCGCACGGACGGGGCGAGTTCGCTGCGGGTGCTGTGGCACGTGGTGTTCCCGGCCGCCCGGCCCGCGATGGCCGTGCTGGGGATGCTGACCTTCGTCATGGCCTGGAACGACTTCTTCTGGCCGATCGTCGCGCTGACGCAGAACGGCAGCCCGACGGTGCAGGTGGCTCTGACCGGACTGGGCCGGGGTTACATCCCCGACCAGTCGGTGATCATGGCGGGTGCGCTGCTGGGCACGCTCCCGCTGCTGCTGGTGTTCCTCGTCTTCGGCCGGCAGATCGTCGGCGGCATCATGCAAGGAGCGGTCAAGGGATGACGCACACGAACACGAACGTCGAAGCCGGCGGCGCGGACCCGCACACGGACGCCGGCGCGCGGGAACTGCGCTTCCCCGACGGGTTCCTGTGGGGAACGGCCACGGCGGCCTTCCAGATCGAGGGGGCCGCGAGCCTGCGCGGGCCGTCCATCTGGGACACCTTCTGCCGTACGCCGGGCAAGGTGCACGGCGGCGACACGGGCGACGTCGCCGTCGACCACCACCGGCTGTGGCGGGAGGACGTCCGCCTGATGGCCTCGCTCGGGCTCGGCGCCTACCGGTTCTCGGTGTCCTGGCCACGGGTCCTCGCCGGCGGGATCGGCTTCTACGACGCACTGGTCGACGAGCTGCTCTCGTACGGGATCCGGCCCTGCGTGACCCTGTACCACTGGGACCTGCCGCAGGAGCTGGAGAGCGCGGGCGGTTGGCCCGAGCGGGAGACGGCCTATGCCTTCGCCCGGTACGCCGAGCAGGTCACGGCGGCGCTGGCCGACCGGGTGGACCTCTGGACCACCCTCAACGAGCCCTGGTGCAGCGCCTTCCTCGGCTACGCCTCGGGGGTGCACGCGCCCGGCCGCACCTCCCCCGCCGATTCGCTGCGCGCCGCCCACCACCTCAACCTGGCCCACGGACTGGCCGCGGCGACCCTGCCGGCCGGGGCCCGGGCCGGTATCGCGCTCAACCCCAGCGCGGTGCGGCCGCTGACCGGCTCGGCGGCCGACGCGGACGCGGCCCGCCGGATCGACGCGCTGGCCAACCGGGTGTTCACCGGCCCGCTGCTGCACGGGGCCTACCCGCAGGACCTGCTCGCGGACACCGCCTCCGTGACGGACTGGTCCTTCGTCCGCCACGGCGACGAGGCGCTGATCCACCAGCCGCTGGACTTCCTGGGGGTGAACTACTACACCCCGGCGGTGGTCTCGGCCGCCCCCGACGGGGCCGGCCCGCGCGCCGACGGGCACGGGGCCACGGCGCACTCCCCCTGGCCCGCGGCGGATTCGGTCGCCTTCCACCAACCTCCGGGCGAGCGGACCGACATGGGCTGGTCGATCGACCCCACCGGCCTGTACGACCTGCTGATGGGCTTCACCCGGGAGGCGCCCGGGCTGCCGTTGCTGGTCACCGAGAACGGCGCCGCGTACGCCCCGGACCTGCACGACCCGCAGCGCATCGGCTATCTGGAGGCCCATCTCTCCTCCGTCCACCGCGCCTTGGCGGACGGCGCCCCGGTGGAGGGCTACTTCCTGTGGTCGCTGATGGACAACTTCGAGTGGTCCTACGGGTACAGCAAGCGCTTCGGCATCGTGCAGGTCGACTACGAGACCCAGGCCCGCACCCCCCGCTCCAGCGCCCACTGGTACGCCCGCCTGGCCCGCAAGGGGAGCTTCCTCACCTACGGGGAGGAGACCGGCCTGGACGGGTTGGGCTAGCGGAAGGCCGGGGCCGAGCGGGCAGCCCAGTCCGCGAAGGGGCGCGGCGCCCGGCCGAGGATCTCGCGCACGGCGGGGCTCGGCTCCTGTTCGGCGGGCAGGGGTTCGCCGAGGATCGCGAGGGTGCCCTCCACGACCGGCTCGGGCATGAAGGTCAGCATCTGGGCGCGGGCCTCCTCCCGGGTCTGTTCGACGAAGCGGACGGGCTCGCCCAGGGCCGCGCCGATCGCCTCGGCCCGCTCCCTCGGGGTGACCGGGGCGGGCCCGTTGAGCTCGTAGGTCCGGCCCGCGTGGCCCGGCTCGCGCAGGGCCACGGCCGCGACCTCGGCGATGTCGGCCGGGTCGACGGTCGGGAGCCCGACGTCGCCGAACGGCGCGGCGGCCGTGCGGTGGGTACGGATGCTCTCGGCCCAGGCGTAGGCGTTGGAGTCGAGGCCGCCGGAGCGCAGGATCGTCCACTCCAGGCCGCTGCGGCGGACGGCGTCCTCGAACCGCGCGGGGTGGGCGTACACCTCCGGGCGGGTCCCGACGCCCTGGGACGAGAGCAGGACGACCCGGCGGATCCCCGCGGTCGCGGCCCGCTCCAGGATGCCCCGCGGGTCCTCGCCGGCGACGAGCAGGAACAGCGCGTCGGCCCCTTCGAGCGCGGGGCCGAGGCTCTGCGGGTCGGCGAGGTCGCCCTGGTGGTGGCGGGCCCCTTCTGGCATGTGCGCCGGCCGTCGGGAGACGGCGGTGACGCGCTCGCCTCGGTCCACGAGGATCCGTACGAGTTCCTGTCCCACGTTCCCGGTCGCACCCGTGACGACGATCATGATGTTCCCCTTGGTGAGTTAGTCGGCTGACTTACTCACGACCATAGCCCCCTCGCGATCACTCGTCTAGAGTCAGTCAGGTGACTGACTCAAAGAAGGTCCGGCGGACGTCCGGCAAGCGGGAGCGGCTGGCGACCGCCGCGGCGCAGGTCCTGCACGCCCAGGGCGTCGCCCAGACCACGCTCGCGGACATCGCCCAGGCGGCCGAGGTCCCGGTGGGCAACGTCTACTACTACTTCAAGACCAAGGACGATCTCGTCGAGGCCGCGATCGACGCGCACGCCGAGAACCTCCGGGCGATGATCGCCGCGCTCGACGAACTCCCCACCCCCGCCGACCGGTTGAAGGCCCTGCTGGCCGGCTGGGTCGAACGGCGCGAGCTCACCGCCAGGTACGGCTGCCCCACCGGCACCCTCGCCTCCGAACTCGACAAGCGCGCCGACGGACTCGACCGGTCGATCGCCACCGTCATGCGGGCCCTCCTCGACTGGGTCGAGCAGCAGTTCCGCGCGATGGGCCACCCCGACGCCCGCGAGCCGGCGGTCGCCCTGATCGCCTCCTACCAGGGCATCTCGCTGCTCACCAACACCTTCCGCGACCCTGACCTGATGACCGTCGAAGCCCGCCGCCTGGAACGCTGGATCGACTCCCTCGCCGAGAGCCCCACCACCGGAGACGACGATGCGCGCGAGTGACCACCGACCCGGCCGCACCACGCCCCCGCGCCCCCTGGACGTGGAGTCCCTCTTCCCGGACCTGGCCGCCCACCGCCGCACCGCGACCCGGCTGCACCCGCGCCCCGGCACGCCCGGCCCGCACGACAGCCACGTAGGAGGGCCGATGCTGTGGCCCGCCGACGAGCCCTGGCCGGTGTGCACGACCCCGCACCGGCGCGCCCCCGGACCGGGACCGCTGCCGCTGGTCGCCCTGGCCCAGCTCCACGCCCGGGACGTGCCGGACCTGCCGGCCGGCCCGGACGGCTGCGATCTGCTGCAGGTGTTCTGGTGCCCCTTCGACGCCCACGGGCCCACCGGATACGGCATGTACACGCATCTGCGGTGGCGGCGGGCGGCCGAGGTCCGCGAGCCGACGGCCGATCTACCGGCGCCGGGAGCCGTCGGCTTCGACGGGTACCTGCCCGAGCCCTGCGTGCTGCACCCGGAGCGGATCACCGAGTACCCGTACATCGAGCTGCTCACCGGGGAGCTGGGAGCGGCGGTCGAGGAGTGGGAGGACGCCCAGGAGGAGGCCGCCTACGAGGCCGAGGAGGAGGCGGGGGAGGACGGCGGCGAGCCCTTGCTGCCGACCTACCAGTGCGATCTGTCCGTCGCCCCGGGCTGGAAGGTCGGCGGGCACGCGGCCTGGAACCTCACCGGGCCCGGAACCATGGACTGCGAGGCCTGCGGCTGCCCGATGGAGCTGCTGCTGACCGTCGCGACGACCGAGTGGCAGGCGGACCGGAGGAGCTGGATCCCGCTGGAGGACGGACCGATGAGCCCGACCGGGGTCGTCGTCGGCAACCACAGCAAGCTGAACGTCTTCGCCTGCCCCCGCGAACCGTCCCACCCGCACGGGTTCAGCGTGCAGTAGCGGGGCCGCTCAGGACGGGTTCAGGACCGGTTCCCCATCGCCGCCAGGCCCCTCGCCAGCTCCTCGGCGTTCATCACCGGAGCGACCTCGACCTCGGCGTTGAACTGCAGGAACAGGTCCTCCATCAGCGGCGGCATCTGCGCGCTGTCCTGCAGGTCGAAGACCATCCAGCAGGAGCGCACCCCCTCGTGCAGGCCGAAGTAGGCGGCCTCCGGCTTCACCCGCTCCATCAGGGTCGTGATCGCCAGGGGCAGGGCGCCGGTCTTGATGCCCTCGTTGGTGGCGGCCGTGTCCATGTGCGCCCTGAGCATGACTCTCATGCGTGGCTCCTTCCGTCACGCCCACCCTCCGCGCGGGCCGGGGGCGCGGCAACATATGCGCCCCCGTCCGGGCCGGGGCCCGGAGCGCCGTCAGGCGCCCTGGACGTGGAAGTTGAAGTCGGCGTGCCCCAGCCGCCCCGTCAGCGACAACCAGATCGGCAGCAGCATCTCCACACCCCGCGCGGTCCCGATCCCGCCGAGGTCGAGGATGTTCGCCTCCGGCCACCCGAAGGAGCGCAGCAGCTCGCGCACGCTCGCCTTGGCCTCCTCGTCGTCCCCGGACAGGAAGACGTTGTGGTCGCCGGCCACCCGGGCCGGGTCGACCATCACCGCGCAGTTCATGGTGTTCAGGGTCTTGACCACCCGCACGCCCGGGAAGGTCCGCTGGAGCAGCTCGCCCAGGCTGTCGCTGTTGCCCGGGTCGAGCACGGGCGGCCACCCGCCCGAGAAGTCCAGCGGGTTGGCGAGGTCGATGAGCACCTTGCCGTCCAGGTGCTCGGCGCCCACCGAGCTCAGCACGTCGACGCTGACCCGACCACCGGTGGCGTTGACGAGGACCTCGGCCGAGCGGGCGGCCTCCGCGAAGGTCGCGAGCCCCACCCGGGGATGCTCGGCCTGCCAGACGGCGTACGGAGTGACCGGGGCTCCGGTACCGGCCGGTTCGGTCCGGGCCAGTGTGGCGGCGGGGGCCCGGGTGCCCACGCGTACGTCGTGCCCCAGGGAGACGAGCTTTGCGGCCACCGTACGACCCACCGTGCCGGTGCCGAAGACTGCGAAGCGCACTGCGGAAGTCCCTTCACGCGAAGCCCGGTCAACCCAGGATCCCGAGATCGTAGAAGAACCGGTACCGGTCCGGGGCGTCCGGGAGGAACCAGTGGAGGCCCTCCTCCAGGAACACCGCCAGCAGGTCCACCGCGATCACCATGCCCAGGAACCACAGCGCGCACATGCCCGCCGTCCGCAGGGCCCCCGGCCGGACCGCCGGGACCGCACGGTCGGCCGTCACATGGGCGAAGGCCAGGGCGACACCGACGCCGACCACCGAGAGCTGGAAGAGGATCCACGCCCACACGTACAGGTGCAGGCCGAACACCTCGCTCCCGTACCCCTTGGCCCCCGGCAGGATGTGCAGCGTGGTCTGCCGCCAGGACGCGAAGGAGCCCCCGATCGCCGCGACCAGCGACATCCCCCAGCCCGTCATGTAGACGCGGGCCGTCACGGTGCCGCTGATCAGCGCCGCGCGGATGATGTACGCCGCGCCCAGGGCCGCCAGCACCATGAACATCCGCTGCGCGACGCACAGCGGGCACGGGATCTGCCCCAGCCCGAACTGGTGGTAGAGGCCGCCCAGGACGACACACGTCCAGCCGAAGGCGAAGAAGCAGGCGAACCAGTACTGGGCCCGGCCCAGCAGACCGCTCTCCGGCGGGGCGTCCGGCACGAGGCTGTGCATCGTCGCGGCCACGGTCAGTAGCTCAGCTTCAGCGCGAGACCGCTGGTGATGTGGTGGGCCGTCAGCAGGGTGACGGCGATCAGCACCGCCCACCACGCACCGAGCACGACGGTCCGGGACGCGCCCCGGTACAGGGCGACCAGCGTGGCGAGGAGCCCGCCGAAGATGAGGGTGTCCATGCCGCGGACCGTACCGAGACGGCGACATCGCGCCTGCTAGGCGCGCCCCCGGTTACGTCGGTTGCCGCGTCGGCCGCGCCCGGCGCGCCCCGCGCCGGGGCCGCCCAGGCTCCGGCCGTCCAGGCCGATCCAGACCCGGACCTCGGTCCCGCCGAGCACCGAGCGGCCCAGCCGCACGTCGCCGCCGGTCGACTCGGCGACCCGCCGCACGATGTCCAGGCCCAGTCCCGTCGACCCGTCGCGGCCGCCGTCGTTGCCGCGGCGCAGGGCCGCGTCCGGGTCGGCGATGCCGGGGCCGGCGTCCGAGACGAGCACGATGACGGCGTCGCCCGCGTCGTGGACGTCCACCGAGAAGGGGGTGCCCTCGGGGGTGTGCCGGAAGACGTTGCCGAGCATGGCGTCGAGGGCCGCGGCGAGTTCGGGCCGCGCCACAGGGATCCGTACCGTACGGTCCACGCCCGCGAGCCGCACCTCGCGGCCCTCGTCCTCCGCGAGCGCCGACCAGAAGTCCATCCGGTCGCGGATCACCTCGGAGGCGTCGCAGCCCGCGCCCGCCCCCGATCCGGGGCCGGTGGCCGGGCGCTGCTCCCGGGCGGTACGGATGATCGTGTCGACCTCGCGCTCCAGCTGCTCCACGGCGGCCCGGGTCTGTTCGGCGGCCGGACCGTCGCCGAGCGAGGCCGTGTTGAGCCGCAGCACGGTCAGTGGGGTCCGCAGCCGGTGCGAGAGGTCGGCGGCCAGTTCCCGCTCGTTGGCGAGGAGCTCGACGACCTGGTCCGCCATGGCGTTGAACGCGGCGGCCGCCGACCGGAGTTCCTTCGGCCCGTCCTCGGGCACCCGCGCGCCGAGCCTGCCCTCACCGAGCTGGTGGGCGGCGTCCGCGAGCCGTTCGGCCGGCCGGACCAGCCGGGCGCCGAGCCGGTCGGCAACCCCGACCGAGCCGACGATCAGGGCCAGCCCGACGCCCGCGAGCACCAGCCAGGCCGTCGCGACGCCGTTGCTGACCTCGCTCTCCGGTACGAAGATCTCCACCACGGCGATGTCCCCGGACCCGAGCGCGGTCGGCTGGAGCAGTGCCGAGCCGCCGCCCGAGACCTTCGCCGTCGTGGCCCGTCCCATCCGGCGGGTCTCCGTGACGGCGCGCTCGCCGGCCCGGCCCCGGCCGATGTCCACCCGCGGGCTGTCGCCGATCGCGGGCACGTGGACGGCCATCCGCCGGGCGGCGCCCATCTGCGTGGACTCCACGGCCTTCTGCAGCTGCACGGGGTCGGTGGTGATGGACAGCGTCGGCCCGATGCTGGCGGCCTGCCGCTCGGCGTTGGAGAAGGCCCGGTCGCTGGCCATCTCCTGGACGACGAGGCCGAGGGGGACGGCGAAGGCCACGACCACCATGGCCGTGACCGCCAGGCACACCTTGACGAGCGCCCATCTCATCGCGCGCTCACCGGGGCGGCTCCAGCTTGACCCCGACCCCCCGCAGCGTGTGCAGGTAG
Source organism: Streptomyces virginiae (assembly GCF_041432505.1). Lineage (GTDB taxonomy): Bacteria > Actinomycetota > Actinomycetes > Streptomycetales > Streptomycetaceae > Streptomyces > Streptomyces virginiae_A. The sequence continues at coordinate 3,397,575 of NZ_CP107871.1, forward strand.
CGCGGCCGGGCGGCGGTCTCGCCGAGCTTGCGGCGCAGCCAGGACAGGTGGACGTCGATGGTCTGGTCGTCGCCGTACGACTGCTGCCAGACCTCGGCGAGCAGTTCGCGCCGGGCCACGACCACCCCGGGCCGCCCGGCGAGGAAGGCCAGCAGGTCGAACTCCCGTCGGGTGAGGTCCAGTACGGCCCCGTCGAGCTCGGCCTGGCGGCGCAGCGGGTCGATGGCGAGACCGCCGACGCGCAGGACCCGCGAGGGCGGCTCGGCGCCGGCGGCGGCGCGGGCCCGGCGCAGGACGGCGGACATCCGGGCGGAGAGGTGCTCCACGGAGAAGGGTTTGGTCAGGTAGTCGTCGGCGCCGTCGTTGAGCAGCCGGACGATCTCCGCCTCGTCGTCGCGCGCGGTGGCGATGATCACAGGTACGTCGGTGATGCCGCGCAGCATCTTGAGCGCCTCGGACCCGTCCAGGTCGGGCAGTCCGAGGTCGAGGATGACCACGTCGAAGCGGTGGTGCGCGACCTCGCGCAGGGCCTCCAAGGCCGTGCCGACGCTCCGCACGGTGTGCGAGGCCTCGGTCAGGTGCCGGATGAGGGCGGAACGTACGAACTGGTCGTCCTCGACCACGAGCACACTTGCCATGGCCCGCACGGTAGTCCATCCGAGCGACTCAGCGGGGTGTCGGGCCACTCTTGGGGCGGGTGGTGCAGTATGTGCTCTGATGCGACGAGGACTTCTCCATGCCATGGCCTGGATGCTGGCGACCGGCGCGGCGGTGACGCTGTCGTGGTGGGGCGTGCACACCGTCATGTCGGGAACGGCCTACGATCCACCGCTCGCGGTACCCCTGACCTCGCATCCCCTGTCCTCGTCGACGCACAGCGCGCAGGCGTCCCCGTCCCCCTCGCCGTCCGCGTCCCCGTCGCCCTCGGAGTCACCCACACCGCAGGCGTCGCCGACCGCCGGGCCCTCTCCGGAGAAGTCCTCGAAGCCGGCCGCCGGTCCGGACCCGTACCGGCGGCCCGACGGCCAGGAGGCGGACGCGGGCAAGGTGCAGGCCTATCCGGTGTCCGGCGGCCGGGTGGTCTTCTCCCTGGGCGCGTCCTCCGCCGAGCTGGTCTCGGCCACACCGGCGGCCGGTTGGCGGATGCAGGTCTGGAAGCAGGACTTCTGGATCCGGGTCACCTTCACCCGGGACGGCCGCGAGGTGTCGGTCTTCTGCACCTGGCACGACCACCCGCCGATGGTGGAACTCGTCGACCCCTGACCGGCGGAGCCGCTACCGGAAGACCGAGGGCGGCGGCTGCGGCGAGGCCACCGCGGAGGCGTCCGCGACCGGGGCCGCGCCGCCCGCGAAGTCCGCGAGGGCCCGGCCGTGCTCGACGCGGCCCGGGTGCGGGTCGCTCGCGACCCGGCGGGTGAACTCCGCGACGGGCAGTTCCCGGTCGGCCGCCACCAGGACCGCGTTGCCGAACCGTTTCCCCCGCCACACCACCGGATCGGCGGCCAGCGCCAGCTCCGCGAAGCGGGACGCGGCCGTCGCGATCTGGCCCCGCAGATGCGTCAGCGGCGGACCGTCCGCCAGATTGGCCACGTACCACCCGGTGGGCGCGAGGGCACGGCGTACGTCGTCCAGGAACTCGGCGCTCGTCAGGTGCGCCGGGGTACGCGCCCCGCTGAACACGTCCGCGATCACCAGGTCCGCCCAGCCGTCCGGAACCTTCGCCAGACCCGCCCGCGCGTCCACCGCCCGGACCCGGACCCGCGCCTGCGGATCCAGCGGCAGGTGTTCCCGTACGAAGGCCACCAGGGCGGCGTCGATCTCCACCACCTGCTGGGTGGAGCGGGGCCGGGAGGCGGCGGTGTAACGGGCCAGGGTGAAGGCGCCGCCGCCCAGATGCACCACGTTCAAGGGCTGCCGGGCGGGCGCGACGAGGTCGATCAGGTGGCCGATCCGCCGCTGGTACGCGAAATCCAGGTACCCGGGATCGGCCAGGTCCACGTGCGACTGCGGGGCCCCGTCGATCAGCAGGGTCCAGGCATCGGCCCGCTCCCGGTCCGGCTCCAGCTCCGCCCGGCCGCCGTCCACCTGCCCGACGACCGCCTCGGCGCCGCCCCGGCCGCGCTGCTTGCCCTTGTTCCTGTCCTTGCCTGCCACCACCCCATTGTGACCGGTCAGCGGCAGTTGTCCGCGGCCTCGATCAGCCGGGCCGCCTCGCCCAGCGCCGCACGCAGCACGTCCGGGTCCGTGACCGGCCCGACGGCCTCCGGCGGCAGCAGCCAGCCGGTGGCGCCCGCGGCCGGCGAGGCGGCGTCCCCGAAGCGCACACCGCGCCCGTTGGTCTGCGTACACGCACTGCCCGGCAGGTCCCACGCGTCGGCCGTACCGGACGGGACGAGGAAGCCGAGGGTGTCGCCGGACCCGTCGTGCAGAACCGGCCCGACCCCACCGGCCTGACTGGCGGCCCGGCGGATGATGTCCACCGCCTCCAGCCCCTGCCGCGTGGGAACGGTCACCAGGTCCAGGTCCGGGGCCGCGCCGAGCTCGGACGCGGTATTCGTTCCAGTGCTCTCCATGCCGCCCTCCACCAAGGGAACCCCTCCTCGATCCGTATCCGCATGGGTTCAACGCACGGGAACGTCAACGGGTGCGGTGGCAAGAGCCCGCAAAGGATGGCAGTTCATGGCGGATCGCGGGTGAGATATCCGTTTTGTAGCCAAACATTGCATGAACACCCCCTCGCTGGCGGTACGTTCATGCGCGCCGGACCCCCACGTCACAGCACCGGCACTGCGTTCCTTGCCAGAGAGGTCACGTCCATGGCGGCGTCCCCCCACTCACCCAACTCCACCTTCCGGCGACTGCGCGGGCAGCACTCCCCGGCCGAGTTCGCGGCCCTGGTACGCCGGGCCGCGAAGGAAATCGGAGAAACGGTTTCCTGCGACGCGCGCTACATCGGCCGGGTCGAGTCCGGCGAGATCCGCTGCCCCAACTACGCCTACGAGCGGGTCTTCCTCCATATGTTCCCCGGCCGCACCCTGGCCGACCTCGGCTTCTCCCCCCGCGAGAGCGTCCGCGGCCGCTCGGGCCGACGCGCTCCCCTCTCCCTCCCCCTCCACCGATCCCCTTCCAGTGCCAAGGAGAGCGACGTGCTGCGTCGCGCGTTCATGGCGGGCGGCTCCGCGACCGTGGCGGCCGCGACGCTCAGCCTCACCCTGCTCGGCGACACCCGCCGGCTCCCCTCCCGCGCCGGCGAGTCCGAAGCCGCCGCCGTCGAGGACGCGGTACGCCAGATCCGCCTGCTGGACGACCGGCACGGCGCCGACGCCCTGTACCGGCGGGCCGCCGAACCCCTGCGCACCGCCTACGCACTGCTCGACGCGGGAGCCACCCGGCAGTCCACCGAGGACCGGCTCCACTCGGGCGCCGGCGAGCTGGCCGTCTCGGTCGGCTGGCTCGCCCACGACTCGGGCCGCTTCGACGACGCCCGCTCGCACTACGCCGAAGCCCTGGCGACGGCCCGGGTCGCGCGGGACGCGGGCCTGGAAGCGCACGCCTTCAGCAACATGGCCTTCCTGGCCCGGGACTGCGGCCGCTCCCGCGAGGCGGTCCGCGCCGCCCAGGCGGGCCGCCGCGCCGCCCGCTCCCTCGGCTCCCCCCGACTGCTGTCCCTGCTCGCGCTGCGGGAGGCGGGCGGCTGGGCGGGACTGGCCGACCGCAAGGCCTGCGAGGAGGCGCTGGCCCGGGCGCACACGGAGTTCTCCCGCGGCGAGTCGGACGCCGACCCCGAGTGGATGTCCTTCTTCGGCCAGGCCGAACTGGAATCCCTCGAAGCACGCTGCTGGTCCGCCCTCGGCGAGCACGCCCGCGCGGCCCGACACGCCCGCCGCGCCGCCGACCTGCAGGACCCCCACTTCGCCCGCAACGTGGCCCTCTACACCGCCGAACTGGCCGGCGACCTGGCCCGCGCGGGGGCCCCGGACGAGGCCGCGTGGGCGGGGGGCCGCGTACTGGACCTCCTGGCCGAGGTCCAGTCCACCCGCATCCGCTCGATGCTGGCGAAAACGGCCGGAACCCTCATCCCCCACCAACGCTCCCCTCGGGTCGCGGCGTTCCTGACCCGCCATGTCACGGTGTGACGTTTGCGGTGCCCTGCGGGTGCCCTGCGGGCGGCTCGGTGGTGTTCAGCTGGACTCGGGCTGCGCCCGGGGCGGCGCCTCAAACGCCGGCGGGGCTTGATGGTGCGGGTGGTGCGGGGCCCCGCACGAGGGTCTCCTCGGCTCGGCGCGTGCGGCCATGTCTCGGCAAGGCGGCCCAGGTCGCGCCTCGTCCTGCGGGGACCCTCCTGCGCGTCCCCGCCCCACGCCAGGGCTTCGACAGCACGACTCCCGCCCCCCTGTGGGCTACGACGGCCTGAGGGGTGGGGGGACGGGGCGGGGTGTCCCCGCAGGACGAGCGCGCAACCCCGCCCCACAACCGAGACATGCCAGTAAGGCGCGAGCCGAGGAGACACCCCGCCCCGGCCCCCCGCCCCGACCCCCTACCGACAAGCCCGCCACATCAAGCCTCGCCGGCGATTGAGGCGCCCCGCCCGGCAAGGGGCAGGGCCGAACCGCACACCGTCGGGACTACACGTCCAAGTGACCGGTGTCGTTCCAGCGTTCCAGTGCCGGCGCGCCGTACGCCCAGCCCAGGACCGACAGGGAGGTCGGCTCCAGGCGGATGCGGGCGCCGAAGGAGGCTTCGAAGCCCAGCCAGCGGGCGGCCAGCGTGCGCAGGATGTGGCCGTGCGCGAAGACCAGCACGTCCCGCTCCGCCGCCCGCGCCCACGCCACGACCTCGTCCGCCCGCGCCGCGACGTCCGCCACGGACTCGCCGCCCGGGACCCCGTCGCGCCAGATGAGCCAGCCCGGCCGCACGGCCTGGATCTCGGCCGGGGTCATGCCCTCGTACTCGCCGTAGTTCCACTCCATCAGCGCGTCCCACGGCTCGGCCCGCGCCCCGAAGCCCGCCAGGTCGCAGCTCTCGCTCGCCCGCACCAGCGGGCTGGTGCGGACCTCGACGCCCGGCAGTCCCCGCCAGGGGTCCCGGGCCAGTCGCTCGCCGAGCAGTTTCGCGCCCAGCCTGCCCTCCTCCAGCATCGGCACGTCCGTGCGTCCCGTGTGCTTGCCGAGCTGGGACCACGCCGTCTGGCCGTGGCGGGCCAGCAGGATGCGGGGGGCCATGTGAGTTCTCCCGGTCGAGTCGATTCCGTCCATCATCCAACAGCCGGGCACCGCGGGGCACCGGTCCCCACCACCGGTTTCCGTACTCCGTCCACGATTGTCAGTGGCGGATGGGACACTTCCGCGGGTGAGCTCCTACCCGCCCAGCAGCCCCGCGCAGCCGACGTCTCTGCGGCAGCGGCTCGCCGGTCTGCGCGGCCCCGCCGTGCCGCCCCGTCCGCTCGACGCCCGGGCACTGGCGGCCCTCGCCGCCAATCCCGGCTGTGGCAGACGCGCTCTGCTCGACGGTGCCGGTGTGGACAAGACCGCCTTGGCCACGGCGCTCGGCTCGCCCGCCGCCTTCGGGCAGTCGCAGTTCGCCATAGTCCGCGGGAACTCCTTCGAGGCCAAGGTCAAGGGCGACGGCGGGGCCGAGCTGCTGCGGCTGGTGCACGCGCATCTGGCGCCCGCCGCCGAGCCGCCCGGTGCCGGTGCCCGCGTGCCCGATCTGACCGCCGCCGGGCCCGAGGGCCGTGCGGCCCGGACCGCGCTCGCGCTGCGCGAGGCCACGTCGGCGAAGGACTGGACGCTGCTGGACCATCCGATGCTGGCTCTGGAGGTGGCCGGTTCCCCGGCCTATCTGGAGCCCGACGCCGTCGTCGTCCATCCCGACGGCCGCTGGACCGTCGTGGAGATCAAGTCGTTCCCGATGATCGACGGCGCCGCCGACGCCGCGAAGGTGGGCGCCGCCGCCCGGCAGGCCGCCGTCTACGTACTGGCCCTGGAGCGGACCGCCGGGAAACTGCCCGGCGCCGAGGTGGGGCACACCGTGCTGCTGGTCTGCCCGAAGGACTTCTCCAACCTGCCCACCGCCGCCCCCGTCGACATCCGTCGCGAGCGCTCGGTGACCCGCCGCCAGCTGGATCGGCTGACCCGCGTCGAGGAGCTGGCCGCCGCGCTGCCCGAGGGTCTCAGCTTCGACCCGGCGACCCGGACCGCCGAGGAGCTCGTGGAGGCCGTCTCAGCGGTGGACGCCGCCTACGCCCCCGAGTGCCTGGCCGCGTGTGAGCTGGCCTTCCACTGCCGTGACCGGGCCCGTTCCGCCGACCAGGTCACCGCGCTGGGCCGGTCGGTCCGCGGTGAGCTGGGCGCGCTGACCACCGTCGAGGCCGCCCTCGCTGCGGCCGCCGGGACCGGCTGTGCCGAGGATCCGACCGCCGCCGCGCTGCACCGGGCCGCCCGGCTGCGCGCCGAGGCCTTGGAGCCGGCCGCCGTCCGTCCGCCGCACCCCTCCCCGGAGACCCCCGCATGCCCCTGCTGAGCACCCTGGCCCGGCTGGAGGCCGTACGCGCGGGGCGCGCCCAGCCGCTCGCGACCGTGCGGCACCGCCATCTGAGCGAGCGCCCGATGGTTTTCGTGCCGCTGACCACGGCCGGTGAGGCGGGTGCCCCGCTCGGCGCGATGGTGGGCACCGATCGGCACGAGCCGCGGCTGTTCGTGATACCCCAGCCGCGCGACCGGGACCGCCGTTGGGCCTTCCTCGCGGATCTGGCCGTGGAGGTGCTGGCGCACATCGACGCGTACGCGGACGTCGTGGAGCCGGCGGAGCGCAGCGAGACCGATCCGGAGACGGGCAAGCGGGTCAAGGTGGAGACCGAGCTGTGCGTGGACGCGCCGCAGCTGATCGTGCCGAGCCGGGCGGGTGTGGAGTACGTACGGCTGCTGGGGCGCTCGATGCGCTTCCGGCGCACCGCCGAGGAGGATCCGGAGAATCCGTATCCGGCGCCTTCGCAGGTGCCGCTGCTCGGGCGCTGGTTCACGCATCTCGCCGAGCGTTCGCGGGTGCCCGGTTCCTCGATGCTGCTCTCGGCGACGGACCTGCTGTCCCGGCACTGGGCCACCGGCCAGAGCAATCTGGAGGACCAGCACCTGGGCGCGCTGCTGGGGTGGATCGCTCCGCCCGAGGGCCGGTCGGGTGCCGAGGAGGCCCACCGGGCCGAGCTGGGTCGGGACGGGGACGGCCAGTTGGTGTGTCCGCCCGCCGGTCCGGCGACCGACCCGGCCTTCGACAACAAGCTGCTGGCTCCGGCCATCGCCCGGTACGACGCCGCGCGTACGGACCTGGCGGCCGGGCTCGGGGACGACGACCGGCATGTCCGGGCGGCCGAGCGGGAGGTGCGCCGGCTGGTGGAGTCCCAGCTGTCGGGCACCTGGAGGAGGACCTGGGAGGCGATCGACCTGCTGCGCGCCCTGCCGCCGGGCGAGCGCGCGGAGGAGCGCTGGACGCGCGACCGCTGGTCCTACACGGGGCACCGGGACCGGGTGCGGGCGGGCGAGCCGCCGCAGCCGCGCCGCGACGACGCGGTGACGGCGGCCCAGAAGCTGGCCACGCGGGAGACGGAGCAGGTGCGGCTCGACGCGCAGGAGGCCTTGGACGACCCGCTGGTGATGGCGGGTCGGCGGTTCGCCGGCGAGGCTTTCGCCGGTGAGGTCACCGAGGTGGTGATGGAGTGGACGGAGTCGAAGCGGCCGAGTCCGCGCCCGTTGGTGACGGTGGTGACGGAGGACCGGCCGCAGCTCGCCGACGAGGGTGGTGGGAAGGTGTTCCGTTCGCTGGACGGGCGTCCGCAGAGTGCGCAGTTCGTTCGTTTCGAGGAGGACGGGCGGCTGGTGCTGCGGCTCCTCGACAAGATGGGCCGCGGCCGGGACCCGGAGCCGGGGTCCGTTCCGGAGAAGGGTGATCGGCTGTGCTGGACGCTCTTCGAGCACGACGCGCGGGGCGGCCCGAAGCTTCCTGAGCCCGAGCAGACCCCGTGGACGCACGGCGGCCCGCCGGGATCGGCGGCCGGCGCCCTTCCCCTGCCCGACTCCGTGACCGACGAGGACCTGCTGTGACCACGACCGCTTCCTTCGACCCGGGTGCGGCGGCCGCCCGGGCGACCGCCGCGATCCTGGCCGACACCTTGCACGGGACCGAGCGGGGTGTGGTCGTCGACTCGCCGCCGGGCGCGGGCAAGTCGACGCTCGTGGTCCGGGCGGCCCGGGAGCTGGCCGCGGCCGGCCGCCGGCTGATGGTGGTGGCGCAGACCAACGCGCAGGTCGACGACCTGGTGCTGCGTCTCGCCGACAAGGACCCGGAGTTGAAGGTCGGCCGGTTGCACAGCAGTGACGGGGATGCCTACGATCCGGCGCTGCGCGAGCTGCCCTCGGTCACGTTGTCGGCCAAGCCGAAGGACCTGGCGGAGCTGCCGATCACCATCTCCACGGCGGCGAAGTGGGCGTTCGTCAAGGATGTGGAGCCTTGGGAGCACGCCATCGTCGACGAGGCGTACCAGATGCGTTCGGACGCGCTGTTGGCCGTGGCCGGGCTGTTCGAGCGGGCGCTGTTCGTTGGCGATCCGGGGCAGTTGGATCCGTTCAGCGTGGTGGGTGCGGAGCAGTGGGCGGGGTTGTCCTACGACCCTTCGGCTTCGGCGGTGAGCACGCTGCTGGCGCACAATCCGCAGCTGCCGCAGCACCGGCTGCCGGTGTCGTGGCGGCTCCCGGCGACGGCGGCGCCGCTGGTCTCGCGCGCCTTCTACCCGTACACGCAGTTCCGCAGCGGTACGGGCCCGGGTGAGCGGCGGCTGACGTACGGGGTGCCGTCGGACGGGTCGGGGCCGGATCGGGTGCTGGACGAGGCGGCGGAGGCGGGTTGGGGCCTGCTGGAGCTGCCGGCGCGGCACACGCCGCGTACGGACCCGGAGGCGGTGCGGGCGGTGGCCCTGGTGGTCCGCCGGGCGTTGGACCGCGGGGCGGTGACCTCGGACGAGCAGTCCCCGGCGCCGGCTCCGCTGACGGCGGACCGGATCGCGGTGGGTACGGCTCATCGCGATCAGGCGGCCGCGGTCCGCGCGGCGTTGGCCGTGCTGGGGGTCACGGGGGTGACGGTGGACACCGCGAACCGGTTGCAGGGCCGCGAGTACGACCTCACGGTGGTCCTGCACCCGCTGTCGGGCCGCCCGGACGCGACGGCGTTCCATCTGGAGACGGGCCGGCTGTGCGTGCTGGCGTCCCGGCACCGGCACGCGTGCGTGGTGGTGGCCCGGGCGGGCATCGCGGAGTTGCTGGACGACCATCCGTCCACGGAGCCGGTGCAGTTGGGCGTGACGGTCAAATTCCCGGACGGTTGGGAGGCGAACCACTCGGTCCTGGCCCATCTGGCCGAGCATCGGGTGTCCTGGCGGCCGTAGGGAAGGCCCGGGGCCCGGTCGCCCCGTCACCTCAACCCGTCGTCGTGATCTTCGGGCGGATGTGGAACCAGGAACCCTCCCGATCGCATCCTTGAACATGTTCAAGTGATGGTGACCAGGGGGTTCTTCAGTGATGACCGTACGACGCAAGCGCCTCACGACGTGGCTCGTGATCACCGGCACGACGGCCGTACTGGCCGTCGGAGGCTGGTGGGCGTACCAGGTGTCGGCGGCCTTCGTCGGCACCTTGGGCGTGCCGTGCGACCAGGCGGCCCGGTTCGTCCGCGCCGCCGAGCTGCCCGCGGGGACGCGCGACCGGAAGTGCACCACCGGCCAGTGGTTGAGCATCTCGTACGAGCTGGACTTCCGTGCGCCCCGGAAGGAGACGGAGGCATGGCTGCGGACCTCCTATCCCGAGGCGGAGTTTTCCCTGGACTGCCTGGACAGCGACGCGTGCGCGAGCCCGCAGCTGCCGGGCCGCGCGCCCGTCAAGGACGAAGCCGGCCGCCGGCTCGCGGACGGAGTGCGCATCGAGCTCGACCACGAGGACGGGGACGTCGCGCACGTACGGATCTCCGGATTCACCGTCTGAGGCCCGGCGGCGCCGCGAGCGAGAGCCCTCGCCGGCTCACGATTTACGGCGGGCGCCCAGCCGCTCGCGGAGCACCTCGCCGACCTCGGCCAGGGTGCGGAGCTGGTCCGGCGTCAGGGCGTCGATCAGGTGGCGGCGCACCGACTCCACGTGGAGCGGGGCCGCCTCCGTGATCAGGGCGACGCCGGCGTCGGTGAGGACCACCTCCGCGCCCCGGCCGTCGGTGGCCACCTCCTCGCGGCGGACGGCGCCGCGCTGCTCCATGCGGGTGAGCTGATGGGACAGCCGACTGCGGGACCAGCGCATGAGCTCGGCCAGCGCACTGATGCGCATACGGTGGCCGTCCGTGGAGCCGAGCACGGAGAGGACGTCGTAATCGGCCTCGGAGAGTCCGCTGTCCTGCGTGAGGTCGCGCGCGATCTCGGCGTTGACCAGCGGGAACATCCGTCGCCACGCGTACCAGGCGTCCTGTTCGGACTCGGTGAGCCAGCGAGGCCCTGGCTCCGGTGCGGGGGTCATGTCCGCCACTCTAGCCAGGTCGGTGACACATCACTTACCTGGTTGACATGTCATTCAGATCCTGCATTTCATTAGGTGACACATCAACAACCGCACCGAACGGGGAGTCTCCACCATGACCCGCCTGCACGTCATCTCCGCCGCCACCCGCCCGACCTCCGCCGGCCGTCCGCTCGCCCGCTGGGTCACCGAGCAGGCCCGCGAGCGGGGCGGCTTCGACGTCACCTCCGTCGACCTCGCCGAGATCGCCCTGCCCTTCCTCGACGAGCCCGAGTACGCCTCCACCGGCAACTACGCGCACCAGCACACCCGCGACTGGAGCGCCCTGGTCGACTCGGCCGACGCCTTCCTCTTCGTCCTGCCGATGTACAACGGCGGCTTCACCGCCCCCTTCAAGAACGCCATCGACTTCCTCTACAACGAGTGGAAGGGCAAGCCGGTCGGCATCGTCAGCTACAGCGCCGGCCCCACCGGCGGCGTCCCGGCCGCCGAGATGCTGCTGCCGGTCCTCACCCGCCTCGGCATGCTGCCCGCCGAGCGTTCCGTCGCGATCCCGGGCATCCCCAAGCTGCTCGGGCCCGAGGGCTTCCAGGCCCCGGAGGCGCTCGCGGGCGAACTCGCCGGGGTCCTGGACGACGTGGCCGAACTGGCCGCGCGGCGCGCCACCGAGGCCGTCACGGTCTGAGCCGTCCGAGCCGGCTCCCCGCCGCGGGCGCCACCCGCCTCCGCCACCCGGTCGGCGCCCGCGACCGGGTGGCGGGGGTGCGGATCGGCGCGGATGTCGCCGTCGGTCGATCACGCGTGCGACTCATCCGTCACCGAGCCCGCCGATCTGCTCGCGCGCCCCATCGGCCGTACGGGTGTTCCAGCCCGTCGCGCAGGGGTCTTGCGTGGCGTTGGACAATGGACGGTGGCCCGGAATCACTTCGCACGCGCAGCAGGAGGACACGCATGGCAGAGCCCGAGCGGACCGAGCGGCGGCTGCGGCCGGCGCCTCTGCTCTTCGAGCCCTCGGAGGCCGTGGCGGACCCGGAGCACTTCTTCGACCTGGAGTCGATCGAGGACCCGAGGGAGCTGCTGACCCGTGCGACCGAGCTGACGCTGGCCTTCCGGGCCGCGCAGGAGCGGGCGGTGGAGTTCCAGGCCCTGGCGGCGGCCCAGCTGGCGGATCCCCGCCGGTTCGACCGGCTCTCGCCGGCGCTGATCGCCGAACAGGCCGAGTGGACCGAGGACTACGCCCTCAAGATGATCGAATTCGGCGAGACGCTCCAGCGCGGCACCGGCACCGATCTCACCTAGGCCGTCGAGCGCGCACCGCCGAACGCGGCGGACCGGCGGTGCGCAAAATACTCCAACGACACCTTCCCCGTCCCGGTTTTCGGTAACTCCAGGCATCCAAATCGCTACGGCGGGTACACCTGGCATATGACGACGCTGACGACGGCCCACGCCCGCACCGCGCCCGCCACCCACGTCACCCCGCAGGGCGCCGCCTGGCTCGCCTCGGCGGCCGCCCACCCCCGGCGCACGCTCGCGGTGTGGGAGGCGCGGCCCGGGCTGCCCGCCACGCTGCCCTGCGGGGACCCGTTCGACGTCGTCAACGTCCCGCTCGTCCTCGGGCGCCGCGTCCTGGACCTGCTCTGGGCCGAGGGCCCCGGCTCCGGGCCGGTCGCCGTGCACCGCGGCCGGATGCTGCTGTTCGCCACGCCCGGCACCGCGCACCGGCTGCCCGCCCTGTTGGCGTGGGAGGAGTGGGGAGGTTCCCGTACCGCCCCGGCGCCGCTGTGTCACGGCCGCGGCGACGCCGTCACCGTGCCGCCGCTGGCCGCCACCCCCGGCCAGTCCCGGTGGCTCGTGGCCCCGGACGCGCGCGAGCCCTGGCTTCCCGGGCCGGAGGCCCTGCTCTGGGCCTTCGTACGGGCGGCCCGCAGCCCCGCACCGACCGGACCTGGGGATATCGATTTTTCGTTCCGCGGATCCTCCTGCTAATGTCTCTCTCGTCACCAAGCGCCGCTAGCTCAGTTGGTTAGAGCAGCTGACTCTTAATCAGCGGGTCCGGGGTTCGAGTCCCTGGCGGCGCACAGACGGAAGAAGGCCTCCACGCGAGTGGGGGCCTTCTTCGTCGTCCGGCGGGGCGCGCCGCGGTCCGTCCCCCGACACGCCCACGCTCACGTCGTGATCTTCACCGTGTACGCGCCGGATCGGGTGCGGTCCGCCACCTCGATGGTGATCCGCTCCCCCGGGACGGTGTACGTCTCGCCGACCTCCAGCGGCGCGTCCGCCAGCGGCGGGTACACCGAGCGGTCCCAGCACGCCTCCGTCGACGGGTGGGCGTCCAGCACCTCGATGGGGCCGCCGCCCGACGAGGCCTCGTTGCGCACCCGGTAGACCAGGACGCCCTCCGTGCAGGTGTCCCCGTCGTTGCCGGCGGAGCCCCGCGCCTCGACGGCGATCGCGCTGCCGGGGCCGGTACGGATCACCGCGAGCCGGGTCCCGCCCGTACCGCCGCTCGGCGGGGCCTGGGCCAGCGGCTGCAGGGTGTGCATCGAGGACCCCGTCTGCACGCAGTCCACCTGGGCGGGGTCCAGCCAGCCCAGCTTCCACTTGTGCCAGGCGAAGAGGTCCGGGGCCATGCCGAACTGGCTGCCCATGACGTCCCAGTCGCCGACGTAGGTGTCCCAGTCGCCCTTGCCGTCCGTGGGCCGGTGGTAGAGGTCGGGCAGGTCGAAGACGTGCCCGGTCTCGTGGGCGAGAACGTTGCGGTCCGGCGGGTGGCGCTCGAAGACCGTGACGATCCTCCGCAGTTCCGTGCCGTCCGCGACGATCGGGTGCTCGAAGTTGACGACCTTGGTGGCGTCGGAGTCCACGCCGGGTGCGTCCGGGTCGGCGACGAAGTAGACGACGTCGTACTTGCGGAAGTCCACCTGGGCATCGGCGGTGGCGACCGCGTCCCGGAGGTAGGACGCCCGGTCGGCGGCCGCCCAGTCCCGCTTTATGCCGTACGCGGTCGACGGCTTGGGCATCTGGATCCACTGCTTCTGCGGGTGCGGGGCCAGCCGGAACCGCCCGTACGAGGCCTGCTCGAAGAAGTCGCTGGTGGCGGGGAAGTAGTCGCCGACGATCTCCTCGGTCTTCAGGGTGCTGTGGTGGTCGGGGAAGGAGAGGAAGACCATCACGGCGTCGAGGGTGCGCTCCGGCTTGGGGTAGGCGCCGTTCCAGGTGTCCAGGCCGAGGGAGTGGTGCGCCGAGGTGCGGGTCAGCGCACAGGGTCCGGCTCCGGAGTCGGCCACCGCGGGGCCGGCGACGAGCGACATGGCGGCGAGCGCCGTCAGGGAGGTGAGCCCCGCGGCGGTACGTCGGAGGCGGGAGCGTTCCACTCCCCCGGGTGTCTGCTGTCGCGCCACATCGACCTCCGGTGGTGGATTCGTACCTGTTCATCCACCTTGAGGCGATTGTCTTACTAATGCCCTGTTCCGCTGCCCCACACGAGTGAGTAATACGGCAAGTCGGTGACCCTCGAACTTCACGCCCCTGCCTACAGAACGTCACGACCGATCACCTGAGATCAGCAGAAGCCCCCGCATGCTCAGAGCCGCGCAGAAACGATCGCCCGGTCGCGCGTCGACGATCCGTCATCACGTCGAACCGAACCGTCTCAACCGGTGGCGCCGCTGGATAGGGCCTCCCTACAGCCTCTATGATCGGCACACTTTCCTGCGCGGACACTCACGAACACTGCGGGAGCCAACGGTGAGCGGAACCTCAGAAGGAACCGGTTCGGCGGCCGACAGCATCCGATCGGCCATTACGGAGCGTCACCCGGCAGTGCCGGTAGTGCCGTCGGCGTCGGCCGGCCAGGCCACGCCGGCGTCGTCGTACCGCGCCGACTCCGACCTGCGCGACTACCGGGCCGCCTTCAACGCGGCCCACCTCGCCATGGCCGTCGTCGACCGCGAGGGCTACGTGGTCGCCGCCAACCAGGCCTTCGCCGGGCTGCTCGGCAGCGAACCGCACACCCTCGTGCACCGGTCCGCCGCCGACCTGGTGGACCTGGCCGCCGAGGCCCGCACCTGGGCCGCGTACCAGGAGGTGCTCCGCGGCCGGCAGGCCCGACTGCGCTGCACCCGCCGCCTCAAACATCCCGACGGACACTCGCTCTGGACCGAGGTCACCCTCGGACCCGTCCCCGGAACCGGGGACGTCCTGCTGTCGGTGACCGACATCAGCGACCGCCGCGACCTCCAGGCCCGCCTGCGCCACCTGCAGATGCACGACCCGGTCACCCGTCTGCCCAACCGTGCGCTGTTCTTCGAGCGGCTCTCCGCCGCCCTGGAGGCCTCCTCGTACGAACACGGTGGCGGCACCGGCCGGATCGGGCTGTGCTACCTGGACCTCGACGGGTTCAAGGCCGTCAACGACACCCTCGGCCACCGGGTCGGCGACCGGCTGCTGACCGCCGTCGCCGCCCGACTGACCCAGTGCGCCGACCAGTCCGGCTACGGGCGCACCGGCGGGCACCTGGTCGCGCGTCTGGGCGGCGACGAGTTCGCCCTGCTGGTGGAGGACTCCACCGGCACCGAACAACTCGCCGATCTGGCGCGGAGCGTGCTGGCCGCCGTACAGGAACCCTTCGACCTGGCCGGGCAGCGGCTGTCGGTCTCCGCCTCGATCGGGGTCGTGGAGCGGGCGACGGCCGGCACCTCGGCGACCGGGCTGATGCAGGCCGCCGACACGACCCTGTACTGGGCCAAGGCGGACGGCAAGGCCCGCTGGACGCTGTTCGACCCGGAACGCAACGCGCATCGCATGACCCGCCAGGCTCTCTCCTCCACGCTCCGACCGGCCGTGGAACGGGGCGAGTTCGAGCTGGAGTACCAGCCGCTCGTGGACCTGGAGAGCGGCTCCGTGCGCGGGGTCGAGGCCCTGGTGCGCTGGAACCATCCACAATTCGGCACACTCACGCCGAATCGGTTCATCGGGATCGCCGAAGAGGACGGTTCCATCGTCCAGTTGGGGCAGTGGGTCCTGCGGACCGCCTGCCGGCAGGCCCGACGCTGGCAGATCGAACAGCCCAGCGACGCCCCCGTCTTCGTGTCCGTGAATGTCGCCGTCCGCCAGGTCTGGGACTCCGACCTCGTGGGCGATGTCGCGGAGATCCTGGCAGAGACGGGCCTCGCCCCACAGCTGCTGCAGTTGGAGCTGACCGAGTCGGCCGTGATGGGCTCGGCCGGTCGCCCGCTGCAGGCCCTTCAGGCGCTCAGCGACATGGGCGTGCGGATCGCGATCGACGACTTCGGCACCGGCTACTCGAACCTCGCCTACCTCAGCAGGCTCCCTGTATCAGTTCTGAAACTGGACGGTTCCTTCGTCCGTGGATTCCGCTACGAGGAGGGCACGCACCCGAATCCGGCCGACGAGACCATCGTCGAGGCCCTGGTGCAGCTCGCGCACCGCCTCGGGCTGACGGTGACCGCGGAGTGCGTGGAGACCGCCGGGCAGGCGGCACGGCTGCGGCGCGTGGGCTGCGACACGGGTCAGGGCTGGCTCTACTCCCGGGCGGTGGCCCCGGAACGGATCGCCGAGATGATCGGCACCCGGCCGGGCGCGGACCACCCCTGCTAGCTGTTCCGGTTGGCTGTTCCACGGCCTTCCAGGGGCTCTTTCCTCGCTGGACAGCCCCGAACCCCCCTGTAACGATCTTCAGGCCAAAGGTTCTTGACCAAGATCCTGACTGTGGGGGAAACCACCATGCAGCTCACCCGTACCGCGCTCGCCCTGACCGCCGGAGCCCTGGCCCCGGCCCTGCTGCTCGCTACCCCGGCCCTCGCCACCGCCGCGCCGGCCAAGACGTCGGTCACGGCTCCGGCGAGCGCGACGCCGGGCTCCGACACGGAGAACGCGGCCGCCATCGCCAAGATCCTGGCGGACCCGGCGAGCGGCAAGGGCGTGATCCGCGCGGCGAACGCGGCCCTCAGCGGCACCCCCGAGGACCGCGTGGCGTTCCTGACCACGGGCTTCGCGAAGGCCCAGGACGAGGACAACAAGGTCGCCATCCTCCGGATCCTCGCCGGCAAGCCCGGCAAGGGCGTCACCCGTGAGATCAACAAGGCCCTCGACGGCACCCCGGCCGACCGCGTCGCGTTCCTCGCCACCGGCCTCGCGAAGGCCCAGGACGAGGACAACAAGGTCGCCATCCTCCGGATCCTGCACACCAACCCGGCCACCGGAAAGGGCGTCAAGCGCGAGGCGAACAAGGCCCTCGACGGCGCCCCGGCGGACCGCACCGCCTTCCTGAAGACCGGCCTGCGTCTGGCCCGGGCCGAGGACGACCGCGTGGATGTCGTCCGCATCCTCGCCCGCCCGGGCATCAGCGACGCGCTGTACGCGGAGTGCCAGAGGCTCCTGAACGGCAGCACTCCGGAGGAGCTCCGGTACTTCATCACGGTGGGCCAGTACCAGTTCTAGTTCCGACACGAGGAGGCCGGACCGCCCGTCGGCGGTCCGGCCTTCCGTGCGTGGGCGGCCGGCGCCCTCGGTCAGCCGTTCACGACCTTGTCGTAGCGCAGGGCGACGTAGCCCGAGGCGGCGTGGCCCGCGATGCGGCCGTCGCTGCCGCCGTTGAGGTAGTCCTGGCCGCGCATCATGTCGTCGTTCGTGTTGGCCTCGTGGATGTACGAGAACTTCCCCGCGGCCTTGTCGACCCACTTCTCGAAGAGCACCACGTGCCCGTCCAGGGTGTTCAGCGCGTCGCCGGGCTGGAGGTCGGATTTGGAGATGGTGGCGGCGACGCCCGGCAGGCTCTGGGTCGTGTAGCTGGTGCCGGCGTGCCAGGCCATGGAGACGAAGCCCGAGCAGTCGGTGCGGTAGGTGTGGTCGCCGTCCGGGTCGGACGCGTAGGCGCTCTGGCTGTAGGGGATGTCGCGGTTCAGCCAGTTCACGGCGCGGCTCATGATCTCGCTGCGGGCGATCTGCCCGCCCTTGGTGGAGGGCGTCGGGGTGGGCGGGGCCGGCGGCTGGTAGGTGCAGTCATTGGCGAAGGCGGAGAGCAGGGACTGGGTCCAGCCGCTCGCGTCGACCGGGTCGGCGGGGTGGTAGGCGATGTCGTCGCCCTTGCCGTCGGTGGGGTCGGCGTCGTGGTACCAGTACATCCCGCCGTTCGTACGGCCGTAGTAGAGGCCGCCGCCGGGTGAGACGAGGTTGTCGACCGCCGACCAGCCGGAGCTCTTGAGCACCGAGCTCTCCCAGTCCCCGACGCCGTTGATCTGGTACGAGAGCAGTCGGCCGTCGGCCGTACTGGCGATCAGGACGTCGTCGCCGGCGGCGGCGAGCGTCTTGAGGACGAAGCCCGTGTCGATCACCGCGTGCTTGGCGATGTGGGCTGGTCCGCTGGGCTTGGCCTGGGAGACGTTGTAGCGGTGCAGCTCGCCGGCGACCGTGCCGTAGAGGTGGCCGGCGCCGTCGTAGGTCAGCTTGTCGAAGGTCCAGCCGCTGTCCCAGATCTTGGTGACCCCGGCCAGGGCCAGGGCGCTGTCGTTGGTCTGGATGTCGACGCGGTACAGCTCGCCGGCCGTCGACGTCACCAGGACGGTGTTGAAGTTGAGGGTGGCCATCGCCTTGGGCGTGAAGCCGAGGTTCGCGCCGATCAGGGTCTTGACGCGGTCGCCGGTGTTGGGGGCTATCGCCGTGTAGGTGAGGCGGCCGTCGGGGAGCGTGCCGTAGACCGACACGTTGCCGCCGCAGATCGCGGCGGCCTGGGCCGGGGCCGTCGAGCTGAGGGTGACCATGCCGAGGGTGGTGGCGGCGACGGCCAGGGTGGCGGCGAAGCGGCGCTTGCGGGACGACGAGGACATGGGTGTCTCCGGTTTCTGGGCAGCCCTGACGTACGCGCGTCGGGCCGGGGAGGTGAGGGGGGAAGGCGAGCGGGCGTGACTCGGGGCCGCTCAGTACCAGTTGTGGCTCAGGAAGTGGTTCCAGGCGCCGCAGGGCGTGTCGTACTGGCCGTCGATGTAGGACAGGCCCCACTTGATCTGGGTGACCGGGTTGGTGCGCCAGTCGTCGCCGAAGGCGTCCATCTTGGAACCGGGCAGGGCTTGGGGGATGCCGTAGGCCGTCGAGTTCGGGTTGTCGGCCCAGTAGCGCCAGCCGCTCTCCTTGTCCCAGAGCTGCTCCAGGCAGTTCCACTGGGTGGTGCTGTTCCAGGCGCCGCCGTCGTGCTTGTTCATCAGGTCGCGGCCGGCCGCCTTCACCGCGGGGATGTCCCTGCCGTCGAGCGGGTCCGCGGTGGTGGTGCAGCTGAAAGTCGCGGGCTGGGCGGAGAGGAGCTCCTGCGTCCAACCGCCGGTGTTGACCGGTGTGTCGTTGTGGTACGCGATGTCGGCGCCGGTGCCGTCGGCCGGATCGGCGTCCTTGTACCAGTACATGGCACCCGTGGTCTCGATCCGGCCGTAGTACAGACCACCGCCGGGCGACACGACCTGGTCGAAGCCGGACCAGCCGGAGGTCTTGAGGTCGTCGCGGTCCCAGGAACCGTCACTGTTGATCTTGTAGGAGTACAGGGCGCCCGCCGAGGTGGTGGCGAGCAGGCGGTCGTCCCCGGCGGCCGTGAGGGTCTTCAGGACGAAGCCGGTCCCTATCTCCTTGCGCTGACCGATGTGCGCCGAGCCGGTCGGCTTGGGCTGGGAGACCAGGTACTGGAGCAGGACCCCGCCCGCCGTGCCGTACAGGTGGCCGTGGCCGTCGTAGGTGAGCTTGTCGTGGGTCCAGCCGCTGTCGAAGATCTTGACGGGCGGGCGTTCCAGGACGAGGGACTCGTTGTTGGTGAGGACGTCGAGACGGTAGAGCGCCCCGGACGTGGCGGTCACCAGGATCGTGTTGAAGTTGAGGGTGGCCATCGCCTTGGGCTCGAACCCCAGGTCCGCGCCGACCCGCACCTTCTTCAGCGCGCCGGTGGCCGGGGTGATGCTGCTGAAGGTGAGCCGGCCGTCGGGAAGGACGCCGTAGATCGAGGCGGTCCCGCCGCACGTGGTCGCGGCCTGTGCGGCCGGGGCGGTGACGACGGACGCGGCGGTGAGCAGTCCGGCGCCGATGACGGTGGAGAGGGCGACGACCGCGCTCGTGCGGGCAGCCTGACGGAGGGTGGTGGTCACTGCGTTCTCCTGAGGAACGGTCACGGGAGCGGCCCGGCGGTGCGATAGCCGTGCGCCCGCAGCGGGGCGCGGGCGCCGTCGAGGATGGCGCGGGCCTGGGCGAGGGCCGCGGCTTCGGAGGCGGCCCGCAGGAAGAGGTAGACGTGGACGCCGTCGGCGGCGGCTCTGGTCCGCAGGTGCTCCAGTCCGTGCGCCGCGGGCGTGTGGGCCCAGATCAGATCGGAGACGAGCGCGAGCACGCCCTCCTGGTCCGGATCGGTACGAGGCCCTGCGAGGGAGGCCCGGATGACGCGCACGCCGGCTAGTCCCAGTTGATGCTGTCCTCGACGGACGCGGGCGCCGCGTCCCAGTTGATGCTGTCCTCGACGGACGCGGGCGCCGCGTCCCAGTTGATGCTGTCCTCGGCGGAGGCGCTGACGTGGTGGCTGCCTGCGGAGGAGACCACCGGGACGGTGATGACCGTAGCGGCGCAGAGGGCGGCGAGGACGGCGGCGGCAGCGGCGAGGCGGGCGGTGCGGGACATGGCTTCTCCCAGGGTCACGAGGCGTCGGGCGATGCGTTCGGTGCGGTGTGCTGCGCGCTGATCCGGATCGTCCTTGCGGCTCTGGCCTGAGTCGGGGACTTCCGTCCCCGCCGTCCCGGTGGTCACCATGCTGCTGCCCCCGGACCCCGCGAAGAAGAGGTTCCGGCCGGCACCAACAGGCCTGGCACCTTGGTGACAGACATCGCCTACGATCGCGGTGGCCGCGCTTGCCGGATGTGGCCCAACTACCGCCGGGGGGCTGGGAGATGCTGCAGACGCTGGGGCTCGGGGCCGACGTGGAAGCCGTGTACCGGGGCATGTTGGCGGACCCGTCGGGAGGGATCGCCGAGCTCAGCGCCCGCCTCGGCATCCCCGAGGCCCAGGTCCGCGCCGGTCTGGACCGGCTCGTCGATCTCGACCTGCTCAGACCGTCCCGGGACTGCCCCGGTGCGCTGCGGGCGGTACGGCCCGAGCTGGGTCTGGAACTCCTGCTGCGCCGTCAGGAGGAGGAACTGGCCCGGCAGCAGCAGGAGCTGGCCCGCAGCAAGGCGGCCGCGGCGCAGGTGGTTTCCGAGTTCGCGGAGCTCAGCCCGAACACCGAGGTCGACGGCGCGGAACGGCTGGTGGGCATGGACGCCATCCAGAGCCGGCTGGAGCAGCTCGCGCACGGGCTGACGCGGGAATGCCTGGCGATCCTGCCGGGCGGCGCGCTGTCGGAGGCGAGCCTGGACTCCTCCCGGCCGCTGGACCGACGGGCACTGGCTCGCGGCATCGAGATGCGCTCGGTGTACCAGGACAGCGCGCGCAACGATCCGACGACGCTGGCCTACGCCCGGTGGCTGACGGAGGAGGGCGGCCAGGTGCGGACCAGTCCGCTCCTGCCGCCGCGCCTGCTGATCTTCGACCGGGCGGTGGCGGTGGTCCCGATCGACCCCGCCCATTCCCGCCTGGGCGCCCTGTGCACGAGCGCGCCGGGCATCGTGGCCTCGCTGGTCACCCTGTTCGAGCAGACGTGGGACTCCGCCGTCCCGCTCGGAGCCGACCGCCCGCGCCCCAGCGACTCCCGGCCGACGGCGACCGAGTTGGAACTGCTCAAGCTGCTGGCGTCGGGGATGACCGACGAGGCGGCGGCCAAGCGGCTCGGGGTGTCGTTGCGCACCGTCCGGCGTCAGATGTCCGCGCTGATGGAACGCCTCCACGCGACGAGCCGCTTCGAGGCCGGCCTGAAGGCGGCGCAGCAGGGCTGGCTCTGAGAGGGCGGCTCGCGCCCCGTTCCGTCAGCGGCCCGGAGCGGACAGGAATTCCTCGACGGCGGCGGCGAACCGGGCCGGGGCGTCGTGGTGCACGACATGTCCGGCGGGCAGCTCGACGAGACGCGCCCGGCCGGCACGACGGGTGATCATCTCCCTGGCGTGGTCGGCGGCCAGCTCATCGCTGCGCGTTCCACGGATCAGCAGGGTGGGGCACGCCACCGCCGTCCAGTCCTGCCAGTGGTCGCCGCCCAGGGCCTTCTGGGACGCCACGGTGTCGTCGACGTCGAACGAGAATCCCCAGTCGTCCTCGGTACGACGGAAGGAACACTCCAGATAGGCGGCGGCCGAACCCAGTGCGGCCACCAGATCCTGGCGCGACGGCACCGGGCGGGGCAGGGCCAGGGTGAACGACCAGTCGCAGTCCACCACCGCACCGATGTCTTCGACGATCAGCGCACTGACCCGATCCGGCTGCCGGGCGGCGTACTGGTAGGCGTTCACCCCGCCCAGCGAGTGACCCAGCACCGGCACCGGGCCGATGTTCAGGTGCCGGTGGAAGGCGGCGACATCCGCGACGTAGCCGTCCCGCTCGTAGCCCTCGGCACGATCGGACTCGCCGTGCCCTCGCTGATCGAGCGCGATCACCCTCCAGCGCGGCGCCAACGCCTCGGCCAAGGGTGCGAACGCCGACGCCTCGTTGTAGTGCCCGTGAAGGGCCAGAAGCGGCGCACCCGGACCGCCGAAGTCCAGGTACGACAGCGTCCGCCCGCCGATCGCGAAGAAGCCCCGCATACGGTTCAGAGGCTCCGGACGAAGGTGGTGAACGCGGCTGCCGTGACCGTGAAGACCGGCCCGTCGGTGTTCTTGGAGTCCCGGACCGCGACCTGTCCGTCCCCTCCGGTGGTTCCGCCGCACGAAGCCGTGCGCCAGGCGGCGGTGCCGAGCGGGGAGCACTCGACGCAGTCGCCGCCGGTGTTCCCGCTGTAGCTGGACTTACGCCACATGGCACCTGTCGGGTTCTGGTTGCTCCGCATAACGCTCCTCCATGACCCGCGTGATCAACGCCGCCGAGTCTTCGACAGAGAGTGCGGCAGCCTGCAAGTGAGCGTAACGAAGGGCGGCTTCCCGGACGGTGTCGGGGTTGGCCGTCGTATGGCCCGAGATGAGGTCCTCGGTGTAGACCAGGTCCGGGTCGTCGGCGAACCGCATCGCATTGAACGCCCCGATCAGACCCGCGTGTTCACCCGCCCGGTTGGGGAGAACCTGGATCTGCACCCACCGGTTCTCACGGAAGCTCAGCAGATGGGCGAGTTGCTCGCGCATCGCCTGGCGGCCTCCGATCTCCCGGTGGAGCACTCCCTCGTCGAGCACCACCCAGACCATCGGCGGCTTCTCCCGGCGCAGGATGCGGTGGCGTTCCATTCGGGCCTCGACCAGCTCTTCGAGCCGGTCCGGCAGCCCGCTCGCCAGCACGGCCCGTGCGTACGCCTCCGTCTGGAGCAGCCCGTGAACCAATTGAGGCTGATAGGCGGAGATGTACGCCGCCCGGGCCTCCATCTCCGCGTAAGCCTGGAACCACGTAGGGAGCACGCTCCGCAGGACCAGCCCGACCAGGCGGGAGAAGTGACCATCCGTGCCGAGGGCGGCGTCCACCCGTTCCGAGAAGTCCCGTGTCGGGACCCGCTTGCCGTTCTCGATCATGCCGATCAGGGAGCCCGTGCAGAAGATGATCGCGCCGAGCTGTGCCTGCTTGAGGCCCGCTTCTTCTCTCAGCCGGCGCAGCTCGTAGCTGTAGTAGTCCAGCGGCGAGGCGCTGGGATCGATGTCGCGGGCCTGGACCATGGGACGGTAACCCCCATACGAACGCGGGTCGGAGCCGGATTCGGCCTGCGGCCGAGCGTAATCGCTCCGCTACGTTGCGGGGTCGGAACGTCAGATCTCGACGGCCGGGTAGGCCTCGACGTAGCTGTCGCCGTCCGCGCCGTAGTAGGTGCACGTCCGCGCGCTCAGGTCGACGTCGTACCGGACGATGCCGGCCTTCCAGCAGCCCCGCACGAACTCGGGGAACGTGGTCTCCCCCGCCTGGTCGGCGCGCAGTGCGGCGATAAGGGCCTCGCGGTCGAACGGCATGACGTCGACGATGCCCGTGACCAGCGGCTCGCCCTGGACCGCGACCGGTCCGGCGTCCGTGAGGTACAGCATGGCGTTCGACGGTACGACCATCCGGCAGTGGGTGACGCCAGCCCGGCGCAGGGCCTCGGCGAGGTAGGGGAAGCCGCCGACCTGGGGGCGGACGGTCGCCGCGCGCTCCAGGGCGGCTTGCAGGGTGGTGATCGCGGTGCTCATGGTTTCTCCCTCGTATACTGACAACAGGTTTACGCACTGACATCATGTTGTCAATCGAAGGAGGCGGGGCGGCATGCCCGACGAGATGGCCCTGCTGGTCGCGGACGTGTTCGAGGCGGCGGGACTGCTGCGCAGGTCCGGCGAGGCGATCGCCGCGACGGAAGGGCAGACGCAGGCCCGGTGGCAGCTGCTGAGCGTGGTCTCCGAGGAGCCGCTGACCGTGGCCCAGGCCGCCCGCCGCCTGGGGATCGCGCGCCAGGGGGTGCAGCGCGTCGCCAACGATCTCGTTCGTGAGGACCTGGCCGCCTTCCGACCCAACCCCGACCACCGCGGCTCGCCGCTCCTGACCCTCACGCCACACGGGCACCATGTACTGGAGAGGATCACGGTGCGCGCCGCCGATGCGCACCGCGTGCTGACCGCCGACATCCCCGGCGAGGAGATCGCCCGCGCACGCGCTCTGCTGCACCGCGTCATCGAGCAGGTGCACCGCCACGAGGCCGACGGGCGGACCCCGCCCGGGTAGGAACACCTCCGCCCCGCCCCCGGGAGAGTGGGGGCGGGGCGGAGGTGTCGCTCGGCGCGGGGTGGGGGGAGATCAGCAGGCGCCGAGGTCCTTCCAGACGCCCCACTCACCCGTGGTGCCGGGAGTCTCGTTCTGCGTCCACCACTGGGCCTTGTACTTGCGGCCGTTGTGCGCGACCTCGTTGCCGGCCGTGTAGATCGTGCCCGCGACGTACGCCGGGGTCGAGCCGCAGCCCGTCGGCGGGGTGGTCGGGGGCGTGGTCGGCGGGGTCGTGGGCGGAGTGGTCGGAGGCGTCGTCGGCGGGGTGGTCGGCGGGACGGTGGTGCCGCCGAGGGCGTCCGAGATCTGGTTCAGCAGGGTGGTGTTGTTGTCCAGGCCGAGCAGGGAGTACATCATCGCGCCGGCCAGGCCGCGCTGCTTGCCGTAGTCGACCCGGGCCTGGACGGCCTTCTGGTTGAGGCCGGTGAAGAACTCGCCGTCCTTGTAGAAGTACGAGGCCTTGGCCTGGTCGTCCCAGAAGGTGGTCGCCGGGTTGTCGACGAGGCCGCCGAGCTCCTTGTAGTTGGCGATGCCGGCCTGCTGGCTGGTGGGCCGGGCGCCGGAGGCGCCGGTCGCGGACTGGGCGAGGCCGTTGTTCGCCCCGGCGGGGACGCCCTTCCAGCCGCGGTAGTAGAACTCGTAGCCCAGCGTCAGCTTGTTGGCGGGGAAGCCGCCGGTGATGCCGTAGGCCGGGTTGCCGTCGATCCAGGAGTCGATCGCGTTGTCGATGCTGTACTTCTGGGTGCCCGGCGCGATCGGGTCGGTCGGGTCGCCGGCCGGGGAGTACAGCGGGGACTGGTGGTACGTCGGGCCGTCACTGTCCCAGGCGCCGTGCATGTCGTACGTCATGATGTTCGCGTAGTCGAGGTACGCGCCGATCTTGTCCGTCTCGATGTACTTGATCTTGTCCTGGCCGGCCGGGAGGGCCGAGGTCAGCAGGTACTTCTTGCCGCCGTTGGCCTGGCCGTAGGCGTCGAGCTGCTCGCGGAACTCCTTGAGCAGGAGCGTGAAGTTCTGCTTGTCCTCGGGGGCGTAGTGGTTGCCGAGGTGGCCGCCGGAGGAGCCCGGGTACTCCCAGTCGATGTCGATGCCGTCGAAGATGCCGGCCGCGACGCCCTGGCCGCCGTATCCACCCTCGACCGGCAGGTTGCCCTTGATGTACTGGTCGATGCAGGAGGAGACGAGCTTCTTGCGGGAGGCGTCGGTCTTCGCCGCGTCGCTGAAGTACTTGGAGTAGGTCCAGCCGCCCAACGAGATGTTGATCTTCAGGTGGGGGTACTTGGCCTTCAGCTGCTTGAACTGGTTGAAGACGCCGACGATCGGCTGGTCCCACTTGTCGGCGACCCCGCTGACGCTGTCGGCGGCACTGAAGGACTTCTGGTAGTCGGCGTACGAGTCACCCGCGCCGTCACCGGCGTTGGGGTTGTTGTCGTCGCCCGCCGCCTTGTTCGCCTCGAAACACGTGAGGTTGGTGGGGTGGATGTTGCCGAACGAGTAGTTGATGACATCCAACTTGCCCGCTATGCCACGGGTGTCGAGGTGCTTGGGATAGAAGGCGTTGCCGTAGACGCTCCACTGGTCGTAGTAGGCGATACGGACGCCGCCCGCCGCGGCCCCGGCCGAGGCGTCGGCGGCCTGGGCGGTGCCGAGTCCCGCGAAGGAGGCCAGCGCTCCGGCGGCCAACGCGGCCGTGGCGGCGGCTGCGAGGAGGGGTTTACGGATGTGCATGAGCTGTCTCCGTGGGGGTGGGAGGGGAGTTCAAGCGGTTCGGGTGAGAGAAGTGATAGCGATCACTCCACCCCCACGTCAATGGTTCGGACCAAAGAAGGACTAGACCACTCAGGCGCTATTTCCCCAAGTCAGAGACATGAGCGCACATCAGAAACCGCTCGCCACCCCGGGTGACGAGCGGTTTAAGGCTGCCTTCAGGCAGCTCCTCGCAAGGTTTCGGCAACAAACCAGCCAAACGCCGTTCGTACGCCGTCAATCGGCGGCGGGCGCCTCCACCGGCATGCCGTACGCGTCTGCGACGAGCTCGTACGAACGCAACCGGGCAGCCCCGCTGTGGGCGTTGGTGGTCAGCATCAACTCGTCCGCGCCCGTCCGCTTCGCCAGGTCGTCCAGCCCCGTGCGGACCTCGTCCGGGGTGCCGTGGACGACGTTCGCGAGCCAGCTGTCCACGAACTCCCGCTCCAGCGGCGAGTACGCGTACGCCGCCGCCTCCTCGGGCGTCGGGATCAGGCCCGGGCGGCCGGTGCGCAGGCGCAGCATCGACAGCGCGCCCGTGAGCACCTGGGCGCGGGCCGCCCCGTCGGTGTCGGCGGCGAGCGCCGAGACGCCGATGACGGCGTAGGGGGCGTCGAGGACGGCCGAGGGGCGGAAGGTCTGGCGGTAGAGGTCGAGCGCGGGCAGGGTGCCGGCCGCCGAGAAGTGGTGGGCGTAGGCGAAGGGCAGGCCGAGCTCGCCGGCGAGGCGGGCGCTGAAGCCGGAGGAGCCGAGCAGCCACAGCGGCGGTCGGCCGGTGGGGCCCTGGACCGGGCCCGGTACGGCGTGCACGCGGGCGTACGGATGCCCGTCGGGGAAGTCGTCGTCGAGGAAGCGGGTGAGCTCCGCGAGGCTTCGGGGGAACTCGTCGGCGGCCTCGTCGAGGCGCCCGGGTCCGCGCAGGGCGGCGGCGGTGCGGCCGTCGGTGCCCGGGGCGCGGCCGAGTCCGAGGTCGATCCGGCCCGGGGCGAGCGCCTCCAGGGTGCCGAACTGCTCGGCGACGGCGAGCGGGGCGTGGTTGGGCAGCATGACCCCGCCGGAACCGAGCCGGATGCGGGAGGTGTGCGCGGCGAGGTGGGCCAGGATCACGGCCGGCGAGGAGCTGGCGACGCCGGGCATGGAGTGATGCTCGGCGACCCAGTGGCGGTGGTAGCCGCGGGACTCGGCGAGGCGGGCGATCTCGACGCTCGTGCGGAGTGCGGCGTGGGCGGTGCTGCCCGCGCCGACGGTGACGAGATCCAGGACGGAGAGCGGTACGGTCGCCCGGCCCGCCGCGGTGGCGCGGATCCCGTCGCCCGCGTTCCGGTTCGCCTCGCCGCTGCCGCGCGCGTCGCCCTGTGCGTCGTCCCCTGCGTCACTCATCGTCGCTCCCGTTTCGCTCTCCGGTCCGTACGACATCAGTGCGACACCGTACGAAGAGTTCGAACCGTGGGCGGCCGCCGGGCATTCCCGGCGCTGGGGGACGTCGCGCATGCCAATGGCATATGCCAGCGGAGTAGATCCAGGCAGACAGACCTGATTGAGCCATCAATCTCCTCAACAGGCGCTCCACATGGGCCTCTTGATGGCTATCGTGGTAGGGCAAGCGGTAACAACCTGCTAGGGGGAAACCGTGGCGCTGAAGCCCGAGCCGACCGCGCCGTTCCACTCGGTGCAGTACGCACTACGCGTACTCGAAACGATCGCGCGTCACACCGGTGGTGTGACGGACGTGCAGATCGCGCGTGAGACCGGCCTGCCCGCAGCCCATCTCGCTCCGATGCTGCTCATGCTGCGCCGGGAGGGATATGTCCTGCAGGTGTCCGACGGTGCTTACGCCATAGGGGATTCCCTCGTCCTGCTCGGCTCCGGGATCGACCGGCAGCAGGCGCTCACCGACAAGCTCCAGGAGACCCTGGACCGGCTGCGCGACTCGGTCGGCGCGGCCGTCTACATCAGCCGGTACGTGGACGGCGAGGTCAGGATCACACAGTTCGCGGACAGTCCCCGCACCCCGAAGGTGCACGAGTGGGTCGACTTCCGTTCCGCCGCGCACGCCAGCGCGGTCGGCAAGTGTCTGCTGACGCAGCTGGACCTGAACGGGCGGCGCGACCACCTGTCCCGGCACAAGATCGCCCGGCTCACGTCGAAGACGATCGTGAACGAGCGGATCCTGTTCTCCAAGCTGGACGCCCAGCCCGCCACCGTGCCGATGCTGGACCTGCAGGAGTACGCCGTGGGTACCGTCTGCGCGGCGGTGCCGATCACGGCCGGGGCCTCGGTGGGCTGCCTGGCCCTGTCGATGCCCGTCGAGCACGCACACCGGCTGCGCGCCGCCGCGGACACCCTGAACCGGAAGGCCGCACCGCTGCTGCTGTCGCTCACGCTCTGAGGAGCCGATCGACAGGCCCGGCGGGGCCTGACAGGCCTGGCACGGGCCCGGAAAACACTTCGGGCGGTTCCCGGTGAGACCGGAAACCGCCCGAAGGACAGGTGCGCCGCCAGGGACTCGAACCCCGGACCCGCTGATTAAGAGTCAGCTGCTCTAACCAACTGAGCTAGCGGCGCCTGCTGACAGAGAAAATACTACCCGGTCCTCAGGGGTGCTCAAAACCATTAGCCGCGGAGGTACGCGAGGACCGCCAGGACCCGGCGGTGGGTGTCCTCGGCGGGCGGCAGGTCGAGCTTTCCCAGGATGTTCCCGATGTGTTTGCCGACGGCCGCCTCGGACACCACCAGCTCCCGGGCCACGGCCCCGTTCGACTTCCCCTCCGCCACCAGGCCCAGCACCTCGCGCTCCCGCGGGGTCAGCGCGGCCAGCGGGTCGCGCCGCCGACGCAACAGTTGGCGTACGACCTCCGGGTCCACCACCGTGCCGCCGCGGGCCACCGTGACCACCGCGTCGAGGAACTGCTCCACCTGCCCGACCCGGTCCTTCAGCAGGTAGCCGACACCGCTGCCGTCCCCGGAATCCAGCAGGTCGGCGGCGTACGAGCGCTGCACGTACTGGCTGAGCACCAGCACGGGCAGGCCCGGGCGCGCGGCCCGCAGCTCGACGGCGGCGCGCAGTCCGTCGTCGGCCAGGCCCGGGGGCATCCGTACGTCGGTCACGACGACGTCCGGGGTGTGGGCGGCCACGGCGGCGCGGAGCTCGTCCGCGTCGCCGACGGCGGCCACCACCCGGTGGCCGAAACGCGTCAGCAGGCCGACGAGTCCTTCGCGCAGCAGGACCCCGTCCTCGGCGAGGACGATCCTCAGGGATTGCTCGTGGGGCTGATCACCGGGCACGGGATCTCCAGGCTCAGAACGGTCGGGCCGCCGGGCGGGCTGGTGATCGTCAGTGTGCCATCGAGGACCGCGATCCGGTCGGCCAGTCCGGTCAGGCCGGAACCGGCGGCCGGATCGGCGCCGCCGCGGCCGTCGTCGGTGACGTCGACGCGCAGGGCGGTGCCGGTGTGCCGGGCGGTGAGGGTGGCGCGGGCCGCGCCGCTGTGCCTGCCGACGTTGGCGAGGGCCTCGCAGACCCCGAAGTAGGCGGCGGCCTCGACGGACTCCGGCAGGCGCGGGAGGGCCGTGCCCAGATCGGCGTCCACGGGGACGGCGGACCGTTCGGCGACATCGGCGAGGGCGCCGGTGAGGCCGTAGTCGGTGAGCACCCGCGGGTGGATGCCGTGGATCAGCTCGCGCAGTTCCGCGAGGACCTTGCCGGCCTCGTCGTGGGCGGTCGCGAGCCGGTCGGCGAGCGGGCCCGGGGGTGCGTCGAGGCGGGCGAGGCCGAGAGTCATGGTGAGGGCGACGAGCCGCTGCTGGGCGCCGTCGTGCAGGTCGCGCTCGATCCGGCGGCGCTCGGCCTCGAAGGCGTGGACGAGCCGGGCCCGGGAGCGGGTGACCTCGGCGAGCAGGCCCTGCAGTTCGCGCTCGCGGGGAGTGAGCAGGGCGCGGGTCAGGGCGGCGCGGGCCCCGGCGAGCGCGCCGAGCGGATGGAGGAGGACGGGCAGCAGGACGGCTCCGGCGGCGGCGCAGGCGAAGGCGGCCGGGTAGGAGGTGACCAGCCACAGCTTGATCACCTTGACCTCGCCGTCGGCGGCGAGGGCGAGCTGGAGCGGGGTGGTGAGCAGCAGCAGCGGCAGACCGAGGAGGACCGCGACGGCGGCGAGGTCGACCCACCAGAGCAGCAGCCCGTGCAGGACCGCGTAGGCGAGCTCGCGCCAGGTGGCCTGCTCGCGGTAGCGCAGCCGGGCCCAGGCGAGGAGGCCGGGCTCGGCGGGCGTGCGGTGGGGGGTGCGGGCGGGGGTGCGGTCGACGAGGCGCAGCCGGCGGCGCTCGACGGCGCCGGTCGGTACGCCGACCAGGCAGAGCAGGGCGAGCAGCGGCAGGCCGACGAGGACGAGGCCGAGGGCGGCGCCTGCCCCGGCGAGGAGGACGAGGGCCAGGAGCACGGGGATCCCGGTGAGGGCGCTGCCGGCGAGGTATCCGGCGGCCCGCCAGGGCCGGGCGGACCGCAGGTACCGGCCGCCGGCCAGGGCGGGCCAGGGGGTGCGGGGCTGATCGTCCATACGGGCAAGCTATCCGGGGGCCCGGCGGAGCGGGATACCTCCTGCGGGCGTCCCGGGGGTAGGCCTGGCCCTACCCCCGCGCGGCCGCCGGCCGCGCGGGAACGGGCGGGGCGACCCGACCGCACCGGGCACGGGAAGTCGGGTCCGGCACAGGGAGACCTCCCTAGCGTGGAGATCCGTGAGGGAAGGACGGCCAGGAGTGCTGGAGCGGCTGAACCAGGCCATGGACCACATCGAGGAGCACCTCGACGAGCCCGTCGACGTGGCCGAGCTGGCGCGTATCGCCATGACGTCGGAGTACCACTTCCGGCGGATGTTCTCCGCGCTGGCGGGCATCCCGCTCTCCGAGTACGTCCGCCGGCGACGGCTGACGCTCGCGGGGGCCGAGGTGCTCGCCGGGCGGCGGACGCTGCTCGATGTCGCGGTGCGGTACGGCTACGGCTCGGGCGAGGCGTTCGCGCGGGCCTTCCGCGCCATGCACGGGGTCGGCCCCGGCGAGGCGCGGCGGACGGGTGCGGCGTTGCGCTCCCAGCCCCGGATGTCCTTCCGGTTGATCGTCGAAGGGAGGAGCAGCATGCGCTACCGGGTGGTGGAGAAGGACGGGTTCCGGCTCGTGGGCAGGGGGACGCGGGTCCCGCTGGTCTACGAGGGGATGAACCCGGCCATCGTGGAGTTCGTCAAGAGCATCGGCAAGGAGACGCTGGGGCGGTGGGAGGCGTACGGGTCGGGTGAGCCGGGCGGGGTCCTGGCCGTGGTCGACAACCACTCCGCGCAGGACGCGGAAGGCACCGAACTGGACTACTTCCACGGGGTCCTGAGCGACGAGGACGTGCCGGGGGCTTCGGAGAACCTGGACGTGGGGCCGGGGACGTGGGCGGTGTTCGAGTCCTCGGGCGAGTTCCCGCTTGCGGTCCAGCACCTCTGGCGGGACGTGTACACGCAGTGGTTCCCGTCGAACCCGTACCGGAGCCGTCCGGGCCCGTCGCTCTCGCGCACGCGGGTGTCGCAGGACGGCACGCACGCGGACGCCGAGCTGTGGATCCCGGTGGTGCGGGCCGACGACTGAGCCCCGGCGGGGGGTCACGGCCCGCCGGGGGCTTCGACGCCGCCGCCCGGCCGGTCGTTCCCAGCTGGAGGTGTCCCCGGCCGTCGCAGCAGGTCGGAGCGGCCCTGGGCCGCGTAGGTCGCGAGGAGCGCGGTCAGGGCGGCTTCGTCGAGGCGGCGGTAGCCCCCGGTCGGGGAGCGGTGCCAGACCGGGTCCGCGCAGCGGAAGCCCTCGTGACGGAGGGAGACCCGGTGGATCTTGTTCGTGGCCGTGGTCGGCATGGACCGGACGACGCGGACGTAGCGCGGGGCCATCTTCGTGCCCAGGTCGGGCCGGCGGGAGAGGAAGTCCGCGAAGGCGTCCGGGTCGAAGGCCGCGCCGTCCCGGAGGGCGAGGGCCGCCATGACCTGGTCCCCCGCGACCTCGTCCGGGACGGCGTAGACGGCGACCGCCGCCGCGTCCGTCCAGCGGGCCAGGATGTTCTCGATGACCGCGGCGGCGAGGTTCTCGCTGTCGACCCGGAGCCGGTCGTCGGTGCGGCCCGCGAAGTAGAGGAAGCCCGCCGGGTCGCGGAAGAAGAGGTCTCCCGTCCAGTACCAGCCGTCGCGGGTGCGGTCGGCCTCCGCGTCCGGGTTGCGCCAGTACCCCTCGAAGAGGCTGCGGCCGCGGTTGACGAGCTCGCCGATCGCCGCCGAGCCGTTGAGCAGGCGCCCGTCCGGGTCGAGGACGGCGGGCGGGCATTCCGCGCCGGTGGCCGGGTCGATCACCGCCAGGTCGTCGCCGGAGCCCGCGCGGCCCAGGGCGCCGGCCGGGGTGTCCGGGGTGCGCTGGACGGAGGCGCCGCCCTCGGTGGCGCCGTAGCCCTCCACCAGCCGGACCCCGAACCGCTCGGCGAAGCGGGCCGCGTCCACCGCCCCGGCCTCGGTGCCGAAGCCGAGCCGCAGGGTGTGGGCGCGGTCGTCGGGGCGGGGCTCGGTGGCCAGGAGGTACTGGATCGCCCGCCCGACGTAGGTGAAGTACGTGGCTCCGTAGGCCCGTACGTCGTCCAGGAACGCGGAGGCCGAGAAGCGGCGGCGCAGCGCCACCGGGGCCCCGCCGACGAGTGCCGGCAGCCAGTCGGCGATGACGGCGTTGCCGTGGAAGAGCGGCATGCAGACGTAGTGGACGTCGTCCGGGGTGACGGAGAACTGGCGGGCCAGCGCGGCGCCGGCGGCCGCGAGCCGGCCCTGGGTGCAGATGGCGGCCTTGGGGGCGCCGGTGGAGCCGGAGGTGAAGTAGAGGAGGAACCGGGAATCGGGTGCGGGGGCCCGCAGGGCGGCTTCGCCGGGCTCGGCCGCCGCGTAGGGGGCGAGCAGGGCCTCGTACTCCTCGGTGTCGGTGACCAGGACGCGGACGCCGGGCAGGTCGAGGCCGCGCAGCAGCGGCAGGTGGGCCCGCTCGGTGATCAGGATCCGGCAGTCGGTGTGCAGGATGTCGCGGGCCAGCTCGGGGCCGCGCCGGGTGGGGTTGATCCCGGCGACGGCGGCCCCGGCAAGGGCCGCCGCGCCGAGCCAGAACGGGAACTCGGGGGTGTTGTCGAGCAGGACCCCGAGGTGTGGCTCGGCCCCCGGGGGCATGAGGTCGACGAGGAGCGCGGCGCGTGCGGCGGCCTCCTGGGCGGTCCGGTGGTGGGTCAGGACGTGCCGCTCGGTGTCCTGGTGCATCAGCCCGGGCCGGTGGTCGCCCCATCGGCGCGCTATGAGCTCCGCGACGGTGTCGGGTGCAGTCGTCGTCCGCATGCCGCCGGAGGTTAGCTGACGTTACGTCAGAATTGAACGTCGGAGCAGGCGTAGAAGGCCATCGGGGTGTCGTTGACGGTCCAGACGGCCAGGATCAGGTGCCGGCCCGTCTTTCCGCTCGGCATGGCGCCCTGATGGACGGTGGTCATCGAGGGGCGGGCGCCGTTGTAGGCGACGGTGAGGAAGGGCTGGGGTTCGAGGTCGGCGCGGGTGAGGGCCTTGGTGCCGGTCCAGCCGTTCTTGGTGACGTAGTACTTGAAGTCGGTGGTGGAGTGGTTGGCGGTGAACTGCCACCGGAAGGCGTAGCTCTGCCCGCTGGTCACCTTGGTGGTGGGCCAGGCGCCGCCGCGCGGGTTGTCGAGCTCGGAGAACTGCGAGAGTCCGCCGGAACATATCTTGCCGTCGGCGGGGCCGGCGGCCGGGAACCCCTTGAAGCCTTCGACGCTCTGCGGCTCCCACTGGATCGCGCCGCAGTCGGACACGGTCTTGTTGGCGCAGAGCTTCTGGCGGCTGATCGGGGTGTCGGTGTAGCCGTGACTGCTGGCGGTGGGGGCGCTGACGAGGGTGATTCCGACGACGAGGCCGAGGCCGAGCATGGCGACGCCGGCCCGTTCGGGCATGCGGATGGGACGCATGATGCTCCTTGAACGTGGGGGGAGTTCGATGAGAGCGCGCGCGTGTGGGGATCAGGTCTAGACCAAGTCCCAGATTATTGACGAGAGTTGGCCATGTCCATACCAATGGGAGAACGGGTGGTCCGTCACCTTCCGGCCACCCGTTCTCCCGCGCGCTCCCGCCCCCGGCGGCGCCCCTACTCGGAGCGGCCCGTGTAGAAGGCGACCGTGAGGTCCTTCACCAGCGCCTTGCGCTCGTAGTCGTCGAGCTCGACCAGCCCGCGGGAGGTCAGCCGGTGGACGGTGTCGTCGACGGCGTCCACGACCGAGGTCAGCACGGTGTCCCGGTGCTTGGCGTCGATCGCCGCGACCCGACGGCGGCGCATGGCCTCGGCGACCTCGGCCGCGTACTCGATCCGGGTCGGCTGGGCCGAGAACACCTCGATCCCGACGGCCTCGGTCTCGGCGGCCAGCATCCGGGTCAGCGCGTCACCGACGGCCTCGGCGTCGCGCAGGGTCGGGGCGTCCTCGTGGAAGGCGTCGGCGGGCAGCTGCGAGAGCACGCGGGCCATCGCCGATTCGACCTGCTCGGCGAGGTACTCCGTGTGGTCCTCGACGGCGAGGGTGGCGCGTGCGGTGTCCCGGACCTGCCAGACGACCTGGACGACGACCTGGAGGGCGAGGCCGCCCGAGTCCACGGCGGGCATCGGGTCGCTGCGCCAGTGCCGCAGGCGTACGTCGACCCGCCGGCGCAGGAGCAGGGGGCTCACCCAGGTCAGGCCGGTACGCCGGACCGTGCCGCGGTAACGGCCGAAGAGGGTGAGCACCCAGGCGTGGCCGGTGCGGGACCGGCCGAGTCCGCCGAGCGCCACGAGGGCGACGATGCCGAGGAAGGCGAGCGGCGGCCAGTGGGTGGCGCGCAGGCCCTGGTAGGCGCGGGGCGCCGCCCCGAAGGCGGCGACGAAGGCGGCGGGGACGGCCCCGGCCCGCCAGAGCACGGCCACGCAGCCGGCGAGGGCGAGCCCGCCGACGGCCACGCCGACCCAGCCGGGCAGCACCGGGCCGCGGTGCTCGCGGAGCCGGTCGTCGCCGCGCGGGACACGGCGGCCGGGGGCGGGGCGCGGGGCGCGGGGGGCGGGTGCGGTGGCCGCGGCGGGTGCGGGGGCGGGGACCACCGGCAGCCGGCGCGTACCGCGGAACGGGAGGTGCACCGGCACCTCGGTGACCGAGGTGCCCCGGTGGACTCCGGAGTGCGGGAGGTCCGGCGTGGCAGCCCCGTCGTCCAGGCCGCGGGCCACCGCCTGGGCGACGATCTCGACCGGTCCGGGCCCGGGGATGCCGGAGTGCGGCGCCGCGGTCCCGGGTTCGGGCGTGGTGGCCGGTCCGGGCTCGGGCTCGAACTCGTGCTCGGGTTCGGGTTCGGGTTCGGGTTCGAAGTCGGGCTCGGGCTCGAACACGGCTTCCGGCTCGGGGGCGGCTGCGGCGGCTGCGGGTTCGGGTTCGGGTTCGGCTCGGGGTACGGCGTCCGGCTCGGTCCGGGGGTGGACCTCGGTGGTCCGCAGGCGCAGGGTGGCCCCTTCGACGGGGGCCTCCGGCTCCTGCGGGTGCGGGATGTCCAGGCCGGCGGCGGCCGACGGGTCGGCGGCGCCCTGGTCGGCCTCGTCGTACGGGTGGGCCCGGGCCGCCGGCACCTCCCAGCCGTGCGTCGGCTCGGGCGCCGGGCGGGCGGCCTGCGCCGCGGCCCAGCCGAAGGAGGTCTCGGCGGCGACGGCGTGCTCCGGGGCGGCGGCCTCGCGCGGCGCCGCGACGGCCACGGCCGCGTAGGCCGGCTCCGGCACGGGCGTCGGCTCCGCGGCCCACCCGGGGTGGACCGCCGCCGGCACGGCCATGGGCGCGGGGGCAGGAGCCGGGGCGGGGGCGGGCGCGGGGGCGGGGGCGGGATCCGCCGACCGGACCGCCACCGGGGCGGCCAGCGGCGGCACTCGGAGGGTGCCCGTCGTCGAGGTGGTGCGCGTGGGGAACATCGTTACCTCCGTCATGCGAACAGCCGGCGCCAGGTTTCCGGGCCCGGGTAGCCGTTGGCCGAAGCGCCGGTCCAGCCCTGCGCGCGCTGGAAGGCCTCGACGTTGCGGCGGTCGGCCTCGCTCCAGCGCGGGCCCGGACCGGATGTGTAGTACTTGCCGAAGCCCTTCTTCACCAGCTGACGACCGAGCGCCCTGATGGCCTCGTGCGACTGACCCGGGCGGAACACCGCGGCACCCGGGTAGGCCCGTACCCCGCCCGGTCCGGGCGCGGCCGCCACCGTCGGCGGGATGTTCTTGCCCTGCTTCTCGACGAGCAGCTTCCAGGTGTGCGCGCCCGGGATGCCGTCGGCGTCCGCGCCCGTCCAACCCTGTGCGCGCTGGAAGGCGGCGGTGGCGAGCTTGTCGTGGTCGCTCCACGTCCGGTCGGCCACCCCCTTGGGGTAGAACCGGTACGCGCCGCGCTCGATCAGCATCCGGCCGAGCTGGGCCACGTGGTCGTTGGTGGCGCCGGGGGCGAACTTGTCCGCGCCCGGGAAGACCGTCGCGTCCCCCGGCTTGGGGCCGGCCGGGGCGTCCGGGAGGAGGCCGCCCGGGACCCCGTTGAACCGGTACGGGACGTACTTCGTCGCGTTGCTCCAGTACCCGTACGGCGTGGCCAGCTTCCGCGTGTTCGGGCGCGTCTGCTCGTAGGCGACGTAGTGCGTGCGCGTCGAGTCGACCCAGCCGCCGAAGATGACCACGTGCGAGCCGTTGTTGGGGTCCGCCGGGTTGTGGAAGAGGAGCATGTCCCCCGGCAGCAGGTCATCCTTGGAGATCTTGGTGGCGAACTTGTCGAGGCTGCCGGTCCATTCGTTCGACCCCAGGTTCCAGACCATGGAGACGTAGCCCGAGCAGTCCTGTCGGTACCCGTCCGTCCAGTACTCGGACATGCTGTACGGGACCCCCGCGTCCAGCCACAGCTTCGCCCGGTTGATGATCGTCGCGCGGTCGATCCGTCGCACCGCGCCCGGCTGGGCCGGAGCGCCGGGCTTCCCCACCGGGCCGCCCTTGGGGCCGTGCAGCGGGGTCCGGGCGCCCTGCGGGGAGCTCGGGTCGTCCAGGGCCGCCGGCCCCGGGGGCGGGGCGACCTGGGCCACCGCGGTCGCGCTGCCGCCACCGAGGACCACTCCCGCGGCGGTGGCCAGCACCAGCGCCCTGCGGGCGCCGCGCGCGGCCGGGTGCCCCCCGTCCCGGAGCGGTATGGCCCGCGCGCGGGCGAGGGCGCGGCGGCGCTGGGCGCAGCCCCGGCACGCACAGTCGCCCGCGGGCTCGTACTCCTCGAAACCGGGCATCGGCATCTGCACATGCGTCGGAGGCTGCATCGTCATGCGGATCCGTCCACTCCCCTGCTCATCCACTCGTCCACTGGTCCACTGGTCGACCGGAGCCGCACCTGATAAAGCATCAGATGCGGCAGGCGCAGACATATGGTGCACGATAAACCCGTCAAACATGGGTTAATCGGACAAGGCGGGCGTGGCTGGTCACGGGCACCCCTGGAGGTGGGGTAGAGTTTTCCCTGTCAGCAAGCGCCGCTAGCTCAGTTGGTTAGAGCAGCTGACTCTTAATCAGCGGGTCCGGGGTTCGAGTCCCTGGCGGCGCACAGACGGAAGAAGCCCCTCGCAGCGAAAGCTGCGAGGGGCTTCTTCGTTTTCCGCTCAGGCCGCGGTGCCCGGCGCGCCCGGACGGGCTCCGACGCCGGTCAGATAGGCGGAGACCACCACGTTCGCCGTGTACTCCTTGGCCGCCTTGTCGTAGGTGCCCCCGCAGGTCACCAGCCTCAGCTCGGCGCGGCCCCGCACCCGCTGGCCGTAGGCCTTGTGGGCGTCGAAGGCCGCGCGCTCGTAGACCCGTACGTCCTCGACCGTGAACTCGGCGACCGATCCGTCCGTCCGCACCACCCGCACCTTGTCGCCCGGCTGCGCGGAGCTCAGGCCGTAGAACACGGCGGGCTTGGAGCGGGTGTCCACGTGCCCCACCATCAGCGCCGTCCCGGCCGCTCCCGGCTGGGTGCCCCGGCCCCACCAGCCCACCGTGCCCGGCTGGTCGTACGGGGGCGGGTCGATCGCGCCGTCCTTGTCCAGGTCCCGGGAGATCACCGGGGCCTGGATGCCTATGGACGGTACGTCGACGCGCTGGGGCGGGGCCGCGGCGAGCGGGGCGTGCGCGGCCGGCAGCCCCGGACCCACCGTCCCGCCGGCCTGACCGGCGGGCGGGGCCGGTGCCACGGTGAGCTGGCGGCCCCACAGCCACAGGCCGAGCACCAGCACCGCCCAGGCGGCGAACGTCAGCAGCCGGCCGCCCGCCGAGGCCTTGTCCTCACTCACCTGGCCCTCACCGACCTCACTCGCCGCTGCGGCGGCGGCGCAGGGCCAGCGCCCGGCCCGCGACGGCCAGCGTGGCCACCGCGGCGAGGACGGCGCCGATCACCGTGTGCGGCAGCCCCGGGCCGTCGGTGCCGTGGGCCTTCTTGACCGGCTGCGCCGCCAGCTCGGCCGCCATTCCACCGCCGCCCGCGTGGACCGGCCAGACGGGGCTGGGGTGGTGGGACGGGCGGTACTGGGCGATCTGGACGGAGCCGCTGAACTTCTCGTGGCCGTCGCACATCACCCGGACGGAGTGCCAGCCGGGCGAGACGTGCGAGCTGATCATCGCGTCGCCGTAGAGCGGGCTGCGGCCGCCGTCGCGGCCGTAGAGGTCGACGTCCGAAACGAAGGCGGCGGACTTGGCCGCTCCGCGGGTGCCGTCACACCCCTGGACGCGCAGCTTGACCTGCGCTCCGGGGTGAGCCGGATTCGGGTCGACCGTGACGCTGCCGCGGTCGCCGCGGTCACCGCGGTCCTCTTCGCCCGCGAGGGCGATCGGCGCGGTCACCACCGAGAACGCCGCCAGAGTGACGGCCATCGCGGTGGCGCGGACAGCGATCGGAACACTGCGCATGGTGAACCTCCTCGACAAGGAGATTCACGCGCGGCGCGCCGTCGCGCATCCGGAGCGGCGCCGTACGTGTCGGCCGTACGCCCCAAACGCGGTACGCCCGTTCGGCCGTACGCCGTACGCCCTGCCCGGGAACGGATCAGACCAGGTCGA
Source organism: Streptomyces virginiae (assembly GCF_041432505.1). Taxonomy (GTDB): domain Bacteria; phylum Actinomycetota; class Actinomycetes; order Streptomycetales; family Streptomycetaceae; genus Streptomyces; species Streptomyces virginiae_A. The sequence continues at coordinate 3,436,841 of NZ_CP107871.1, forward strand.
CCAGATCCGCGATCGAGGCGACCGTCTTGGTCGGGCGGAACGGGAACTTCTCGGTGTCCTGCTCGGTGGTCAGGCCGGTGAGGACGAGGAAGGTCTGCATGCCCGCCTCCAGACCGGCCAGGACGTCGGTGTCCATCCGGTCGCCGATCATCGCGCTGGTCTCCGAGTGCGCGCCGATGGCGTTCAGGCCGGTACGCATCATCAGCGGGTTCGGCTTGCCGGCGAAGTACGGCTTCTTGCCGGTCGCCTTGGTGATCAGCGCGGCGACGGCGCCGGTGGCCGGCAGCGGGCCCTCGGTGGAGGGGCCGGTCTCGTCGGGGTTGGTGCAGATGAAGCGCGCGCCCGCGTTGATCAGGCGGACCGCCTTGGTCATCGCCTCGAAGCTGTACGTCCGGGTCTCGCCCAGCACCACGTAGTCGGGCTCGTGGTCGGTCAGGATGTAGCCGATGTCGTGGAGGGCGGTGGTCAGACCTGCCTCGCCGATGACGTAGGCCGTGCCGCCCGGACGCTGGTCGTCGAGGAACTTCGCGGTGGCCAGCGCCGAGGTCCAGATGTTCTCGACGGGGACCTGGAGCCCCATGCGGCTCAGCCGGGCCTGGAGGTCGCGGGGGGTGTAGATCGAGTTGTTGGTCAGCACCAGGAAGGGCTTGCCGGACTCGCGCAGCCGCTTGATGAAGGCATCGGCGCCGGGGATCGGGGTGCCCTCGTGGATGAGGACCCCGTCCATGTCGGTGAGCCAGGATTCGATCGGCTTGCGCTCTGCCACTGGATTGTTCTCCGCTCTCGGTGACCTGCGACCTCTGGTCTCTACCACCCTATCGGGGCCGGGCTGTGGACGTCCCTGCCGTCCACAGCCCGGACCCGGAGCGTGATCCGGAGCGTGATCCGGGGCGCGGGAGCGGTCAGCCCAGGCGGACGTTGTCGACGGTCCAGAACCAGTTGTTGGTGCCGCTGTAGCGGAAGCGGACCTGGACGTCGGTGGCGCCGGCGGGGACCTGGAGGGCGAGGGACTCTGCCTTGGCGACGGCGTCGGCGGTGTAGGTCTTCGCCACGGTCGGGGCGGCGCCGTTGTAGGAGACCAGGACCTGGGCGGTCTGGCCGGCCTCGTGCCGGTAGTGCGTCTGGAAGGTCAGATTCCGCGTGCTGCCGCCGCTGACCGCCCACTTGGGGGTGACAAGGGCGGAGTCGAAGGTGCCGGTGTGGCTCTTGTCGTCCCACTCGTCGGAGTCGGCGACGGCGAAGACGTCACGGGAGCGGACGTTCAGCTCGCGCCACTGGTCGCGCTGCGCCTGGGTCCAGAACTCGTCGGTCGCGAACGCCCAGCCGGCCCACTCGGTGACACCGCCCGTACCCATCTTGGAGTTGTCGACGGACCAGCCGGCGGGCGGGGTGTGCGTGAAGCCCTTCACCCCGGCCGGGATGCCCGTCTCGTCCACCCGGGCCTGGAGGTTGGGGCGCAGGGTGTCGAAGGGATCGTCGTCCGGGGCGTTCAGCGGGATGCCGTCGAGTCCGGTACCGCTGACGCCGACCTGGGCGAGCGCGGTGGCGGCGACGTCGACCAGGCGCACGTCGGAGCGGACGGAACCGGCCGGGATGCCCGGGCCCTTGGCGATGACGAAGGTGCCGCGCTCCTGGATGGTCGAGCCGCCGTGGCCGCCGGAGTCGGTGTGGCCGTGGTCGGTGCTGACCAGGATCTTCCAGTTCTCCTGGGCGTACGTCGGGCGGTTCTTGACGGCGGTGAGGAGCTGACCGACCAGGGTGTCGACGCGGGCGATCGTGTCGAGGTACTGCTGGCTCGCCGCCCCGTAGGAGTGGCCGGCCGCGTCGATCTCGCCGAGGTAGACGAAGGCGGCGTCCGGGTTCTGGTCGCGCAGCTCGGCGGCGGCGGCCGCGGCGACCTTGGGGTCCTCGGTGCGGTAGCCGTCGCGGTCGCCCTTGAGGGAGAGTCGCTTGTCGACCTTGGAGGAGAAGATCGGGCCGTTCTGGTCGGTGGAGGTGATGGGCTCCCAGTCGGCGGCCGCGTAGGTGTTGAGCGCCGGCTTGGCGTTCTCGATGCGGGTCAGGAAGTCCGGGTGGGCGGCGTAGTTCTTGCCGATGAAGGAGTTGTCCTTCACCCCGTGCTTGTCGGGCCAGACCCCGGTGGCGATGGTGGACCAGCCGGGGCCCGAGGAGGTGGCGGCCATCGGGCCGGCGTAGAGGGTGCTGCGGGCGGTCAGGCCCTGGGCCATCAGGCCGTTCAGGTTCGGCGCGGCGGCGACCTTGACGCGGTCGAGGACCGCGCCGTCGATCCCGATGACGAGGACCTTGTCGGTGTTCGCCGCCGCGGCGGCGGGGGTGGCCGCGAGGGTGGCGGCGATCAGGGCGGAGGTGACGGCGGTCGCGGCGATGGCACGACGTCCGGACAGGACAGGGGACACGTACTCCTCCTGGGAGCAAGTGAGCGGCGAAAGGAGCGGGGGCGTTGCGACGTACCGGTGTGCGGCGTTCGGGTCTGCGGCGTTCCGGTGTGCTCGGGTCCGGACCGAGGGTGCGGTCTTCGGTCCAGACCCGTTATACAAAGGTCACTCTGCCGGGCGGGGATGGCCGGCAAGTAACCGGTCAGCTTCCGGTTGCCGACTTCCACGCGTCGACGTAACCGGTGAGGTTCTTGTCGATGTCGGCCCAGTTCGGCTCGAAGATCTCCACGCCCGTCATGAGCTGGGTGAGTGCGACGGCGTTGGCGTCGGTCGGCTTGACGTCGGTGCGCGCCGGGAAGCCGCCGCCGACCGCGCTGACCTGCTGCTGGGCTTCGACGCTGAGCAGGAAGTCGAGCAGCTTGCGGCCGTTCTCGGTGTGCGGGGCCTTGTCGACCAGACCGGCCGCGTAGGGCAGGGCGAAGCTGGTGGGCCTGCCGCCCTCCTTCGCCGGGAACCAGATGCCCAGGTTCGGCATGGACTTGGACTGCGCGAAGTTCATCTGGACGTCACCGTTGGCCACGAGCAGCTCGCCCTTGTCGGTCTTGGGTGCCAGCTTGCTGGTGGAGGAGGACGGGCCGACGTTGTTGGCCTGGAGCTTCTTCAGGAACTCCATCGCCGGCTCCTTGCCGCCGAAGTCGTGCATCGACTTGATGAGCACGGCGGTGCCGTCGCCCGCGACACCCGGGGTGGAGTACTGCAGCTTGCCCTTGTACGTGGCGTCCAGCAGCTCCTCCCAGGTCTTGGGGGCCTCGGGGAGCTCCTTCTTGTTGTAGACGAAGCCGAAGTAGTTGTTGACGACCGAGGTCCACCTGCCGTCGGCCGCCTTGTCGGCGCCGTTGACCTTGTCGGAGCCCTGCGGCCGGTAGGACTGGAGCAGGCCCTTGCCGTCGGCCTGCTGGATGAAGGGCGGCAGGGTGATCAGAACATCGGCCTGGGTGTTGGTCTTCTCGCGGACGGCGCGCTGCACCATCTCGCCGGAACCGCCCTCGACGTACTTGACCTCGATGCCCGTCTTCGCGGTGAAGTCCGCGAAGACCTTGTCGTACCAGCCGTCGCCCTTCTCGCTCTTGAGGCCGTCGGCGCTGTAGACGGTGACGATCTTCTCGCCGCCCTTCGAGTCGGCGGCGGAGGAGCCGCCACCGCAGGCGGTGAGGAAGGAGGCGAGGGCGAGGGCGCCGGTGACGACGGTGGCGGTACGGAGGAGTCTCTTGCCGGTCATGGAACTTCCTTACGGGAAAAGGGAGTCGGCGGGGTGGGGAGCACGGGTCCGAACGGCGTCCGAACGGGGGTACGTACGGGGGTGAGTACGGAGCGCGTACGGGGTTCAGCGGTAGGAGGCCCTGGTACGGACGCGGGAGACGGCCAGGAGGACCAGCAGGGTGGTGGCCATCAGGACCACGGCGACGGCGGAGCCGCTGTAGAGCGAACCGCGGTCGGTGGCGGTGAAGACGCGGACCGGGAGGGGCATCCAGTCCGGCGGGTAGAGCATCATCGTGGCGCTCAACTCGCCCATGGACAGGGCGAAGCAGAGGCCGGCCGCGGCCGTGAGGGACGGCAGCAACAGGGGGAGCCGGACCCGCCACAGCACGTACGCGGGACGGGCGCCGAGGGAGGCGGCCGCCTGCTCGTAGGCGGGGTCGAGCCGTACGATCGCCGCCGAGACCGACTGGTAGGCGAACGCCGTGACAAGGATCGTGTGCGCCAGGATGACGATCGAGCTGGTGCCGTTGAGCAGGACCGGCGGCCGGCTGAAGGCGACCAGCACGGCGAGGCCGACGACCACGGACGGCACGGCGACGGGCAGCACGAACAGCGCGTCCAGGAGCCGCTTCCCCCGCGTGCGCAGGGTGGCCGCGGCGAGCGCGGCCCAGGTGCCGACGGCGAGCGCGAGCAGGCTCGCGGCGAGGGCCGTGACCAGGCTGGTGGTCAAGGCCTGGAGGGATTCGCCGCGCACGGCGGCCGCGTAGTTCTCGGTGGTCGGTCCGGAGGGGAAGGCCCCGGACCAGTGGGTGGCGAAGGAGGCCGCGACCACGACGAGCAGGGGAAGCGCGAACAGCGGCAGGAAGAGGAGGCCGAAGAGGCCCCATGCGGCCCAGCGGCCGGTCTTGCTATGCACCAGCACGCTTGCCCACCACCCGGTAGAGGCCGAACAGGCCGACGGATATCGCGATGTTGACGACGGCGACGACGCAGGCGGCCGCGTAGTCGGATTCGAGGATGGCCTTGCCGTAGATGAGCATCGGGAGGGTCGTGACGTCCTTGGCGCCGGTGAACAGGACGATCCCGAACTCGTTCAGGCACATGACGAGGACGAGGCTGCCGCCCGCGGCGAGGGCCGGGAGCGCCTCGGGCAGGATCACCCGACGCACGATCCGGGCGGGCCGGGCGCCGAGGCCGGCGGCGACCTCCAGCTGGGCGGCGTCCAGCTGGGAGAAGGCGGCGAGCAGCGGACGCATCACGAAGGGCGTGAAGTACGTGATCTCCGCGAGCAGGACGCCCCAGGGGGTGGTGAGGAAGTGGAAGGGCCCCTCGGCGGCTCCGGTGAGGTCGGTGACGAGGCCGTTGGCCATGCCGACCGTTCCGTAGACGAAGAGGAGGGCGAGGGTGATGAGGAAGGAGGGGAAGGAGAGGAAGACGTCGATGAACTTGGCGACGGCGCGGGCCCCGGGGAAGGGCACGAAGGCGATGATCAGCGCGAGCACGAAGCCGAGTACGAGGCACCCGACGGTCGCGCCGACGGCCAGCCAGACGGTGGTCCCGAGGGCCTCGCGGAAGCTCTGCGAGGCGAAGACGGAGGCATACGCGTCGAAGGCACCACCGCCGTTCTCGGGACTGAACGACTGCTGGACGACCAGCCCGAGCGGATACAGGAACACCGCCCCGAGCACGAGGACAGGCGGCAACACCCACACCCCCCGAGCCACCCGCATCCGCCCCGGCCCCGGCCTGGTCGGCGTTCGAGGCGCGGCGTCCGGGGCGGAGCCCCGCTTTTCCAGCCCCGCCGGCGTTCGAGGCGCGGGGTCCGGGGCGGAGCCCCGTGGGGGCGCGGCCCCCCGCACGGCGTCAGGCACGGGACGACACCCCCGCGGCCAGCAGCACGGCGTCCCGCGGCTCGAAGTGCAGCGTGACCCGCTCCCCCAGCGCGGGCGTCTCCCGCAGCTCGGGAAGGTCCGCCTTCACGCGGTGACCGGCGACGTCCACGTACAGCCGGTGCGTCGAGCCGCGCCACTGGACCTCGGTGATGGTGCCGCTCAGCGCGTTGGGGCCGGCCCCCAGGCCGAGCAGGTGCGGCCGTACGCACAGGGTGGCCGTGGCGCCCGGCGCCGCGAGGCCGCGGTCGAGGGACAACGTCCGGCCCTCGAAGACCGCGCCGCGCTCGGCCACCGTCACCGGCAGCAGGTTCGCGTTGCCGACGAACGAGGCGGTGAACTCGGTGCGCGGGGCCCGGTACAGCTCCTGCGGGGTCCCGCATTCCCGCAGCCGGGCCTGGTCCATGACGGCGATCCGGTCGGCCAGGGTGAGCGCCTCGACCTGGTCGTGGGTGACGTACAGAATCGATACGTCGGGCAGTTCGCGGTGCAGGCGGGCCAGTTCGGCGAGCATTCCGGAGCGCAGCTGCGCGTCGAGGGCGGACAGCGGCTCGTCGAGCAGGAGCACCCCGGGGCGGATGGCGAGGGCGCGGGCGATGGCCACGCGCTGCTGCTGGCCGCCGGAGAGCTCGCGCGGGTAGCGCTCGGCGTACGCCGCCATGCCGGTCATCTCCAACGCCTCGGCGACGCGCCCCGGGATCTCGGCCTTCGCGGCCTTCTGGGCCTTGAGGCCGAAGGCGACGTTGTCCTCGACCCGCATGTGCGGGAAGAGCGCGTACTGCTGGACGACCATGCCGATGCCGCGCTTGTGCGGCGGGAGCGCGGTGACGTCCCGGCCGCCGATCAGCACCCGGCCCGCGACGGGCCGGACGAAACCGGCGACGGCGCGCAGGGCCGTGGTCTTGCCCGAACCGGAGGGGCCGAGCAGGGCCATCACCTCGCCCGGTTCGACGGTCAGGTCGAGGGAGTCCAGGACGGTGTTGCCGCCGTAGGCGACGCTGACCGCGTCGAAGCGGATACCGCTCACGGGGACTCCCCGAGGAGGGCGGGGAGTTCGGCGACGGAGGCCAGGACGTGGGTGGCGCCGTGTCGGGTCAGCGCCTCGCGGTCGTGGGCGCCGGTGAGGACGCCCGCCACGGTCCCGGCGCCGGCGCGGCGGCCGCTGAGCATGTCGTAGGCGGTGTCGCCCGCGACCACGACGTCGCTCACGTCGGCCACGGCGCCGGTGCGCAGGAACGCGGTCAGCACCATGTCCGGGTACGGGCGCCCGCGGCCGCCCGCGTCGGCGGGGCAGAGGGTGAGGTCGGCGAGGTTCTGCCAGCCGAGGGCGTCGAGGATGGCGTCCTGGGTGACCCGGGCGAAGCCGGTGGTCAGGACGACGGTGCGGCCGTCGGCGCGGAGCTGCTCGATCGCGGCGCGGGCACCGGGGAGCGGGGTGACGAGGCCGCCGTCGACGAGGGCGCCGTAGGCCTCTTCGAAGGCGGAGTTGGCGCGGTGGGCGAGTTCCTCCGTACCGAAGAGGTGGCGGAAGACCGAGATCTTGGACTCGCCCATGGTGTCGAGGACGTACCGGAGCTTCTCGGCGTGGTCGGGGGTGCCGGGCTCGACGCCGAGTCGCTCGGCGGCCTGCTCGAAGGCGCGCTCGACGAGGCCGCCGTCGGCGACGGTGGTGCCGGCCATGTCGAGGACGACCAGCTTGCGGCCGCCGCCGGCGGTTCCCTCGGTGCTGTCGGTGCTGTCGGTGCTGTTGGTGATGTCGGTGTCGCTCATCTGACTTACCAGCCCAGTTCGTTCGCGGTGGTCTCGGCTATGGCGGGCGAGCAGGTCATGCCTCGCCCGCCGGGTCCGGTCACCAGCCAGACGCCGTCGGCCACCTGCTGGCGGTGGACGACGCGGGTGGTGTCGGTGCACTGCGCGTACACGCCCGCCCAGCGGTGTCGGATCCTCGGCAGGGGGCGGCCGAGGAAGGACTCGACGACGGCGGCGACGTGCTCGTAGGGGTCTTCGAGGGTGTCGAAGGCGAAGGGGTGCTCGTACTCGTGGGTGTCGCCGATGGTCAGTCCGCCGTCCCGGCGCTGGACCATCAGCAGTTGCATCTTGTGCTCGGCGGCGATCGGCGCCTGCTCCTGCTCGGCGTTGAGGGCGTCGAGCGCGGGGGACCGGTAGGCGGGGTAGTAGCGGAAGCTGTCGGCGTCGGCGACCGAGGTGGTCAGCGGCTCGCCGAGCGGCTCGGTCTGCATCATCTGGAGGCGGACGCGGCGGACGGGCAGGTCGGGGACCAGTTCGCGGACCAGGCCGGACAGCCAGGCGCCGGTGGCGAGGACGACGGCGTCGCCGCGGTGGACGTCACCGTGGTCGTCGCGGACGGCGCCGGGACCGACGACCTCGCGGACCTCGCGGCCGGCGAGGAAGGTGTAGCGGCCGGCGGCGCGGGCGCGCAGGGCCTCGCGGAGGTGGAGCTGCGCGGTGCGCGGCTCGACGGCCGCGTCCCGTTCGCACCACAGGGCGGCCTCGAACGCGCCGCGCAGGGCCGGGTTGATCTCCCGGGCCTCGGCCGCGGTGAGCAGTCGGTAGCCGCGGGCGGCGGCGTCCGGGCGGGCCAGGGCCGCCTCGGCCACCGCGAGTTCGCGCGGGGTGCGGACGGGGGTCAGGGAGCCGATGGCGCGGAAGCCCAGGCCGGGCACCTCCGCGCCGATGCGCTCCCAGAGCTCGCGGGCCCGCAGGGCGGTGTCGAGCTCCTCTCCCCCGGCCCGCCCACTGACCCAGATCTGGCCGAAATTACGCAGGGACGCGCCACGGGCCTCCGCTTCTCGCTCGATCTGGACGACCTCGTGGCCGCGTTCGACTGCTTGCCAGGCGTGCATGGTGCCGACCACGCCGCCTCCGACGACTATGACTTTCACGCCGCCAACGGTGGGTCGGGTCCGTGGCCCGCGAGGAGCCGTCCGGCGACGCGCCGGTGAACAGCCCTCGACACTTGGACTAGACCCGTTATCTTTTTGTGATGTGAATGCGTCCTGATTCGACCTGTACCGGATGATTCCTCCTGGGCTATTCGGCGTGGAGTCGGGTCGTGAAGCTGAACCGGTCACCACGGTAGAGCGAACGTACCCGCTCCAGCGGCCGGCCATCCTGGTCCCGCGAGAAGCGGTGGATCAGCAGCATGGGGAGAGCGGGCGGGGTGCCGATCAGCAGGGCTTCGCGGGGGGTCGCCAGGACCGTCTCCAGCTTCTCGTCGGCCTCGCCGAAGGAGATGCCGAGGCTGTCCCGGAGGTATCCGTAGAAGGAGGAGTCCGGCTGGAAGTCGCTGTTCAGGCGAGGGGCCCGGGCCACCCGGATGTACGTGCTCTCCAGGCCGACGCGCTCATCGTCGGCGAGCAGGACCCGCTCCAGGTGCCAGACGGGCTCGCCGGGCTCGGCCCCGATGCCGGGGGCGAGGTCGGGCGGGCAGGGGAACTGCTCCAGGCCGATGAGGTGACGGCCCGGGCGGCGGCCTTGGCGGCGTACGCCCTCGGTGTAGCTGGCGAGGGAGAGCGGCTGCTCCAGCTTGGGGCCGGCGACGACGGTTCCGCGGCCGGAGCGGCGCAGCCGACCTTCCAGCAGCAGTTCGCGCAGGGCCTGGCGGACGGTCTCGCGGGACACCTCGTACCGCTCGGCGAGATCACGCTCGGTGGGCAGCGTGCCGCCCTCGCCGAGCACGTCGAGGAGCTCGGCGATCCGGGCCTTGACGGCGTAGTACTTGGGGATCCGGCCGTGCTCGGGAATGCCGGAGCGCACGGGCGAGCCGGGGCGGTGCCGCTGGGTCTGTTCTTCCACGGTGGGACTCTATGCGGGGCGGTCGACGGCGCGCGGTGACGGGGGCACGGGACGGTTCGCGACCGCCGTACGTGGGGGTCAGCGCGCGCAGCGGCGCAGTCGGCGGGCCCCCAGTAGCAGCCCGCCACCGGTGGCGAGCGCGGCCACGGCGCCCGTGCCGTACACCCACTCGCGCGGGCCGGTGTGGGCGAGGGAGCCCGCCTCGACGGGATCCTCCGGCCCCTCGACGGAGAAGCGGTAGCCGCCCGCCTCGCCGATCCAGTCGCCGTCGTCCCCCTTGCGCTGGACGAGCGCGGCGTCGGCGACGACCTCGCCGACGGGGGCGTCGGGGGCGAAGGAGAGGCCGACCTTGACGGTCATGGAGCCCCCGGGGCCGACGGTGAAGCCGGGGAAGGCGTCGCCGCCGTCGAAGATGGCGATGATCTCGTCGCGGTCGCTGTGTTCCAGGCTGACGGGGAAGGTGCCGCCCGGGGCGTCGAACTCCATGCGCAGGTGGGCGGGGCGCAGGGTGTGGGCCTTGTCCGTGAAGACGACGATCGGGTGGATGGCCGTGCACTCGGAGTTGGTGGTGTTGGTCAGGTCCAGGTACCAGGTCTGCGGCCCGGCACCGGTGCGGTACACGGCCGGACCGCCACGGATCCGCGCCCCGATGGGGAAGGCCGTGCTCTTCCCGTCACCGCAGGTGGCCTGGGCGCGCGAGGGCAGCGCGGGCGCGGGGCGCCCGCCTCCCGCACCGATGTCGGCTCCGGCGGTGGCCGCCGTGGTGGCGACCAGGGCTGCGGAGAGGGCGGCGGTGAGGGCAAGGGCTTTGCGCAGTCGCATGGAAGACCTTCGCTGCTCGCCGGACGGGACGATGATCGGACGAGGTGACAATCACCCCGGCCTGCCCGCACCCTGCCACCCCCGCGCAAGCCCCCATCGGGAGCCACGCCTGAGTCGTACCGGTTTACGCCCGAATGGCACACGAGGTCAACCCCGGCGCCCTTTCAGCCCCGCCGGCGTTCGAGGCGCTCTTTCAGCCCCGCCGGCGTTCGAGGCGCTCTTTCAGCCTCGCCGGCGTTTGAGGCCCGGGGGTCCGGGGGCAGCGCCCCCGGCAACGGCGCCGCACCCGGAACCCGACACGCACCCGGCACCCGGCTCACCCGGCCCGCCGCCCGAACGTCGGCCCGAGCGCCAGCTCGGCCGCCCCCTCGGCCACCCCCATCCGCGCGAGGGCGACCACCGGCATCGCGGCCGGCACCGCCGCCCGCTCCACCAGCACCTCCCGGACCCCGCTCAGGAAGACCGCCGGCGCCGCCGCCACCGCCCGCCCACCGAGCAGCACCCGGTCCACGTCCAGCAGCGCGACCAGGTTGGACGCCGCCACCCCCAGGACCCGCGCCGCCTCGGCGAGATCGCCCCGGGCCACGGCCCCCAGGCACAGCACCTCCGCGCAGCCCCGCGCCCCGCAGGGACACGGCGGGCCGTCCAGACTGATCACCTGGTGCCCGAACTCTCCCGCCGCCGAGCGCGCGCCCCGGTAGATCCCGCCGCCCAGCCACAGGCCCGCGCCGAGCCCGGTCCCCACGTGCAGGTACACGGAGGTACCGGGCCCGCACCCACCGGACCGTCCGGATCCCTCGGCGGCCACTCCCGCGTTCGTGTCCTTGTCGACCAGCACCGGCAGCCCCAGCCGCCCCTCCAGCAGCTCCCGCATCCGGAAGCCCTCCCACTCCGGGAACCCGGTCACCCGGCCCATCACCCCGGACCGGTGGTCGAGCGGCCCCGGCGCGGCCACCCCCACGCCCAGCAGCGGCGGCCCGGCAGGATCACGGACCCGCGCGACCGCCTGGACGACGGCCTCCAGCACGGCGTCCGGCCCGACCGCGAAGTCCAGCGGGCCACGGTTCTCGGCGACGACGTGACCCGCCAGGTCCACCCGTACGACTCGGAGTTCGTCGCGGTCCAGGTGCACCCCGAGCGCGTGCCGCGCCTCCGGCACCAGCCGGAGCAGGGTGCGTGGCTTGCCGCCGGTGGACGCGGCGCGCCCGGCTTCCTCGATCAGTCCGTCCGCGCCGAGCCGGGCCGTGATCTTGCTGACGGCCTGCGGGGTGAGTCCCGCACGGTCCGCGAGTTCGGCGCGGCCCAGGCCCTCCGGATCCGCGCCGCGCAGCAGATCCAGCATCAGCGCCTCGTTGTACCCGCGCAGCGTCGGCAGGTTCACCCCGCCGCGCCCGTCACCGCTCCCGCTGTTCACATGACCATTGTCCACCTTCCTTGCACTTCGGCAACACTGTTGCCAAAGTGGAGCCATGAGCACCCCCGCCACCCCTGCCACCTCCGCCTCCTCCCCCGCCTCTCCCGCCCCGCTGCGCGTCGGCCTCATCGGCTACGGACTCGCCGGTTCCGTCTTCCACGCCCCCCTCGTGGCCGCCACCGACGGGCTCGTCCTCGACACCGTCGTCACCTCCGACCCGGCCCGGCAGACCCAGGCCCGCACGGAGTTCCCCGACGTGCACATCGCCGCCACCGCCGCCGAGCTGTGGAAGCGGGACCTCGACCTGGTCGTGATCGCCTCCCCCAACCGGACGCACGTCCCGCTCGCCACCACCGCCCTCGAAGCCGGCATCCCGGTGGTCGTGGACAAGCCGATCGCCGCCACCGCCGCCGAGGCCCGCGCGCTCGCCGCCCTCGCGGACCGCAGCGGCACCTTCCTCTCCGTCTTCCAGAACCGCCGCTGGGACAACGACTTCCTGACCCTGCGCCGCCTCATCGCCGACGGCGAGCTCGGCGAGGTCCAGCGCTTCGAGTCCCGGTTCGAGCGCTGGCGCCCGCAGCTGAAGGGCGGCTGGCGCGAGTCGGGCGCCCCGGAGGAGATCGGCGGCCTGCTCTACGACCTCGGCAGCCACGTCGTGGACCAGGCGCTGGTGCTGTTCGGCCCGGCCGTACGGGTGTACGCGGAGACCGACGTGCGCCGCCCGGGCGCCGAGACCGACGACGACACCTTCCTCGCGCTCACGCACGCGAACGGGGTCCGCTCCCACCTCTACGTCAGCGCCACCACCGCCCAGCTCGGACCGCGACTGCGCGTCCTGGGCTCCCGGGCCGGCTATGTGAAGTACGGCCTCGACCCGCAGGAGGGCGCCCTGCGCGAGGGACTGCGGCCGGGCGGGGACCTGCCGTGGGGCGAGGAGCCCCCGCACCTGTGGGGGCGGCTCGGCTCCGGCGAGTCCCCGCTGACCGGCGGCGGCATCCCGGTTCCGACCGAGCAGGGCGACTACCCCGCGTACTACGCGGCGGTGGAGGCCGCGCTGCGCACGGGCGGGCCCGCGCCCGTGACGGCGTTGGAGGCCGCACAGTGCCTCGACGTGCTGGAGGCGGCCCGCCGGTCGTCCGAGCAGGGCGTGGTCGTGGAGCTGCCCGCCACCGGGGCCGCATCCGGCTGAGGCCGCCCGCGCGACGGGACGGCGGACCGGGGCCGACGGCGGTCGCCGGAAGGCGCTCGTCGAAAGGGAAGGGGCGGGGCCGCCGATGCGACCCCGCCCCTTCCCCTGTCCTGCCACGGCGTCCGGCTACGCGCCCTTGAACTCCTGGCGCTGCCGACCGAGACCCTCGATCTCCACCTCCACGACATCACCGGCCCGCAGGTACGGCTTCGGCTCCGGCCGGCCCATCGCCACGCCGGCCGGCGTACCGGTGACGATCACGTCGCCCGGGTACAGCGTCATGAAGTGGCTCAGGTACCGGACGACCTCGCCGACCGGGAAGATCTGGTCCGAGGTGTTGCCGTCCTGCTGGAGCTCGCCGTTGACCCACAGCTTCACGTCCAGGACCTGCGGGTTCGGGACCTCGTCGGCGGTGAGCAGCCAGGGGCCGATCGGGGTGAAGGTCTCGCAGTTCTTGCCCTTGTCCCAGGTGCCGCCGCGCTCGATCTGGAACTCGCGCTCCGAGACGTCGTTGACCAGCACGTACCCGCCGACGTGCGCGAGGCCTTGGACGGCGGAGTCCAGGTAGCGGGCGGTGCTGCCGATGACGACGCCGAGCTCGGCCTCCCAGTCGGTCTTCACGCTGCCGCGCGGGATCAGCACGGTGTCGTCGGGGCCGACCACGGTGTCCGCGGCCTTCAGGAACAGGATCGGCTCGGCCGGCGGCTCCGCGCCGATCTCGGCGGCGTGGCCGAAGTAGTTCAGGCCGATGCCCACGATCTTGCCGATGCGGCCGACCGGGGCCCCGATGCGCAGGCCTTCGGCGTCCAGGACCGGAAGCTCGCCGGACTCGGCCGCGTCCCGTACCCGGGTCAGGACGGAGTCGTCGGCCAGCAGGCCGCCGTCCACATCCGTGATCAGGCCGGACAGGTCACGCAGGGTCCCGTCCCGGTCGAGCAGCGCGGGGCGCTCCGACCCTACGGGTCCGACACGCAGCAGCTTCATGGACATTCTCCCGTGGTCGTGGGTGGTCGGCCCGGGGCGTGCCAGGGCCGGCCGATGGGTTGCGGCCATCGGAGGATTTGGTCGATCCTCCAAGATGTCCTTCCAATCCGCAAGACCCTGTTCACGGACTGGAACGCCCGCCTCCATCCGCTGCCGCTACTGCGCCATCTGCTCCCCGGACCGCTCCGCCCGCTCCTTGCGGTACTGGAGCCAGACGCGTTCCGCCACCGACCAGGCGGTGGTGGTCAGCAGGTAGAGCCCGGCGGCCAGCGGCACCACGGCGGCCGTGATCAGCGTCCCGAACGAGAGCAGGGGCAGTACGCCGCCCAGCTTGCGCATGACCTCCTGCTGCTCGGCACTCACCTCGGCCATGACCCCGACGCCGGCCCCCGTCCTGGCCCCGGTCCTGGCCCCCGCCGTGGCGCCGGCCTTGCCCTGGGGCGCGACCCGACCGGCCGGCTTCCTCGGGCCGGCGGCCTTGGCCTCGGCAGCCGCCGCCGCGACCGAGGCGGCCGTCCGGCGCCCCCGTACCGCGCTCCACGCGGCCACCACCGCGATCGCCCCGAACAGCCCGAGGAACACCAGCCCCTGCGCCCCGAACAGGCCGCCCTCGCCCAGCGCGTCGGTCCACCGAGCCCCCAGCGGCGCGGCGAAGAGCCGGTGCCCGAGCAGCTCGTTCGCCTTCCCGCCCACCTCGGCGGAGGAGAACGCCTGGTACATCACGAAGAACACCGGCAGCTGCAGCAGCATCGGCAGGCACCCGGCCGCCGGAGTCGCCCCGCGGAAGGCGGCCCGGCTCAGCGGGTGCAGCGCGAGCCGTACGAGCACGGTGAACAGCACGATCGCGGCAGCGGTCGCGGACTGCGCCAGTACCGGCTCGAGAAGCCGACCCAGCTCAGCAACAAGATGGGTGAAAACGGACACGTGGGCCCTCCGAAGGGTCTCGTCGAACGTCGAAAGAGATGCGTTTCGGCGTGACGACCCGCGAGGGGCGACAACAGTGATCAGTCAGCAGAAGGCGAGAAGTACTGCGCGCCCCTACGCGGCCGTCGGGAAGAGACGACCGGGCGCCCTGGGCCGCGACCGGCCCGAGGCATCGGGATCACGCTGCGGCAGGAACGCCGTGCGTTGCTCGCGATCACGGATCGCGGTGCGTATGCGGTGCGGTGGCACGGGCCGCACGAGCCGCGCGGCGGCGGCGAGAGCCTCGGTGCCCACGGCGACGGTGGCCGCGAGGGCGACCACCACGGCGCCCAGCCCGCCCTCCCCGGCGAACAGCCCGAGGAGTCCCCCGAGCAGCACGAGCGGGAGCAGCACGGCGAGGGCCCGCGAGGTCCGCGCGAACAAGGTGAAGGACAGCAGGTCGCCGTCGCGTCGTCGCCGAGCCATGACCGACCTCCCCCTCTCCACTCCCGCGCACGAACTCCCGTACGACACCGATGGTAACCGGGCCCACCGACAACCCGATCGGTCAGGACGGCCCGGACGAGCGGAGCGTCCCCCAGACCACCAGCCGGTACTTCGAGCTGTACTCGGGCGTGCAGGTGGTGAGCGTGATGTACGCCCCGGGCTCGCCGTACCCCTGGTCCGGTTTCACCACGCTGCGCGGCACGGGCGCGATCACCCCGGTGTCCCGCTCGGTGGTCTCGTTCAGGATCTTCCCGACCACGTACGTGTACCGGCGTCCCCGCAGGTCGACGATCAGCTCGTCGCCGGCCCGCAGCCGGTTGATGTACCGGAACGGCTCGCCGTGCGTGTTCCGGTGCCCGGCCAGCGCGAAGTTCCCCCGCTCCCCCGGCCCGGCGGTCCCCGGGTACTGCCCGGCGTAGCCCTTGTCCAGGACGGCCCGCTTGTCGACGCCCTGCGCGACGGGGACGACGAGCCCGAGGCGCGGGACACGCAGCACGGCGTACGCCCGGTCCCGCGCGGGAGTCCCGCCGGCGGGTCGCGCGGCCCGGGTCGCGGCGGGCGCCGCGCCGGTGGCCGCCGGCCCGCTCGTCTCGGGACCCACCGCCGGACCACCCTCGGCCCCGGACCCGGCCCCGGCTCCCGTCGCGGACCCGGCCGGCTCCCCTCCGGGAGCGTCGGGGGGATCAGCCTCCCAGGCCCGCTCCAGGGCCTGGACCTGCTCCTGAGCGGCGGCCGCGGCCTGCCGGTTGGTCCACCACACCTGATGCACCACCAGCAACAGGACCACCACCCCCACGGTGACGATCAGCTCGGCGCCCGCCCACAGCACCCCCGCGAGACCGGCCCGGCGCCCCCGCCGGCCGCTCCCCTGCACCACGACACGTACGCGATCTCGCACGGGCGGCACCCTAAGTCCTCCCCCGTCAACTGACCAGCGGCAGTACGGTGTGAACCATGCGCCCCGACACGCCTGCCGAGCACATCGCCGAAGCCGAGCGCCTCATCCGCACGGCGACCCGCTACCCCGAGGACCAGGAGCCCTTGCTCCTCCAGGCCGCGGCCCACCTCGAACTGGCCGACGCACGCGACCGGGCGAGTGCCCTGTACGACCAACTCCTGTCCGCCTCACCGTCCGACCCCCACCTGATCAAGGCCCTCCAGGCGGCGAACCTGTGGGAGTACGGTCACGAGGCGGAGGCCCGCGCCCTCATCTCGGGCATCCGCGCCGCCTCGCCCAAGGAACCGGCGCCGTGGGAGGTCATCGCGGAAGCCCTGGAGGCCCACGACGAGTTGGAGGCCTCGCACGACTGCTTCACCGAAGCGGCCACCCTCCTCATCGCGGACGACGACCCGCTGACCCCGGCCACCACCGCCCTGCTCACGGGCCGCCATCGCGTACGCCGCCTCCTCGGGCGCCCGCACGACGACTGGGACATGGTCGCGGACACCCGCCACATCGGTCCGATCCCCCTCGACGAGCTCCACGACCCCAAGCGCATCTGGGCCCTGGGCTCCGACGACCCGACCGAGCTGCGCGCCGAGATCGCCCGCCTGCGCGCCGAACTGGGCGACCGCCGCGCGGCCCTCTCCCGGCCCTTCCCGGTGGCGATCCTGCACTGGCCGCAGCGCGAACTGTCGGAGCTGCTGACCAGCTACCCGACCCTGGCCTCCGAGTACCCCTCGCACGAGGCCCACCTGCGGGAGATCGAGACCTCGCTGCGCGCCCTGGCCGCCTCGGGCACCACGAACCTGGGCATCGTCACGGCGAGCGTCCCCTCCTACGAGGCCTTCGCGGCTTCGGAGAAGACCTCCCCGGCCTCCCCGTCCCTCCTCGCCGAATACGCCACGACCCTGGCGGCCCGCGGCAAGGCCACCCCGTGGCCCCCGATCCCCACCGCGTCCTGCTGGTGCGGCTCGGGCAAGCCGTACGCGGAGTGCCACGAGGTGTCCGGCGGCTGAGCGGGGTGATCCGGCCGGGGACACGATGTCGCCGGTCCGGTGGTTACGTACCATCGGCTTCAGGTGGGGGTGCCGTGCCGAGTCCTCGTCGTGGCTCGACCGAGCACGCCTCCCCGGACCAGCAGACGAACAGTGGAGGAGGGAGAACGTCATGACCGCGGCCGTGCCTTCCTCCCCGTCCGTGTCGGCCCGTATGAGTCGCCAGGCACGCCGGAACACCACCCCCGAACTGGCGGTGCGCAGACTGCTGCACGCGGCGGGCCTGCGCTATCGCCTGCAGGTGAAGGTGCCCGGCATGCCGCGCCGCACGATCGACATCGCCTTCCCCGGGGCCAAGGTCGCCGTCTTCCTCGACGGATGTTTCTGGCACGGGTGTCCCGAGCACGCGACGCAGCCGAAGGCCAACGCACAGTGGTGGCGTGAGAAGCTCGACAAGAACATGGCGCGCGATCGCGAGACGAGCGAGCTGTTGGCGGCGGCGGGCTGGACCGTGCTGCGGTTCTGGGAGCACGAGGCACCGGAGGCCGTGGCGGCCCGTGTCATCGACGCCCGCCGTGGTGCGAAGACCGGCTGACCCGCCTTCCCGGGCGATCGACATGCGTCCGACCGACGCGGACAGGACGACATGACGCTCTCGGGGCCGGACCGGCTCACCTCTCTGGAGCTGTGCGCCGGCGCCGGCGGTCTGACGCTGGGCCTGGAGGCGGCCGGATTCGATCCGATCGCGCTGTTGGACACGAAGCCCGACTCCTGCGCCACCCTGCGGGGCAACCGCCCGGACTGGACCGTGCTGGAGCAGGACCTCCGCGACTTCCTGCCGTCCGACCGCCCGGATCTCTTCGCCGAAGGGACCTGCGTCGATCTCCTGGCGGCCGGCCTGCCGCGGCTGCCCTCGGCGGCCTCGACCATGCGGAAGAACGCGGACGAGGAGCAGTACCTGCTGAAGGCCACGATCTGGCTGGCGCAGGCCGCCCTGCCCCGCGCGGTCCTGGTGGAGAACGTCCCCGGCCTCGCCCTCGCCGACGCGTACGCGCCGACCCGGCGGTGGGTGGAGGAGAACCTGCGGGAGGTCGGCTACCACTCCACGTGGGGAGTGGTCGACGCCTGCGACTTCGGCGTTCCGCAGCGGCGCCCGCACGGTTTCCTGGTCGCGCTACGGGAGCCCGAGTTCGGGCGGTTCTCGTGGCCCGAGCCGTCCGGTCCGCCCACGCGGAGCGTCGGCACGGTGCTGTACGAGTCGATGGCCCGCCGGGGCTGGCCCGGTGCGGCCGCGTGGGCCCGGCGTGCCGACGAGCCCGCCCCGACGATCGTCGGCGGCTCGGACAGGCGCGGCGGTCCGGACCTCGGCCCGACCGGCTCGAAGCGCGCGTGGGAACGGCTCGGTGTGAACGGGGGCGGGATCGGGGACGACGTACCGGACGCCTCGGCCCCCGCCGACCTGTTGCCCAAGCTCACCGTCCCGCAGGTGACGTGCCTTCAGGGCTTTCCCGCCGACTGGGTGCCGGCCGGCCGCAAGACGTCCTCCTACCGCCAGATCGGCAACGCATGCCCTCCACCGGTCGCGTCGGCGGTCGGTCGCGCCCTCGCGGTCGCCCTCCGACCGATGATCGACCTCCGGCCCGCGGATGGGCCGACGCCGGCTAGACTCGCGCCATGAACTCCGAGAACAAGCCCCCCTACAAAGTCGTCGACCTCTTCGCGGGCTGCGGCGGCTTCACCCGGGGCTTCTTCGAGTTCTCCCAGGACACCATGAAGGACGGCGTGCATTCCTTCGCCCCCATTGCCGGGGTCGAGATCGATCCCGCGGCCGCTCTGACCTATTTCACGAATTTCGAGAAATGGGCGGACGACACCACCGGAAGCGATCACCATTTCTTCCTCGGTGACATCGCGGATTGGGTGGACGTCGTCAGGGCCAAGGGCCTGCACGCCGACGTGATCCTGGGGGGCCCGCCCTGTCAGGGCTTCTCCGGGCTCGGCAAGGGTGATCCGGACGATCCGCGCAACCGGCTCTGGGAAGAGTATTTCAAGATCGTCGAATTGGTGCAGCCGCGCATCTTCATCATCGAGAACGTCGAGCGGTTCAATTCCTCCAGCCAGCTCTCCGATCTGAAGAGCGCCTTTCTCGAACTCGGGTACACGCTGGAGGATCCTCAGGTCCTCAACGCGGCCGACTACGGCGCCGCGCAGCTGCGGAAGCGCACGATCGTGATCGGTGTGCGGGGGAAGCGGCACATCTCCTACCCCGCCCCGTCGCACGCGGGCGCCGGCAAGGCGCGTCAGGTGGGCCTCTTCGCGACCGAGGAGCCGAAGGCCTGGAAGACCCTCAAGGAATGCCTGGACGGCGAGAAGGACCCGATCCCGTACAGGCCGAGCCGGTTCGACCTGCCGGAACTGAACGACGAGAACGTCCCGTCCGTCACCATTTCCCGGAAGGTCACCGAGACGGGCGTCCTCGACAAGGAGTTCGTCGCGCGGCTCCGCGAGATGATCCCGGGACCGTTCACGAGCGAATCCCTGCACATCGGTCGCCGGCCGACGGATCTCTCCCTGGCCCGCTACCGGGCCATCGAACCGGGTCAGAACCGACACGCGCTGAGGAACGCGCCCCCGGCGCTCGTGGAGGGAAAGCTGGTCCCGCTCTCGACCGAGAGCTGGAACCGCCACAACAGCGGCTCGGGTGACGTCATGGGCCGGCTCGTGTGGGAGAAGCCCTCCGTGACGATCCGCACCGAATTCTTCAAGCCGGAGAAGGGACGGTACCTGCATCCGGTGGACCATCGCCCGATCACCCACTACGAGGCGTCGCGCATCCAGGGGTTCCCCGACGGCTTCCGGTGGTGCGGAAGCAAGTCCCAGATCGCGCGCCAGATCGGCAACGCGGTACCGGTGCCGCTGGCGCGGGCGCTGGCCGAGCACGTCTATCACGCCCTGGAGGGTGGGGCGGGCCTCGAAGATCCGCACGAGGCGGAGGACCTGACGTCGGACACGGCTCAGGCGTAGGGGTTCTCCACCGGCTCCTCCTCCTTGCCGCGGATCGGTGCGGTGGTGAACAGCTCCTGGAAGAGCGGCAGCAGCCGGGCGACCGAGGAGAAGTCCACCTCCCCGTCGTCCGGTCCGTCCGGCAGGGAATCGTGCGGGACGGGTGGGGCGTAGGTGAGGTCCTCCATCCACAGGCGGCGGGCCTTCGTGTCCAACGGCTCGTCGGGGGCGACCAGTTCGTACTGGATGGTGCTCCCGGCGGTGTTGACCGCCTTGATGAGCGCGTTCGCCGCCCGGGTGCTGGTCACGGTGCCGTCGCGCAGCATCCGGATCACGGTCTGGGCCGTGGGCCGGTGCAGGAACACGTCCTGCCGCAGTGCGGAGTTGAACATCTCCTGGTTGGCGCAGGCCGCCTCCGCCGTCGCGTAGTTGCGCCCGTCGCGGTATATCTCGGCGGCCCACCAGAGCCGGGCCATGGCCTGGACGTGGAAGGGGCCGGTGAAACGCCGCGGGTTGACCCGCGCCTCGCCCCCGCCGCCGTTCTCGTTCTCGCTGCCGAGCCAGCGCCACAGGACGTAGTCCGGTGCGACGCGCAGCGCCAGGTGGTTCCAGAGTTCGGAGTCGCCGGCTTCCCGGCGGGTCAGCCGGAGCGTCGCGTGCAGGCGGGGGGCGAGCCACGCGTCACTGGCCCCGGGGTGCGCCTCGACGAACCTGCGCATCGCGGCGTCGAACAGCTCGCGTACGGGCCGCGCGCGCCATCGGTCGCCTTCGTCCTCGAACGCGCGGGAGCTGCGGTCCAGCTTCTCGTGGGGCAGTGCGCTCCGGCCGCCCAGAACCTCGTCGTCGAGTTCGCGCCGCGCCACGGCGTCGGGAAGGAGTGCGAGCCGCTCGGGTGCGGCGGCCGCCCCTTCGTAGACGGATTCCCAGCTCACTGCTTCGCGCTCCCCTTCGTGATGTCCCGCAATGCCTCGCCCAGCGAGCGTGCCGACCGGGACTGTCGCCCGGCCGCGTGGAGCACACGCATGTGCAGATCCCGGCCCGCGCCGCCGACCCGGCGGGACAGCAGTTCCCGCAGGGCGTCGGACGGGGAGAGGTCGGGGCACACGTCGGGCAGCATCCGCTTGAGGACGTTGTCCCGCCAGCCGCCCGGCCATTGGGGTTCTCCGTCCTCGGCGAAGACCTCGTCCGCGGCGCTGTGGAAGAGGGTGACCCACAGGTCGGTGCCGAGCTTGGCGGCGAGCGCCTTCTGCAGGGCGCTCTCCGCGGGGGACATGCCCCGTGCGGGTGCGCCGAGCAGCCGCGCCACTCCTTCGAGGGCGGTGTTCACGTAGACGGTGGGGACGGCGCCGTTCGCGTCGATCGCCCATTCGTTGTGCCGGAAGTCGTGGAGGTGGGGGTGCTCGTCGGAGCCGAAGTCGACCTCCGTCATGCGGATGTCCTGCTCGCGGTGGGCGGTCCGCGCGTCCACGTCCACGGTCCAGGTGTCCTCGGCGGATCCGATGAGGCGGCCGGGCACTCCGTCGACCGTCGCCGTGACGATGCCGGTGAGCTGCAGTCGTCCCAGGTGCTCGTCGCGGTCGACGCGTACCTCACCGATCCAGTCGCCGGAGGCGTCCTGGCGCAGCGGGGTCACCGAGCGCACGTTGGAGGTGCGGTTGGCGATCGTCACCGCCGCCCGCACGTCGCGCCAGCCCCTGCCCTCGGCGTCGGCGTCGGCCACCGCCGGTACCCGCATGCGGACCGCCAGCCGTGCGGTGGACCAGTCGGCGTAGCCCACACCGTGCACGGCGACACGGCGTTCCTGCCGGTTGACGAGTTCCAGCGGCAGGGCGTCCTCGTCGACGCGTCCCTCGCGCACCTCGATCGTGGTGAGTCCGTCGGATCGGCGCAGGGTCGGGTAGGGGACGAGCTGCTTCACATCGACTCCTTCGCGCGCTGCACGTCCACCTCGACGCGGGCGTGCCGTGCGGGGACGGGATGGTCCCGCACGTCGCTCTCCCCGAGGAAGACGGCCGTGCGGGCACCCGCCTTGAACAGCAGGGAACCTTCGGCGGTGACCTCGCAGTTGCGCTCGGCGACCAGTCGGGCCCACTTCACGACGGGCTTCGGTCCCGAGCGGGTGACGAATCGCAGGACGGGGACGAGTGTCCACGGATCGGCCTGCGGGGGCAGGTTGACCTCGACCCGGACCTGCCAGGCTCCGGTGTCGTCGACGTGGCCGTCGACGTCGTCGACCTGGGGGTGGCTGCGCGCGTTGCGGGGCGGCCCCTTGGGGGCGTCGATGCGCAGCACCTCGCGCAGGACGGACGGAACGGCCTCGTCCTCGGTGGGTGCGTCGTTGCGGGTGGCGACGACGGCCAGGACTCCCTCGCGCATCGCGGACCGGAATTCGCCGATGCTGCGTACGACGCCGCGCGCGTAGGTGACGACCAGGTCCTCGGTGCGCTTCCAGGTGTCGTGCTCGGGCGGTTCCGCCGTGCGCAGGAAGCGTTCCGCGGCACGTGCGGCGTCGGAGGAGTCCCCGGCGGCCGTGCCCGCGAGGAGCAGGGCCTGGTAGGCGTTCCCGCCGAGCGGGGGGTTGATGGTCTGCGTCATCACCACCATGCGGTTGCCCCGCATGCAGACCAGTTGGTTGGGGCGCGGGTCGTCCGGTTCGGCGGCGGTGACGAGCAGGACGGCCTCGTGCCGGACCGGCTTGCCGTCCGCCTCGGTCTCCGGGGAGCGCAAGGGGGGTACGTCGAGTCGGACGCGTCGCTCGACGACCTGCTCGGGTGCGGTCAGTCGGTCGACCGTCGCCCCTTCGAGGAAGGCGCGCAGGGCGCGCGAGCGGGCGGGCTCGTATTCGTCGGGGACCACGCGTCGCTCGGCGACGACCTCGACGCCGTCGCGCAGGGCCACGACCGACGCCTGGACGAGGGGCTCGGATCCCGGGGCGGAGATCATGGAGGCCCAGAAGTTCCGGCCGAGCCCGGCCGACAGCTTCTCGTGCAGCGCTTCGAGGTCGGCGTCCTCGTCGTCCCCCTGGTGTGCGCCGACGACGAGGAAGGAGGTTCCGGGCTCGTCGCTGTCGCGCTCCAGGTGCAGTGCCTCGACCGTGGCCTCGTCCGCCCACCAGGAACGGGCCGCGCCGTCGCGGTCCGGGTCGGCCTCGCCCAGCCAGGCGGGGCCGGCGTAGGCCTGGTCCCCGACGGTGTGCCAGGGGAGGTCGATGCGGCCGATGAGTCGCCGCTCCCGGTGCCCGTCGTGCGGCCGGCTCAGGGTGCTGTTGATGAGGACCATGCCCAGGGAGCTGGCCGACCAGAGGGTCGCCTTGCCGAGGCCGAAGGATCCACCGGCGCTGGCGTTGGACTTCACGCTGTCCAGTTGGCGCCTGACGACCGCGGCGAACCGGCCGTCGTCGTAGTCGTCGCCGGTCAACCCGTTCGCGTTGTAGTCGTCCACGCGCAGGAGGACGAGGCTTGCGCGGTCCTCGATGTCGCGCAGGGCCCGCGCGAGTGCGCGGGAGGCCTTGTTGCCCGCGCTCGCGGCCGACTCGTAGTGCTCGCGCAGGGCGTCCCAGCGCATCACGCGCCGGAAGGCGTCGAGGCGTTCGCCGGAGATCTCGTGGAGGACGTGCCGGATGCGTACCGGTCGACCGGTGTCGAGGATCTCGTCAAGACTGTTCTGGGTCGCTTCGCGGGCCAGGACCGAGAGGTCGGCGTCGAAGGCGAACGCGGCGGCGTTGCCGTACTCCCGCCCGCCGTCGACGTGTGCGGGACGGTGGTACCAGGTGAGCCGCTCGTGCCCGACGGTCTCGTCCATCGACAGGGAGGCCCCGGGGACGACCCCGAGGGCCTCCTCTATGAGCTTCACGGTCTCCGGTCGGGGCGTCACCCGGCCGCTCACCCATGTCGACACGGCGGCCCGGGTGACGTTCACCTGCGCCGCGAGCTCCGTCTGGGTCATCCCCTGCCGCTGCAGCTGACGCCCCAGCCAGGCTCCGTAGTTGTCGACCACGATCCGTCAGCACTCCATGTCATCGTGCGGGAACGACCTCGCGCATCATACAACTGACCATTTGACAGCGGAGAATGTGTCAAAATTTACTCATCGAACCATCGTACGGATTCGGCCGTCACCCGCGGCCGGGTCTCAAGGAATCGGTACGTTTCCCGGCAACCCGACCGGCTGAAGTGCCCACCGCGCCCCTTGTGCCACCTCCTTCACCCATGCGACCCTTTCGATCACTCGCCGGGTGAGGATTCCGCGAGAACCACCGGGGGGTGCGCGCCTACAGGCTATTTGCCATGCCCTCGTCAAGGCTGTCTCGCGCCCCCGCGACATCCCTCGCACGGCCTCTCGCGCCCACGTCTTGATTTCGTCGCGCCGACATTTGCGATAACCGGAGAGTGAGCTTCTTCGTGTCCTTTCAGCCATCCCCCGCGCAGTCAGGTCCCCTGTCCGACGTGCTGCGCGTCGTCCTCGACCAGTCGGACCGAAGCCTCAGCACGTATCGCAACGATCCCGGCCGCATCCTCGAGGACGCGAACGGCGAGCGGCGAATTCAGCAAGGGGGCTACGGCGATCGCCAGCTGTACGAACTCGTGCAGAACGGCGCGGACGAACTGAGGGATCGCGATACGCCGGGCCGCGTCGCCGTGGTCCTCACACAGAACCATCTGTACTGCGCCAACGAGGGAAACCCGCTCTCCGCCGACGGCGCCGAGACCATTCTGCGCATGAGCGTCTCGAAGAAGCGCGGAGGGCAGATCGGACGCTTCGGCGTGGGCGTCAAGTCCGTCCTGTCGATCACCGACACCCCGCAGTTCTTCAGTGTCACGGGCAGCTTCGGATTCGACCGCGAATGGTCGGCGCGGCTCATCCACGAGGTCCATCCGCAGGCGAAGGAAACCCCCGTACTGCGCATGGCCCGCCCGCTCGACCTCGCGCGCGAACTGCGCGAGGACCACGTACTGAACGACCTCTTCTCCCGCGGGGCCGTCACGGTCGTCCGACTCCCGCTGCTGCCCTCGGCCGCGGCGCGCCTGGGCCGGGACCTGCGTGCGTTCCCCCGGGAGTTCCCGCTCTTCTCCCCGCACGTCGGGACGATCGACCTGGAGGACCGGCGCGAGAACGCGCGCTTCCGCCGTTCCCTGAGCGGAACACGGGAAGGGACCGTCCACACGCTTCTCGTCTCGGACAACGACGGACCACCGGAACGGGAGACGTGGCGCGTCTTCACCGTGCCCTACTCCCCCACCGCGAAGACCCGCGAGGCGTCCGGGGAACTCCACGACCGGCCCGTCATCGACATCTCGTGGGCCGTGCCCGAGAGCCGACGTGAACTGGGCGCCTTCTGGGCCTACTTCCCCACCCACTACCCGATGACCCTGCGCGGCATACTCAACGCCGCCTGGAAGACCAACGAGGACCGCCAGCACCTGGTCGACGGCACCCCGCTCAACGACGAGCTGCTGGGGGCCGCCGCCGGTCTGGTGGCCGCGTCCCTGCCCGCCCTGACGGACCCCGCCGACCCCGCCCGCCACCTCGCCCACCTGCCCGGTCGCTACAAGGAGCGCCGCAACTGGGCCGACGGTCACGTGATCCAAGGGGTGTGGCGCGAGGCCGCCGCGAGACCCTCCCTCCCCGACCAGGACGGGGTACTGCGCAAGCCCTCCGCCCTCCGCGTCCACCCGGAGGAGCTGCGGCCCGAGTGGCTGGACCTGTGGGCCTCCCACCCGGCCCGGCCCGCCGCCTGGGTGCACCGGTCCGTCGAGACCGACCGGGACCGGCGCGGCAAGCTCGGCCACATCCTCGAAGCCGCGCACCACGAACGCGCGACCGTCCAGGAGTGGCTGGAGGCCCTGGTCATCGACGGCACGCCAGCGGCGTCCGCGTGCGCGCTGCGGATCCTCGCGGCGATGATCCGCGGCAACAGCCCGTACGTCCCGGAGGCCCGACAGGCCCGCATCCTCCTCACGGAGGCGCACGGCCTGGTGGCCCCGCGCCCCAACACGGTCTTCCGCCGGGTCCTCGACGACTCCCTCCCGAACGAGATGGTCTACGTCCACCCCGAGATCGCCACGGCGCGCGAGCTCTCCGCCGACCTCGACGCCATCGGGATCCACGAGGCCGACGCCCTGGGCCGCTTCGAAGCCGTCGTGGACCAGGGATTCGCGCGGTACGGCGAATCCTCCTGGGAGGAGTTCTGGAAGCTGTCCCGCCGGGCCGGGGCGGGCCAGTCGATCCGCATCCTGAACGAGAGGGTGCCGCATCCGACGGGCGTCCTGAAGGTGCGTACCCTCGCCGGTGCGTTCAGCAGCATCGAGTCGTGCCTGCTGCCCGGCCCCGTCGTCCCCGCCGACGGCTCGCGCGACGCGGCCCTCGCCGTCGACCCCCGCTTCCATCGGGACGACCTCCTCGTCCTGCGTGACCTCGGTGCCCGCTCGGGCCCGGACGTCGACCAGGACCCGACCGGCGAGCCCTGGTTCGAGTCCTACGCGGAGGCCATGCACAAGGCGTACTGCGCCACCCTCCCGGCCAGCTCGGCCCGTCCGAACAGGGCGACCATGCGGATGCAGGGCGCCTCGCCCGCCGGCCCGCTCGGATTCCTGACCCGGCTGAGCGAAGAGGGCCGGGCCGACTTCGTCGCCGCGATGCCCGACCGGGGCATGGTCCGCAACTGGACCCGGCAGGTCGGCAAGCAGAGCCGCACCCAGGAACCCGCGCCGTCCCCGCTGCGCTGGATGGTCACCCGGTACGGGTACGCCCGCACCGACCGGGAACTGCTCCCGCTGCGCGAATGCGTGGGACCGCAGCTGTCCCCCTACGCGGCCGTCCTCCCCGTGGCCCGCCTCTCCCCCGCCCAGGCCGACGCCCTGGAGATGCCCGGCACCCTCGACAAGGTGCCGCAGCGGGTGTGGAACACGGTCCACGCGCGGATCGCCGTCAGCGAGGACGACGCCTTCCTCGGCAACGCCTACACCCTGCTCACCCGCGCCGACGCCGGCTTCCCGGAAGGCGTCGAGACCCGCTGCCGCATCGGCACGGAATGGGGACATCGACCCGACACGGACATCGCCGTGACCTCCGTCCGCGAGGAGTACGACGGGCTCGTACGCGAAGCCGTCCCGGCGCTCCTCGTCGACACCCCGGAGGACGCCGAACTGCTGCGTGAGCGGTGGGACATGTGCAGCCCCGGCGACAAGATCACGAAGGAGCTGAGTCACGCCTCCGAGGCCGAACCCGAGCTGCTCCTGAACCGCTTCCCCTCCCTGCGCCTGCGCACCGACCTCGCGACCGCCGACGCCTGGTTCCAGTCCTGCACCCGACTCGAAGAGATCATCCGCACCGACCACAACTACCGCCCCGTCGCCCTCAAGAGCGCGCTCGACGGCCGGGTCGCGTTGATCAGCCACCCCGAGGACGAGCTGGAGATCCTCCACGAGTCGTCCAAGGTGTTCGGCTGGCGACTGTCGCGCGCCGAGTGCCGGCAGGTCATCGCGCTCCAGGAACAGCAGCGGGCCAACGAGAAGCTCCAACGCGTCGTCCACGCGGAGAGCGTCACCGACAAGCTCCTGCTGCTGATCGGCGAGGAAGCCCTGCGCACGGGCCTTCCGCCGGGCCTGTGGGAGGACGAGCTCCACGTGTCCGGGAAGGAGCCCGACGGCCGACGGATCGCGGAACTGGCCTACAACTCGGAGAAGGACGGCGTCCTGCGCCACTACGCCAAGGCCATCGCCTCCCGATGGGCCGAGGCCCCGAACAGCTACGGCGGCGACACCGCCGCGCGCCAGTTCGTCAACCGCCTGGGCTTCCCCGAGGCGTTCGCCGGCGCCCGCCCCATCAGCCCGCCCGCGATGGAGCAGGTGGCCGGGCCCGTGGACTTCCCCCGCCTGCACGACTACCAGGAGCAGCTCGCCCAGAACCTCTTCTACCTGCTGACGGACCCCGACCCCAAGCGCGCCATGCTGTGCATGCCCACGGGCTCCGGCAAGACGCGGGTCGCGGCCGAAGCGGTGATCCGGGCCATCAAGCACCGCCGGCCGACGGGTCCGATCCTGTGGATCGCGCAGAGCGAGGAACTGTGCGAGCAGGCCGTGCAGAGCTGGAAGTTCGTCTGGTCCAAGGTCGGCGCCGAACGCGAGGCGCTGTCCATCAGCCGACTGTGGGGGGCCAACTCCGCCACCGACATCCGCTCCACCGTCCACCTCGTGGTCGCCGTCGACGCGAAACTGGAACGGCACCTGGACACCGAGGCGTACGCCTGGCTGCGCGAGGCCTCGGCCGTCATCGTCGACGAGGCGCACACCTCCCTCTCCCGCCGCTACACCAGGCTCTTCGAACTCCTCGGGATCTCGCGCAACAACAGGACCGAGCGGCCTCTGGTCGGACTGACCGCGACCCCCTTCCGCAGCACGAACGAGGACGAGACCCAGCGCCTCGTCCAGCGCTACGGCAGGTCGCGACTGGACAAGGGCGTCCTCGACCAGGACCCGTACCCCCAGCTGCAGGACATGAAGGTGCTGGCCAGGGTCGAGCAGCGGGTCCTGCGCGGCGCGACGGTGACCATGAGCGCGTCGGAACTGAGCAAGGTGGACACCTTCGGCGCGCTGCCGGCCACGGTCGAGGACCGGCTCGCGTTCGACCACGAACGCAACCGGATGCTCGTCGACGAGATCGCCTCGCTGCCCGCCGATTGGCCCGTCCTGCTGTTCGCCACCTCCGTGGCCCACGCCAAGGTCATCGCCGCCAAGCTGAACGGCATGGGCGTGTCCGCCGACTCCATCGACTCGGCCACGCCCACCGCCACCCGCCGCAAGCGGGTGGACGACTTCCGGGAGAACAGGATCCGGGTCCTGGCCAACTACGGCGTCCTCACCCAGGGCTTCGACGCCCCCGCCACCCGCGTCGTGGTCGTCTCCCGACCCACCTACAGTCCCAACGTCTACCAGCAGATGATCGGTCGCGGGCTCCGCGGACCCGCGAACGGAGGCAAGGACACCTGCCTCATCCTCAACGTCGACGACAACATCGAGAACTACGGTCACAAGCTCGCCTTCACCGAGTTCGAGCACCTCTGGGAGCGCAAGTGACGAACACCCCGGGAGCGTCTCCCACGCTCACGGACGAACAGCGCGCCGTCGTGGAACTGCCCTGGGACGCCAAATGCCTGGTCGTCGCCGGGGCGGGGACCGGCAAGACCCACACCCTGGTGCGCCGCCTCGACGCCCTGGTCGAGCGGGACGACGTACTGCCCGGCGAGATACTCGTCCTCAGCTTCTCCAACGCCGCCGTACGCGAGCTGCGCCGACGCATCCAGCGGCACGCCGTCGCCGCCGACCGGGTCCGGGTACAGACCTTCGACAGCTGGGCCACCGCCTTCCTGTCCGAGATCGCCCCCACCGGCGAGTGGCACACCGTCCCCTTCGACGAACGCATCCGCAACGCCACGGAAGCGATCGGGGAGGGCAGACTCGACGCGTACCTCACCGAGGACCTGGCCCATGTCGTCGTCGACGAGGTGCAGGACCTCGTCGGTGATCGAAGCCGCATGATCGAGGCACTGCTCGACGAATACCGGGACGCCGGATTCACCGTCGTCGGCGATCCCGCCCAGTCCCTGTACGGCTTCCAGGTACCGGTGGCACGACGCGCCGAGGAGGTCAACAGCTTCTTCCCCTGGCTGCGCAACAGCTTCCCCACGGACCTGCGCGAGCTACGGCTCACCCGCAACTTCCGTGCCACGACGGACTCCGCCCGCACCGCCCTCCACCTGGGCCACCGCCTCCAGCAGGACGACCTGACCGCCGAGGGACACCGGTCGGTCCACACCCAGCTGCACGCCGCGCTGCTGTCGAACCTTCCCTTCGCCCCGCTCGACAGCGAACTCGCCGCCTCCGCACTCCGTTCCGATCAGGGCACGAACGCCATCCTGTGCACCACCAACGGCCAGGCCCTGGCCGTCTCCCGCTCCCTGTGGACGTCCGGCATACCCCACAGGGTGCAGCGCTCCGCCCAGGACCGCGTGCTGCCCGCCTGGTTGAGCCTGCTCTACCGGCGATGCGAGGGATCCGCCCTGGCCAGGGCGCGGTTCGACGCGATCGCCGACGAGCTGGAACTCCCCGACGGCGAGGCCCGCGACGTCCTGTGGCACGCCCTGGTCCGGCTGGACGGCCGTGGGCACCGGTCGGGGATCGATCTGAACCGGGTGAAAACCGCCCTCGCCGGCGGCCGGACACCGGACGAACTGACCACCCAGGACACGCGAAGACTCGTCGTCTCCACCGTGCACCGCGCCAAGGGGCTGGAGTTCGACCGGGTCGTCGTGATCGATCCCGGTCCCGCGGCGGCCTCGGACACCAAGGACAGCGATCCGGCCGCGGCGGCCCGCGCCCTCTACGTGGCCATGACCCGACCGCGCACCGACCTGTACCACCTGGACCTGCGCAGGGACCCCTTCCTCCGCAAGGACGGCGACGGCCGGCCCCCGACCGGCCGCTGGTACCGCGGCGGAACGGGCCCCAAGAGGGGGCAGCGGTACGGCATCGAAGTCATCGGCGGCGACGTGTCACGCGAGGCCCCGGCCGGCGCGGACGACATCGAGGACAACGTCGTCGACCTGCAGCACCACCTCGCGCAGGAGGTGCACCCCGGCGACCCCGTCGAGTTCGTACGCGCGCACGCCCTCCCGACCGGGCCGGACGCGAGCCCTCCCTACCTGCTGCGCCATGCCGGCCGCGTCATCGGGAGCGCCTCCGAGGCCTTCCGCAAGGACATGTACAAGATCCGCAGGACCCGCAAGGACGCGGCCGCACTCGCATGGCCACTCACCATCACGGACCTGTTCCTCGACTCGGTGGAAACCGTCGTGGGCAGCGACAACGTCGCTCTCGGCGCGGGCCTGGGCGAGCGGGGCGTATGGCTGGCCCCCCGGCCGATCGGGCTGGGGCGCTTCGAGTGGGAGCAGAAGGGCACGGAGGACGGCGAGGGATGATGAAGAGCGAGCACGACGAGCACTACGAGTTCCGGGACGAGTTGGTGCACCGGCTCGTCCTCGACCTGATGGGCCCCAAGGGCGGACCGGACGAGGTGCTGGAGGACCCGCCGGTCACCACCTATCCCGTCGGGGCCCTGTTCCCTCAGGGCGACACCGCCGAGGAGCCGGCCGAGCGGGCCGCCGACGACGACCCCGACCCCGCGGCCGACGTGGCCCGCCGGGAGCAGCGCGACGGGGACCGGGACGACTCCGGCGTCGCCCTCTCCAACGTACGTCGCCCCTCGGCCATGGGCATCACCTTCGCCGTCGACCGGGTGGCGGCCCCCGAGGTCACCGTCCGCGTCGAGGCCGCCCGCTACCTACCGGTCGACGCGTCGGGGCGGGCGACCGCCGCCAAAGCCGCGGAACGACGCTCCACCGAGGACACCGGCGAACGATGGATGCGCCAGGCCCTCCCCGCCCGGGACGTACCCGTCGACGTCACCGTGCCCGGCACCCGGACGGTGGAGATCCTTCCCCACCTCCTGTCCCTGCAGATCATCGTGCGCAACGAGGACGCCTCCGGGGCCGTCGCGGTGACCGTCACCCTCATCAACACCACGCCCGCCCCCAGGACCGGCCCCCAGGACGAGTCCTGCTTCTTCCAGCCCCGCCTGACCGTGACCGCGCCCGCGGGCTCCGGCGGTCTGGTGGAACGGCCCGTCCACGGCCGCTCGGCCGACCCCGAGCTGGATGTCAGCCGGCTCCTGCACCGGCACGCCCCCTCCTTCGCCACGGGCCACGGCTGCGCCGCGGACTGGCACTGGGTGGCGCCCCCGCCGAACCACCTGCGGGCGGACGCCGGGCCGTGCCGCATCGACGCCGTGCACACCGAGCTCGTGCCCACGTACGAGGTCATGCTCACCGACTCGAACCCCGACATCGACGCGACCTCGTTGGGCATGAAGTGGCTCTCGACCGCACCCCGGGACGAGATCGTGCCCGCCCTCCTGGCGCTCCTGTCCTCCTACGAGAACTGGATCGCGGAGCGGCGGACCGACGCCGAACGGCTCGGCTCCTCCGAATTCGCCGAACTGGCCCTGCTGCAGATCGACCACTGCGCCACCGCTCTGGGGCGCATGCGCTCCGGCGTCGAGCTGCTGCGCGTCGACGACGACTGCCTGGAAGCCTTCCGGCTGGCCAACCGCGCCATGGACGACCAGCGCACCCGCGCGATCACGATCAAGGAAGGTGAGCCGGGCCGCCCCAACACCTGGCGCCCCTTCCAGATCGGCTTCGTGCTGCTGTGCCTCGACGGCATCGCCGATCCCCAGCACGACGACCGGCAGATCGCCGACCTCCTGTGGTTCCCGACCGGCGGTGGCAAGACCGAGGCCTACCTCGGCCTCATCGCGTTCACCGTGTTCCTGCGGCGACTGCGCCGCCGCGAATCCGGCGGTGGGGTGACCGTACTGATGCGGTACACGCTCCGCCTGCTGACCCTCCAGCAGTTCGAACGGGCGACCATCCTGATCTGCGCGATGGAACGCATCCGCCTGGAGGCGAGGAACTCCGCACGCCCGCTGGGCACGGAGAAGATCTCCATCGGCATGTGGGTGGGCCAGTCGGCCACCCCGAACGACCTCAAGACCGCGCAGAAGAGCCTGCAGAAGCTCCGCAACGGCCAATCGGTCGCCAAGGAGAACCCCGTCCAGCTCCGCGCCTGCCCCTGGTGCGGGACCGCGCTGGACGCCCACGACTACACGGTCACCCTGGAACCCGCCGCGATGGTCGTCGCATGCCCCGCCGAGGACTGCGACTTCCACGAAGGCCTGCCGATCCACGTGGTGGACCAGACCGTCTACCAGGCACGCCCCACGCTGGTGATCGCGACGGTCGACAAGTTCGCCCTCATCCCGTGGGAGGAGCGGACCGCCGCCCTGTTCAACCTGAACCGGCCCGCCGACGACACCCCGCCGCCCGAACTGATCGTCCAGGACGAGCTGCACCTGATCTCGGGCCCGCTCGGGACCATGACCGGACTGTACGAAACGATGATCGACCTCGCCGCGGAGACACCCAAGGTGATCGCCTCCACCGCGACGATCCGACGGGCCAAGCAGCAGGGCCGCGCCCTGTTCCACCGTGAGGTCCACCAGTTCCCGCCCACCGCGCTCGACTCCCGCGACTCGTGGTTCTCCCGCGAGGCGCCGGCCGACCGCAAGGCCACCCGCCGCTACGTCGGACTCCTGACCCCGTCCACCAGCCAGGCCACCCTCCTCGTGCGCGCGTACGCCGCGCTGCTCCACCACGCCGCACTCATCGAGGGCCCCGGCGCGGTCCGGGACGCCTACTGGACGCTCGTCGGCTACTTCAACAGCCTGCGCCTGCTGGCCGCGGCCGAACTGCAGGTCAGGGACGACGTCCACGACCGGATCGCCCTGCTCGCCGCCCAGGCCGAGACGCGGACGCGTGAGATCAACGAGCCGTCCGAACTCACCAGCCGCATCGACGCGAGCGACATCCCCAAGTACCTCAAGGATCTGGAGCGCCGCCACCCGCACCCCGACGCGGTCGACGTCCTGCTCGCCACGAACATGATCTCGGTGGGCGTCGACATCGACCGGCTGGGCCTCATGGCGGTCATGGGGCAGCCGCAGACCACCGCCGAGTACATCCAGGCGACCAGCCGGGTCGGACGCAGCCACCCGGGACTCGTCGTCACCCTCCTGAACTCGGCCCGCTCACGCGACCGTTCGCACTACGAGAACTTCACCACCTACCACTCGGCCCTCTACCGCCAGGTCGAGTCGACGAGCGTCACCCCGTTCTCGCCCCGCGCCCGGGACCGGGCCCTGCACGCCGTCCTCGTCGGCCTCGCCCGCCTCACCATCGAGGCGGCCCGCCCCAAGAGCGGCGCCGCGAAGATCGACCGGTTCGAGGACCGGCTGAAGGACATCCGCACCGCCATCACCTGTCGGGCCCGGGACATCGCCCCCGAACACGCCGACGACGTGGACGCGGAACTCGAAGAGATCATCGACGACTGGCGACTGCTCGCCGAGACCTACCCGGACACCCTCGTGTACGAGGGCTGGTTCGGCAAACGCCCCGCCCTGCTGGTGCCGTTCGCGGAGGCCGAGGACGGCGAGTCCTTCCGCACGCTCACCAGCCTGCGCGACGTCGATGCCGAGTCCGACCTGTTCGAGGAGAAGTAGATGTCAGAGTCCCCCCGGCGGTCCCGGTCCGGCTCCCGCCTCCAGCGGCTGCGCGCCGAGAGCGGACCCCGCAAGCTCGGTTCGGCCCGGCGCGCCCAGATGATCACCACCTACGGCGTCGGATCGATGATCGCGATCGACAGCGAGTCCTTCATCGTGCGCGGACTCGACTCCTGGCACGTGCCGTCGGAGTTCGAACTCACCGAGCCCCGCCTCCAGTACCGGCTGAACGTCGACGGATTCCACCTGCCGCCCGCCACCACCGACGAGAACGCGCCGAGCGACGGCGTCCACGTCGCCCGCTTCCCCGAGTGGTACTCCTGCTCCACCTGCCACTCCCTCAACGAGCACCGTCGGCTGACCGCGGACCCGAAGAAGAACAAGTGCGGCAAGTGCGAGACCACGGAGCTGACCCCGTCCCGCTTCGTCATGGTCTGCGAGAACGGGCACCTCGACGACTTCCCGTACTGGCTCTGGGCCCACAAGTCCGAGGAACGCCCGGCGGGCGGCTCCCAGCCCCACCGCCTCGAAATCCGCACGGCGGGCCGCACCGCGTCCCTGCGTTCCATCCGGATCCACTGCTCGTGCGGGGTGGCCCCCAAGTCCCTCGAAGGAGCCCTCGGCCGCAAGGCGCTGGCCTCGCTCGGGATCCGCTGCTCCGGGCGACGGCCCTGGCTGAGGGACGACTCGGCCCCCGAGGAGTGCACCGAGGACCCGCGAGCCATACAGCGTGGTTCCTCCGCCGCCTGGTTCCCGATGGTCTCCTCCGCGCTGACCATCCCCCCGTGGTCCCAGGGCGCCAACAAGCTCGTCCGCCCCTTCATGTCGAAGTTCCGCGATCGGACCGACGCGGAGATCCTCCTCTACATCGGGATGACGCCTCAGCTGCAGAAGTCCGGCTACGACGCCGCCGCTCTCCTGGCCGCGGTACGCGTCGGCCAACGGGCCACCGAGGCACGCGAGGCCAAGGAGGAGGACGCCGCGGCGGTACTGATCGATCCGCTGCGCCGCGACGAGTACGAGCAGCTGCAACGCAGCACCGAGTACGACCACCGCGTCAGCCCCGACTTCGAGACGCAGGACCCGGGCGACCTCGGTGACATCCCCGACCGCACGGGCATCGACCAGGTGATGCTGGTCCCCCGCCTGCGCGAGGTCCGGGCCCTGACCTCCTTCACCCGGCTGACCGCCCCGACCTCGGCCGCCCCCGAGCGGCATTCCTCGCTGTCGCGCAATCCGCAGGGATGGCTGCCGGCCATCGAGGTCGTGGGCGAGGGCGTGTTCCTGCGGCTGGACCGCGAACGCGTGGCCCGCTGGGAGCAGCGGCACCCGGAGGTGACCCGTCGCGCCGACGTGGTGCGTGAGCACCATCTCGCGCTGCTCGCCGAACAGGCCGGCCCGGACGGCGACCCGGAACTCTCGCCGGTCACACCCCGCCTGCTGCTCGTCCACACCCTGGCGCACGTGCTGATCAACGAGTGGAGCCTCGACTGCGGCTATCCCGCCTCGGCACTGCGCGAACGCCTCTACGTCGACGACGAGATGACCGGCGTACTGCTCTACACCGCGACCAGCGACTCCGCCGGAAGCCTCGGTGGACTGGTCAGCCAGGGCAGGCCGGACGCGCTCGCGCGATCCCTCACCTCGGCCCTGACGCGGGCCGCGTGGTGCTCCGCCGACCCGCTGTGCATGGAATCCCCGGTCAGCGGGGCCGACAACGTCAACCTCGCCGCCTGCCACTGCTGCGTCCTGCTCCCCGAGACCAGCTGCGAGCAGTTCAACCGCTTCCTGGACCGCGCCCTGCTGATCGGTACCCCGCAGGATCCCGAGGTCGGCTTCTTCCACGGGACGCTCTGACGGGCCGGCCACCGTCCGGCCCGAGAGGGTCCTGTCGATCGCGGCCGATCGGCGGGACACCCCGGGCCCGGACGGAATCTAGCGGTCCGCCGCCGCGTAGGAGGCCGCTGCCACCGCGGCCGCCGCCGTGAAGACCGCGGGCCACGCCCCGATCCTCTTCGCCAGCGGGTGCGATCCCGCGAACGCGGCCACGTAGCCCGCGCCCAGGAGGGCCGTGGTCGTCGGGCTCGTACGGCGGTGCCATTCGCGGGCAGCGACCGTACCGGCGGCCGCGAGGATCACGCCGCCGAGCGGGCGTACGCCGGTCCAGCGGGCCGTGGCGTAGCCGCCGACCAGGCCGGCCGCCGCTATCGCCGAGGTGGGAATCTGCGCCATCGTGGAGTCCTCCAGCCGTTCGAACGTCTCCGACGAGGCTAACGCGCGCGCCGTGTGAAGCGGCGCGCGGTGCCCACGCCCAGGACCACCACGGCTCCGCCGAGAACACCGGGCGGGACCGTGTCCTGGACGGCGCGGGGCAGGACCGCGATGACGCCGAGGGTGAGGAAGAACGCCACCGCGCACGCGGCGAGGCCGATCAGGGCTTTGCGGAGGAGAGAGCTGGGCACACCGGTTCAACGCCGGGCCGGGGACGGCGATACGGGCGGCCCGGCCACGTACGGAAGTCGGATTTGTCGCACACCCTCCGGATCCGTGCAGGTGCCCTCCGTGGAACCTCCCCGGCGTAGATTCACTCTCCTACACGGGCGATCCGACCGAAGCCGCCCAAGCCGGCCCAAGGAGCTGCAAACGTGATCTGTTATGGACCGGCC
The DNA here is from genome assembly GCF_041432505.1 of Streptomyces virginiae. Classification (GTDB taxonomy): domain Bacteria; phylum Actinomycetota; class Actinomycetes; order Streptomycetales; family Streptomycetaceae; genus Streptomyces; species Streptomyces virginiae_A. The sequence goes on from NZ_CP107871.1 coordinate 3,473,803, forward strand.
GTGCTGGACCTCACGGACGAACTGGCCGACGCCTACAGCGAGGTGTTCTCCGCGCCACCGTGGAACGAGGATGAAGAAACCATTCGCCAGTTCTCCCTCCGCCTCCAGGCCGACAGCCGCCGCACCGGATTCCGCACCGCCTTCGCACAGTCCCCCGCCGGCATCGACGGCTTCGCCACCGCCTGGCTGACCCCCAAGACCTTCCCCCGCGACCGCGCCTACGGACAGGTCTCCGCACAGCTCGGCCGACAGCGCGTCCGCGAACTCCTCATCGGCGCCCTGGAGATCGACGAACTCGCCGTACGCCCGCACGCGCGCGGCAACGGCACCGGGCGCGCCCTGCTCGCCGAGATCACCGCCGACGCCCCCGACGAACGCGCCTGGCTGCTGACCGCCCGGGTGGCCACCGACACCGTCGCCACCTACCGGCGCCTCGGCTGGCACGAGGTCACCCCCCTGCCCGGCACACAGAACGGCGTCGTCGTCTTCCTCGCCCCGAACCACCCCTCGGCCTGAGCATCGGACCCACCCCACCGGGCATACCGGGGGCATGATCACCCCCATCACCCGTACCGCCCAACGCCAGCTGAACCTGGCCACCTACCACCAGCTCACGCAGGCCGGCATCCCGTCCGCCACCATCAGCGGCCGCAGCCGCCACGGAGGACCCTGGCAACGGCTCCTGCCACGGGTGTACCTGCTGCAGACCGGCCCGCCCGACACCCGCCAGCAGGCGCTGTCCGCCGTCCTGTACGCCGCCCACCCCGCGGCCGACCCCCTCTCCGGAACCACCGCCGCCCTCACCGGCGGCGCCGCGCTCGCCCTCCTCGGCATCCGCGACGCCCCACCCGAACCCCTCGACGTCCTCGTCCGCGCCCCCCGCTCACCGGCCACGGCAGGCCGGGTCCGGCCCTGCCCCACCACACGGTGGCCCGCCACCATCCACATCTCCGGAGTCCCCAGCACCCGCCCGATCCGAGCCGCCGCCGACTTCGCCGCCCGCACGGACGACGCCGATCTGGTGCGCTCCGTCCTGGCCAACGTCGTCCAGGGCGGCTGGTGCCACCCGCACGACCTGCACGCGGAACTGCGCGCGGGCCGCGTCCACGGCCGCCCCACAGTCCGCGCCGCGGCCGCCGAACTGGTCGCCGGGGTCCGCTCGATCGCCGAGGGCCGCGCCCGCGAGACCCTCGCCGCCACCGACCTCCCGGCCCCGCTCTGGAACGCCCGCCTCCACGGCCCCGACGGAACCTTCCTCGCCAGCCCGGACGCGTACTGGCCCGACGAAGGCGTGGCCCTGGAGATCGACTCCGCGGAATACCACTACACGCGCGACGCCTGGCAGGCCACCCTGCTACGGCGACTGCGCCTGGAATCCCGCGGCGTCCTGGTCGCCGGCACGACACCCGGCATCCTGCGCGACCGACCGGCCGAAGTGATCGCCGCCCTACGCGCACTCCTCACCCTGGGCGCGGCCCGCCCCGCACCCCCACGGGTCACCGCCCGCGGGCACGCCCAACTGGAACTGCCGCTCCCCAGGCGCTACGCCCCGAACGCGCGCGAGACCGTATAGATCAGCAGGCCCGCCAAGGCGCCGACCACCGTGCCGTTGATACGGATGAACTGCAGGTCACGGCCGATGTGGGCCTCGATCTTGCGGGAGGTGTGCTCGGCGTCCCAGCCCGCCACCGTGTCCGTGATCAGCGAGGTGATCTCCGTCCGATAGGTGGTGACGACGTAGACGACCGCGCCCTCGATCCACCCCTCCACCTTCGCCTGCAGACGGCCGTCCGTGGCCAGACGCGCACCGAGCGCGAGCAGCGAGGCCCGGACCCGCAGGCGCAGCTCGCTCTGCTCGTCCTCCGCCGCTGAGATGATCATCGACCGGATCGCCGACCACGCCGAGGCGATGACGTCCTGGACCTCGTCACGCGCCAGGATCTCGGACTTGAGCCGCTCCACCTTCGCCCGGGTCTCGCTGTCCGACTGGAGATCGGCCGCGAAGTCCGTCAGGAACCGGTCCACCGCCGCACGCGCCGGATGCTCGGGCATGTCCCGCATCTCCGTGACGAAGCGCAGCAACTCCTTGTAGACGCGCTCGCCCACCTTCCGGTCCACGAACCGCGGGGTCCAGCCCGGGGCGCCACCCTGGACCGCGTCCGTGATCGAGGCCCCGTGGGTGACGAGCCAGTCGTGGGCCTTGGCACAGATCAGATCGACGGCACGACGATGGCCACCGTCCTCGACGACCCGCTCCAAGGTCTTGCCGAGACCCGGCGCGATCTCGGCGGTCTCGGCACGCCGCGTGATGGCCTCGCCGACCACGGCCTGCACGTCGGAGTCGCGCAGCACGGTGAGCGCACCGCGCAGGGCGGCGGCCAGCTCGGCCGTGACCCGGTCGGCGTGCTCGGGCTCGGCGAGCCAGGAGCCGAGACGGCCGCCGATACCGAGGGCGTGGAGCCGGGCCCGGACCACGTCGGCGGAGAGGAAGTTCTCCCCGACGAACTCGCCGAGGGTGGCGCCGAGCTGGTCCTTCTTGGTCGGGATGATCGCGGTGTGCGGGATGGGCAGCCCGAGCGGGTGCCGGAAGAGGGCGGTCACGGCGAACCAGTCCGCGAGCGCGCCGACCATCCCGGCCTCGGCCGCGGCGGCGACGTACGCGGCCCAGCCGCCGGCCCCCCAGGCGTGCTGGGCGTACTTGGCGAGGACGTAGACCAGCGCGACCAGGAGCAACAGGCCGGTCGCGGTGGCCTTCATCCGACGGACCCCGCGCCGGCGCTCCTCGTCGGCGGCACTGAACACGAACCCGCCACGGGTGGCGGTCCCTCCGGTGGTGCTGCGGTTCTCCACGTGCTCCTGCCTTCCCCCGGGGGCGCCGGTTTTGTCTGCATAGCATCCGACTCCCGGGAGGCCCGAGGAGTTCCCGCCACGCCAGTCCGCTCCCGCGGCGGGTAGCAGTCCGGGTCGACCGAACCCGGCCCGCGGCGTTCCCTCCGGGCGGGGCGGGATCCGATCACGGTGCGGGTCGGTCCGCGGGGCCGGGCAGGGGTGTCTCCTCGGCTCGCGCCGTTCCCTCGCGCGGGGCGGGCGGGATCGGGCTGCCGTCCGGGTCGGTCCGCGTCGGTCTGCGGGCCGGGGTCCGGGCGCGGTGCGGGTCGGTCCGCGGGGCCGGGCAGGGGTGTCTCCTCGGCTCGCGCGGTTCCCTCGGGCGGGGGCGGCGAGGATCGGGTTGCCGTCCGGCCGGTCCGTGTCGGTCTGCGGGCCGGGGTTCGGGCGCGGTGCGGGGTGGTGCGCGGGGCCGGGCAGGGGTGTCTCCTCGGCTCGCGCGATGCGGGCATGTCTCGGCTGTGCGCGGTGGTTGCGCGCTCGTCCTGCGGGGACACCCCTGCCCGTCCCCGCTCCCCACGCGTCGGGCCGGCTTCGGGGCCACTGTCGAAGTTCTGCCGTGGGGCGGGGACACGGTGGAGTGTCCCCGCAGGACGAGCGCGCACCACCGGCTACGGCCGAGACATGCGGTACCGCGCGAGCCGAGGAGACACTCCGCCGGGGCACCGCCCCACACCACCCAGCCCCGCCGGCGTTTGAGGCGCGGGTCCGGGCAGCGCCCGGCGGGGCCCGGGGCAGCGCCCCGGCAACGGCGCCGCACACGCCGAGCGGCTACAGCTCTTTGCGGAGCGAGGGCCCACCCAGGGGCCGCTTGCGCTTCTTGACCTTGACCTCCACGCCGCCCCAGAAGGCGAAGCCCGTCACCACCACCCGCGGAGCGCCCGGCTCGGCCGGGCCTGGGTTGTCTCGCTGGTCGAAGGCGCCCATGAAGCCGAAGCCCCGGACGTCGACCTCCACCCCCGGCGGCACCGTGATCTGGATGCCGCCCATGACCGCGACGCAGTTGATCACCACCTCGCGCTGCGCGAAGTCCGCCTCGCGCAGGTCCAGCTCCCCGCCGCCCCAGAACGCCACCGCGTCGAACCGCGCCGGCACCGTCCACCGGCCCTTGCGTTGGAAGCCCGACATCACCGCGACGGCCGTCGCCGAGCTGCCCGCCCCGCCGATTCGCCCCGTCCAGGGCTCGGTGGTCGCCCCGGGCCGGGCGACCGGACCGCCCGCCGGAGCCGGCAGGTCCCGCGTCAGCGGTTCCAGTTCCGCGTACGTCCGCGACGTGTACGCCGCCTCCAGCCGCTCCTCGAATTCCTCCATGTCGAGCCGGCCCTCGGCGACGGCGTCCCGCAGACGCTCCACCACCCGGTCCCGGTCGGCGTCCGACGCCCTCAGCTCCGGCAACGGCTTCTCCGGCCGCTCGTCACTCATGTGGACCAGACTATGCAGCGTCGGCCGGGAGTTGTACGGCTCGACCCCTGAGATCGTCCCCGGATCGTCCCGGGCTTTCCCCTGATTCGGGCGGTGCGGGGAAGCGTCAGTCCCGGCCCGCGTACATCCGCGCGATCACGTCCTCGATGTCGGGCTCCCGCACCGACAGGTCCACCAGCGGGTAGTCCGCCGCCACCGCCGCCACCAGGGGCGCCGCCGAGGCTCCCGCCGGGAACGCCAGCCACTGCCGCGGCCCCTCCACCTTCACCACCCGCGCCCCCGCCACACTGATCGGCGCGAGTTCCCGCTCCAGGTCCACCACCAGCGTCCGCTCGCTCTCCCCCACCGCCCCGGCCGCGTGGAGCCCGCCCAACGGCCCGTCGTACATCAACCGCCCGTGGTCGATCACCATCACCCGCTCGCACAGCTGCTCGATGTCCTGGAGGTCGTGCGTCGTGAGCAGCACGGTCGTGCCGAGTTCCTCGTTCAGCTGCCGCAGGAAGCCCCGTACCTTCGCCTTGCTCACCACGTCGAGCCCGATCGTCGGCTCGTCCAGGTACAGCACCTCCGGGTCGTGCAGCAGCGCCGCCGCGATGTCCCCCCGCATCCGCTGCCCCAGCGACAACTGCCGTACCGGTACGTCCAGCAGCTCGGCCAGGTCGAGCCGTTCCACGCAGCGCTCCAGGTTCTCCTCGAACCGCGCCCGCGGTACCCGGTACAGCCGCCGCATCAGCCCGTACGAGTCCTTCAGCGGCAGGTCCCACCACAGCGTGGTGCGCTGCCCGAACACCACCCCGATCCGGTGCGCCAGCCGCATCCGTTCCCTGGCCGGGTCGATGCCCGCGACCCGTAGCCGGCCGCCGCTCGGGGTCAGGATGCCGGTCAGCATCTTGATCGTGGTGGACTTCCCCGCGCCGTTGGGCCCGATGTAGCCGACCATCTCGCCGCGGGCGACCTCGAAACTGATCCCGTCCACCGCTCTGACCTGGCGTTTCTCCCGACGCATCAGGCTCACCCGGCGCCGTACGTCAAAGACCTTCTCGACCCCGTCCAGCGAGATCAGCGCATCCGCCACAGCTCTAGCTCCCCGTGCTTCGGTACGAACGGACTCCCGCGCGCCACGCCAGCGACGCGGGCAGGAACACCACGAAGGCCACCAGCGGGCTCAGGTACGCGACCCACCCGGGCAGTCCCAGCGGATCGGGCCGCCCCAACACGTGCAGCGCGGGCAGCCAGTTGACGAAGGCCAGCGGGACGATGAAGGTCACCCCGCGCAGCAGGTCCTTCGCGAACACCGTCGGCGGGTACTGCAGCATCGTGCAGCCGCCGTAGGTGAAGGAGTTCTGCACCTCCGCCGCGTCCCCGGTGACGAACTGGAAGGCCGCCCCGGTCACCATCACCGCCGCGAAGATGGCCGCACCCGCGATCACCATCACGGGCACCAGCAGCACCTTCCCGGCCGTCCAGTCCACGTCCAGGGTCCAGACCGCCCAGCCCATCACCCCGAGGCCCTGTCCGATCCGGCCCAGTCGGCGCAGCGCGAACCGGTCCGCCGCGACCTGCGCGAGCACCGGGACCGGCCGCACCAGCATCGTGTCCAGCGAGCCGTCACGGATCCGGGCGCCGATCCGGTCGGTGTTCCCCAGCAGCATGTCCGCCAGGCCCAGGGAGGCCGAGCAGGACCCGTACAGCAGGGCGATCTCGGGCAGCGTGAAGCCGCCGAGCGCGTCCACGTGGGAGAACATGATGGAGATCGCGACGAAGTCCAGGAGCGTGATCACCGCGTGCCCGACGGTCGTCATGACGAAGGACGTCCGGTACGTCATCGTGGAGCGGATCCACATCGCCACGATCAGCCGGTAGCCGCGCAGCCCCTCCCGGACCGGGCCGCCGCGCCGGGACTCACCGGCCACCACGACGTCCCGGTCCCGTACCCGCACCGAGACCGCCGTCGCCTCCGCTTCCGCCTCAGCCACCCTGGACCACCACCTTCCGCGTCGCGGCCGACTGCAACAGCCGCCCCGTCCCCAGCAGTACGAGCGCCCACCCGGCCTGGAAGGCCAACGCCTCGGCCGCGCCCCCGGCCCCGGAGTGCTTGCCCAGCAGGACGTCCATCGGCACCTGCAGCATCGCCGACCACGGCAGGACGCGGACGAACTCGCCGAAGCCGCCCGGGAAGACGGTCAGCGGCAGCAGCATCCCGGAGAAGAAGATGGAGGCGACCGTGGCCATGATGTTGATGCCGGCCCCGTCCATCAGCCAGAAGGCCACCAGCCCCACCATGTAGCGCAGCGCGAAGCTGACCACCAGCGCCAGCAGGACGGACACCAGGAACAGCAGCCAGCGCAGCGGGTCGACGGGCAGCGCCAGCGGGAACGCGAGCGCCCCCGCCACCAGCGGCACCACCCCGCGGCCCAGCAACTGGAAGACGGCCCGCCCCAGATCGGCGGCGAGCCACCACATCTGGAGGTCCGCGGGCCGGTAGAGGTCGACCGCGATGTCGCCGGTCCGGATCCGCTCCTGGAGCTCTTCCTGGAAGCCGCCGCCGATCAGGGCGGCGGCGGCCAGCAGCGACTGGCTCACCCAGACGAAGGTGAGCGCCTGCGCCTGGTCGTAGCCGCCGAGTCCGGGCCGTTCGTCCCACAGCGCGATGTACGTGTAGGCCACGATGAACCCGAACACGGTGTTGGTGAACACCCCGGCCGCTGTCGCGATCCCGTAGGTGGCGTACCGCCTGAATCCGCCTGCCGCGACCGCCAGGTAGAGATCCACTCCGCGTCGCACTCTTCGGCGCACCGTATCCCTCCGTTTCCCACGTCGTTCCTACGTCGGCCAAAGCGCGCGAGCTTAGTGCGGAGGGGCGAGCCACGCGACCGATTTATGCCCGTCCGGAGCGTAATCAGCGGCCATCGGGTAGACACCATGAGGTACAGAAGTGGATATTTTGAACGGCGTCGAGGAGTCCTGGAGATGAGCGACCAGTCACCACCCCCGGGCTGGACCCCTCGCGACCCCGACACCCCGCCGGACGTACCGCAGCCGCGCACCGACCCGTCGGCGTCACAACAGGCACAGCAGGCACAGCGCGGGGAACCGCGGCAGGACGGCCGGCCGGGGAAGAAAGTCCGGCGGAAGAGAACCGGGTGGCGCCGCTTCCTGCCCACCTGGCGCATGGTCCTGGGCGGCATCCTGCTCGTCGCCCTGCTGATCGGCGGCGCTCTCGTCGCCGGCTACCTGCTGGTCGACATCCCGCCCGCCAACGCCGCGGCCACCGCGCAGTCCAACGTCTATCTCTACTCCGACGGCTCCCAGATCGCCCGCGACGGCGAGGTCAACCGCGTCAACGTACCGCTGTCGCAGATCCCCCGGTCCGTGCAGGAGGCCGTACTGGCCGCCGAGGACCGGGACTTCTACTCCGAACGGGCGGTGGACCCCAAGGCGATGATCCGCGCCGCCTGGAACACCGCGACCGGCAAGGGCACCCAGTCCGGTTCGACGATCACTCAGCAGTACGTCAAGAACTACTACTTGGGCCAGGAACAGACGATCAAGCGCAAGGCCAAAGAGTTCTTCATCGCGATCAAACTCGGTCGCGAGAAGTCGAAGAACTACATCCTTGAGGGCTACCTGAACACCAGCTACTTCGGCCGCAACGCCTACGGCATCCAGGCCGCCGCCCAGGCCTACTACGGCAAGGACGTCAACAAACTCACCACCGCCGAGGGCGCGTACCTCGCCACCCTCCTCAACTCCCCCAGCGCCTTCGACGTCGTCTCCCACCCCCAGAGCCGCCCCCGCGCCCTCGCCCGCTGGAACTACGTACTCGACGGCATGGTCAAGAAGCAGTGGCTGACCCCCGCCGAACGCGCGACGACCCAGTTCCCCGAACCGGGCAAGGTCCGCGCCGCCGCCGGCCTGTCCGGCCAACGCGGCTACCTCGTCGAAGCGATCAAGGACTACATCGTCGACAACAAGATCCTCGACGACAAGACCCTCGCCGAAGGCGGCTACCGCATCACCACCACCATCGACAAACGCCGCCAGACCGCCCTCGTCGACGCCGTCAACAGCCAGATGGTCGGCAAACTCGAACCCGAGACACGCAAGGCCGACCGACTGGTCCGCGCCGGCGGAGTCTCCATCGACCCGGCCACCGGCAAGGTCCTCGCCATGTACGGCGGCATCGACTACACCAAGCAGTACGTGAACAACGCGACCCGCCACGACTACCAGGTCGCCTCCACCTTCAAGCCCTTCGTCTTCGCCGCCGCCGTCGAGAACGACTCCCGCACCCAGGACGGCCGCCGGATCACCCCGAACACGATCTACAACGGCGACAACAAACGCCCCGTCGTCGGCGGCCGCATCCGCTTCGCCCCTGAGAACGAGGGCCAGATCTCCTACGGCAACATCACCGTCAACACCGCCACCGACCTCTCCGTCAACGCCGTGTACGCGCAGATGGCCGTCGACGTCGGTACCGGCAAGGTCAAGAAGACCGCCATCGACCTCGGCATCCCCGAGAACACCCCCAACTTCGTCCCCGGCCCCGCCATGGCACTCGGCACCCTCCAGGCCAGCGTCCTGGACATGACCCAGGCCTACGCCACCCTCGCCGACCACGGCCGCCGCACCCCCTACACCTTCGTGGAGAAGATCACCAAGGGCGGCGACACCATCGGCCTCCCCGAGCGCACCCCCACCCAGGCCATCAGCCGCGAAGCCGCCGACACCACCACGTCCATGCTGGTCAGCGTCGTGGACAACGGCACCGGTACGGCCGCCCTCGCCGCCGGCCACCCCGCCGCGGGCAAGACCGGCACCGGCGAACTGGACCGCTCGGCCTGGTTCGCGGCCTACACCCCCGACCTGGTCACCGTGATCTCCATGATGGGCCAGGACCCGGACACCGGAACCCTCGAATCCCTCTACGGCGCCCTCGGCGAGGCCCGCATCGGCGGCGGCGGCTACCCCGCCCGCATCTGGGCCGCGTACACCAAGACCGCCCTGGAAGGCACCGACCCCGTCGACTTCGACCTGGAACTCCAGCCCGGCGCCGCCCCACCCCCACCACCGACCGAACCGGAATCCGAACCGCCGCAGGAGACCCCCGGCGAACCCTCGCCCAGCACCCCCGAACGCCCGACCCGCCGCCCCTCACCGACCGACACGACCGGCGGGCGCAACCAGGGCGGCCAGGACAACGGAGGCCAGAACCAGGGCGGCCAGGACAACGGGGGCCAGAACAACGGCGGTCAGGACAACGGCGGCACCACCCAGGGCGGCGACCAGGGCGGCACCACCCAAGGCACTCAGGGCGCCACCCAAGGCAACACCCAGGGCAGCGCACAAGGCAGCACCCAGGGCGGCGACGGAGGCCCGGCCGAAGGCCTGCGACCACCGTCCGCCTTCCTCGAATGACGAGGGTCAGTGACCGGAGGTCGCCTTCAGCCCCACCACGGCGACCAACAACAGACAGATGAAGAAGATCCGGGCGGCGGTGACGGGCTCACCCAACACCGCCATACCGAGCACGGCCGCGCCGGCGGCACCGATGCCCACCCACACCCCGTACGCCGTACCGATGGGCAGGGTCTTCGCGGCGTAGGACAGCAACACCATGCTCGCGACGATCCCGGCACCCGTGAACACACTCGGCCACAGCCGGGTGAAACCTTCGGTGAACTTCATGCCGATCGACCAGCCGACCTCGAGCAGACCGGCGACGAGAAGAAGAACCCATGCCATGACGGCACCTCCGAGACGAAGAGCGATACGGGGTGCGTCGTCTTGTCGTACCCGGTACGGCGCGTCTCGTCGGGGTTCCCCTCCACCGTAGCAAAAGGCCGCGAAAAGGGCCGGTGACCTGCGCCACCAGCCCTTTTCCCACAATTCAGAGATACAGCCCGGTGGAGTCCTCCGACCCCTCCAGCCGCTCCGCGGCCACGGCGTGCAGATCCCGCTCGCGCATCAGCACGTACGTCGCCCCCCGCACCTCGACCTCGGCACGGTCCTCGGGGTCGTACAGCACCCGGTCACCCGGCTCGACCGTCCGGACGTTCTGCCCGACCGCGACCACCTCGGCCCAGGCCAGCCGCTTGCCCACCGCGGCCGTCGCGGGAATCAGGATGCCGCCGCCCGAGCGCCGCTCACCCTCCGGCAGATCGGACTTCACGAGCACGCGATCGTGCAACATGCGGATGGGCAGCTTGTCGTGGGTGGTGTTCTCGCTCACGCCACGAACCTACCTGCCCACGCCCGCCCCGTACCCCTCAGGGTCATCCGCGCTTGCGGCGCGCCGACACCACGATCAACCCGACCAGGCTCACCGCGACCAGCGCGACGGGCACGATCCGGTCGACGCGCGGAGCCCCGTCGTCGTGCCGCAGACCGTCCCGCAGATCCGTCACGAGCCGGTTCACCGTGGCGAAGGCCCGCCCGGCGGTCTGGTCGACGGTCGAGGCGACCCGTGCCTTCGCGTCCCCGATGATCGTCTTCGGGTGCATGCGCACACCGATCTCGTCGAGCGTCTCGGCGAGCTGCTCACGGCGGCGGACGATGTCCGCCTCGATCTGTGCGGGGGTCCTGGCTTCCGGCACCGCGCTGCCTCCGTCGTCGTGGTCGTGTGGGGCGTAGTCCGCCATGAACAGTCTGTCAGCTTAGTCTCATGGCATACCGATCCCCTCCCGAGGAGAGTGTCACGATGAGCGAGCGACTCCAGCCGGGCGACACCGCCCCCGCCTTCACCCTGCCCGATGCGGACGGCAACGAGGTCTCGCTCGCCGACCACAAGGGCCGCAAGGTGATCGTCTACTTCTACCCGTCCGCGCTGACCCCGGGCTGCACCAAGCAGGCCTGCGACTTCACGGACAACCTGTCCTTCCTGACCGGACACGGCTACGACGTCATCGGCGTGTCCCCGGACAAGCCGGAGAAGCTGGCGAAGTTCCGCGAGAAGGAGGACCTGAAGGTCACCCTGGTCAGCGACCCGGAGAAGGAGACGCTGACGGCGTACGGCGCGTACGGCGAGAAGAAGCTGTACGGCAAGACGGTCACCGGGGTCATCCGCTCGACGGTGGTCGTCGACGAGGAGGGCAAGGTCGAGCACGCCTTCTACAACGTCAAGGCCACGGGCCACGTAGCCAAGATCATCAAAGACCTGGGCCTCTGACCCCGGCCCACCCACGGAGCGGCCCGCACCCACCCGGTGCGGGTCGCTCCGTTTATCGGACGAAACAGCCCGTAACCGTCCGCCCTCCGGTGCCGTTGCTCCGTGCGAGGGCCGCACACGCGGCCGGACAGAGCTCGGAGGGGGCGGACCATGGAAGACCCGAACGACCGCGACACCCTGGCTTCCGCGGTCGCGGCGTCGAGAGGCTGGGCCGACCTGATGCGGCGCCTCGGCTTCAAGGAGAGCGGGGGGCGACGCCGCATGCTGCAGGAGAAGGCCACCGCCTATGGGATCGACACGAGTCATTTCGCCAAGCGAAGCCCTTGGCGCAAGTACCCCGACGAGGCCATCGCCGCCGCAGCCGCGACGTCCACCACCCTGCGCGAAGTCGCGGTGAAGCTCGGCGCGCCGCCCGCCACCGGAACCCTGTCGCACATCGTCCGCCGGATGGCCGTCGCCGGCATCGACATCAGCCATTTCCGCGGCATGCAACGGATCGGCATGGAACTTCCGTTCACCGCGGAGGAGCTTGCGGGAGCGGCAGCGTCCGCCGACAGCGTGCGCGGCACAGCTCGCGCCCTGGGTGTGCCTGACGACAGCCGCTCCCGCGCCGCCCTCGGAAGGATGCTGAAGTCGCACGGCATAGACACAGCCCATTTCCGGAACGCGCGAATCCTTGTCCCCGAAGACGCGCTGCGCGCGGCAGTTCCGGCAGCACTGAGCTACGCGGACCTCATGCGCGCCCTCGGCCTTCCCGTCAATGACGTGAACCACCGACGCGTTCGGCGGCTGGTCACCCGGCTCGGACTCGACGTCAGCCACTTCAAGAGGCGCACCTGGGCAACCACTCAGGTGGTACGCCCGCGGAAGGACCCCGCCGACACCGTCCTGACCAAGCTTCCCGAGGGGGCGGCCCGCGTCCACCGCCCCCGTCTTCATCGGGCACTGCAAGAGATCGGCGTTCCGTATGCCTGCGAAGAGTGCGGCAACACCGGGGAGTGGCGCGGGCGGCCGATCACCCTCCAGATCGATCACATCAACGGGGACTGGCGCGACAACCGTCGCGAGAACCTCCGGTACCTGTGCCCCAACTGCCACTCACTGACCGACACGTGGTGCCGGAACCGCCGCACCAAGACCGCGGACCGCACCGTAGACTGAGCGCAGCCCGGACGAACCAGATGTCCGAATTAGGCAACATGTCGCGGTCGTGGCGAAATTGGCGATACGCGCTGGGTTTAGGTCCCAGTGGGGTGATACCCGTGGGGGTTCGAGTCCCCCCGACCGCACGCCGGCAGAGGGCCCGTACGCATACGCGTGCGGGCCCTCTCGGCATGGCCCGCGTCAGCCCAGGAGGGCTCGGACGAAGGGGACCAGGGCGCGGAAGGCCTGGCCGCGGTGGGAGATGGCGTTCTTCTCCGCCGGGGTCAGTTCCGCGCATGTGCGGGTGTCGCCCTGCGGCTGGAGGATCGGGTCGTAGCCGAAGCCGCCCGTGCCGGACGGGGTGTGGCGCAGGGTGCCCAGGAGGCGGCCCTCGACGACGCGTTCGGTGCCGTCCGGCAGGGCCAGGGCCGCCGCGCACGCGAAGTGGGCCCCGCGGTTCTCGTCGGCGATGTCGCCGAGCTGGGCCAGCAGCAGGTCGAGGTTGGCCTTGTCGTCGCCGTGGGTGCCGGCCCAGCGGGCCGAGAAGATGCCGGGGGCGCCGTGCAGGACGTCCACGCAGAGGCCGGAGTCGTCGGCGACCGCCGGGAGGCCGGTGGCGCGGGCCAGGGCGTGGGCCTTGAGGAGGGCGTTCTCGGCGAAGGTGACGCCGGTTTCCTTGACGTCCGGGATCTCGGGGTACGCGTCCGCGCCGACCAGCTCGTGCGGCAGGCCGGCGTCGGACAGGATCGCGCGGAGTTCGGAGACTTTGCCCGCGTTGCGGGTGGCCAGGATGAGGCGGCTGGGCGTCGAGGTCATGCCCCCATTATCCCGGGGGGCGGATCACCCCGGGGTGCAGACCTTCGACAGCTCGCTCGCCGCGTCAGCGACGGGCTGGATGTCCGGGGCGGTGTTGCCGCTCTCGATCGAGGCGCGGACGTTCTTGACGGCCGTGTTCATGGAGTCGATGGCCTTGCTCAGGTCGGCGTTGTCCGTCTGGTCGCCGATCTTCTTCAGGTTCGTCTCGATCTGGTTGAGCGCGTTCTGGGCGTCCTGGGGGCTGTTGCCCGCCTGGGAGACGGCCTGCTGGAGGTCGTTGGCGCCGTCCGTGATGGCCACGGCGGTGTTCGCGCAGTCCATGGCCGTGGAGATCGCGTCGCAGGCGGACAGGGCCGGGACGGTGAGTACGGCGGCCACGGCTACGGCCGCTATGCGGAGCTTCATGCGGTTCTCCCCCTGAGGGCTTGGACGCTACGAGGACGGGCGCACGGTGGCGAAACCGTGCGCCCGTATCTTCCTGGACGCCGGGCCGGGCCCGGCGGTTGCCGGCTACAGTTCGAGCGCGCCCCGCTGGATGGCTTCGAGGTCGGCGCAGCCGCCGGCGGCGAGGTCGAGGAGGGCGTTGAGTTCCTTGCGGTCGAAGGGCTCGCCTTCGGCGGTGCCCTGGACCTCGACGAAGCGGCCGTCGCCGGTGCAGACGACGTTCATGTCGGTCTCGGCGCGGACGTCCTCCTCGTAGCAGAGGTCGAGGAGCGGGACGCCGTCGACGATGCCGACGCTGACGGCGGCGACGGTGCCGGTGAGGGGCTTGCGGCCGGCCTTGACGAACTTCTTCTTCTGGCCCCAGGCGACGGCGTCGGCGAGGGCGACGTAGGCGCCGGTGATGGCGGCGGTGCGGGTGCCGCCGTCGGCCTGGAGGACGTCGCAGTCCAGGACGATGGTGTTCTCGCCGAGGGCCTTGTAGTCGATGACGGCGCGCAGGGAGCGACCGATCAGGCGGGAGATCTCGTGGGTGCGGCCGCCGATCTTGCCGCGGACGGATTCGCGGTCGCCGCGGGTGTTGGTGGAGCGGGGCAGCATCGAGTATTCGGAGGTGACCCAGCCTTCGCCGCTGCCCTTGCGCCAGCGCGGGACGCCTTCGGTGAAGGAGGCGGTGCAGAAGACCTTGGTGTCTCCGAAGGAGACGAGGACGGAGCCCTCGGCGTGCTTGCTCCATCCGCGTTCGATGGTGACCGGGCGGAGCTGTTCGGGCGTACGGCCGTCGATGCGAGACATGGCTCCGAGCCTAGTCGGTGCCGGCCTGGGGCTGTGTCGGTGTGCGAAGACCCCGTCCGGGGCTTCCGGGACGGGGTCCGTCGGACCTGCTCAGGGGGTCCGGATCACATCATGTCTTCGATGTCGGCGGCGATGGGGTCGGCGTCGGTGCCGATGACGACCTGGATCGCGGTGCCCATCTTGACGACGCCGTGGGCGCCGGCGGCCTTGAGTGCGGCTTCGTCGACGAGGTCGGGGTTGATGACCTCGGTGCGCAGGCGGGTGATGCAGCCCTCGACCTCTTCGATGTTCTCGATGCCGCCGAGCCCGGCGACGATCTTCTCAGCCTTGGTGGCCATGTGTTTCTCCCTGAGTGTTTCGAAGAACGGGTCTCGGCGGCCGGTACATGGCTACCTACCTGCACGGTCCGCTTCGTCACGGTAACGCACGGTTGGCCCATCTACGCAGGCACATGACGGGCTTCTGTCGAATGATGACGATCAGCAGCAACCCGCCCACAACTGGTCTACACCAGTGTGCCGTAAGTGTTGCGGCAGCCAAAACGGGCCGGTCAGGGAGGACGCCGATGAGCGTGAGCAGCTCCAAAGCAGCGGCACAGCCGAATTGGCGGAACAACCTGTTCCAGGGGCTGCAGAAGATGGGGCGCAGCCTGCAGCTCCCGATCGCGGTGCTGCCGGCGGCGGGAATCCTGCTGCGGCTCGGGCAGCCGGACGTGTTCGGCGCGGACGGCTTGCAGTGGACGGACGTCGCGAAGGTGATGGCGGGTGCGGGTGGGGCGCTGCTCGACCCGGATCTCGGTCTGCCGTTGCTCTTCTGCATCGGGGTCGCCATCGGCATGGCGAAGAAGGCGGACGGTTCGACGGCCCTCGCGGCCACGGCGGGGTTCCTCGTCTACCGGGGGGTGTTGCACTCGTTCCAGAAGGCCTGCCCGGAGGGGACCAAGGACATCGGGGGTGGCTGCCTGGGCCCGAACGACACCTTCGTGGCGTACACGTACCAGAATCCCGGGGTCTTCGGCGGCATCATCATGGGGCTGCTGGCGGCCTATTTCTGGCAGCGGTACCACCGGGTGAAGTTGGTGGACTGGCTGGGCTTCTTCAACGGTCGGCGGTTGGTCCCGATCGTCATGTCTTTCGTCGCGATCGCGTTCGCGGCGCTCTGCCTGTGGGTCTGGCCGCCGGTCGGTGACGCGCTGGAGAGTTTCTCCGACTGGTTGCGGGGGCTCGGCGCCTGGGGTGGCGGCATCTTCGGCGTCGCGAACCGCGCGCTGCTGGTGATCGGCCTGCACCAGTTCCTGAACGTGCCGGTCTGGTTCCAGTTCGGGTCGTACACGGCGCCGGACGGGAAGACGTACCACGGTGACATCAACATGTTCCTGCACGGCGATCCGACCGCGGGCCTGTTCCTGACCGGTTTCTTCCCGATCATGATGTTCGCGCTGCCGGCGGCGGCGCTGGCGATCACGCACTGCGCGAAGCCTCAGCGGCGCAAGGAGGTCGGCGGTCTGATGCTGTCGGTGGCTCTGACCTCGTTCGTCACCGGGATCACGGAGCCGTTGGAGTACTCCTTCCTGTTCGTGGCGCCCATGTTGTACGCGGTGCACGCGGTGCTGACGGGTGTGTCCATGGCGGTGTCGTGGGGGTTGGGCGTCAAGGACGGTTTCAGCTTCTCGGCGGGCCTGATCGACTACGTCATCAACTGGAACCTGGCGACGAAGCCCTGGCTGATCGTTCCGATCGGTCTGTGTTTCGCGCTCGTCTATTACGTGGTGTTCCGCTTCGCGATCACGAAGTTCGATCTGGCGACGCCGGGTCGGGAGTCGGACGAGGAGATCGCGGCGATGGAGTCGGAGACGACCAAGGCCTGAGCCGGGCCGGTCTTCGCAGGGTTACCGCACGGTCCGTCAAGGGCCCCTGGATCACGATCCGGGGGCCCTTCGGCACGCCTCGGGACATGTGATCCAGGCCACAGGAAATCGAAGGTTCCTTATCTAACCCTCACCGTGTTACAACTGGTCTACACCATGAATTGGTGTAGACCACGACCGCTTCCCCCGGCGGCGTGTCCCCCTTTCTGAGACGTCGCCGTCCCTCGTGGTTGCACCCCTTGGCGGCGCCTTGCTCCCCCCGGAGGAAGTTATGAGTACGGCTACTGACGCCGCTGCGCCGCCCGCCAAGAAGCGGGGATCCGGCCTGATCCAGGGTCTGCAGAAGGTCGGCCGCAGCCTCCAGCTGCCCATCGCCGTCCTGCCCGCCGCCGGCATCCTGCTGCGTCTCGGTCAGCCCGACGTCTTCGGCGCGGACGGTCTCGGCTGGGGCAAGGTCGCCACGGTGTTCGCCACCGCCGGTGACGCGGTCTTCAGCAACCTGCCGCTGCTGTTCTGCATCGGTGTCGCCATCGGCTTCGCCAAGAAGGCGGACGGCTCCACGGCGCTCGCCGCACTCGTCGGGTTCCTGGTCTACAAGAACGTCCTCACCGCCTTCCCGGTGACCGAGGCCGTCATCAACACCACCGAGAACAAGGGTGTCGACGTCGCCGCGACGTACAACAACCCCGGTGTCCTCGGCGGCATCATCATGGGTCTGCTCGCCGCGGTCCTGTGGCAGCGCTACCACCGCACCAAGCTCGTGGACTGGCTCGGCTTCTTCAACGGCCGCCGCCTCGTCCCGATCATCATGGCCTTCGTCGGCGTCATCGCCGGTGTGTTCTTCGGCCTGGTGTGGGAGCCGATCGGCGAGGTCATCTCCAACTTCGGTGAGTGGATGACCGGGCTGGGCGCCGCGGGCGCCGGCATCTTCGGTGTCATCAACCGCGCGCTGATCCCGATCGGCATGCACCAGTTCGTCAACACCGTCGCCTGGTTCCAGATCGGTGACTTCACCAACGCCGCCGGCGAGGTCGTCCACGGTGACCTGAACCGCTTCTTCGCCGGTGACCCGGAGGCCGGTCTGTTCATGACGGGCTTCTTCCCGATCATGATGTTCGGCCTCCCGGCCGCCGCCCTGGCCATCGCCCACACCGCTCGCCCGGAGCGCCGCAAGGCCGTCACCGGCATGATGGTCTCGCTCGCCCTCACCTCGTTCGTCACGGGTGTCACCGAGCCCATCGAGTTCTCGTTCATGTTCATCGCGCCGGTGCTCTACGCGATCCACGCCGTCCTGACCGCCCTCTCCATGGCGATCACCTGGGCGCTCGGGGTCCACGCGGGCTTCACCTTCTCCGCGGGTCTGATCGACCTCGGCCTCGGGTGGAGCAAGGCGACCAACCCATGGATGATCATTCCGATCGGTCTGGTCTTCGGAGCGATCTACTACTTCGGGTTCCGCTTCGCGATCGTCAAGTTCAACCTCCCGACGCCGGGCCGCGAGTCCGACGAGGAGCTGGCCGAGATGGCCAAGGCCGACGCCAAGTAGGCAGTCCCCGTAGGCACGAAGAAGCCCCCGCTCTCCCGGAAGGGACGGCGGGGGCTTCTTCGTGCGTCGTGGCCGGGCTCAGACCTCGTAGACCGCGCCCGAGTGCGCCAGGTCGACCGGGCCGTCGTAGACCGCGCGCGCGTCGGCGAGGTTCTGCTCGGGGTCGGTCCACGGCGGGATGTGGGTGAGGACGAGCCGGCCCACGCGACCGCCGGCCGCGTACTCGCCCGCCTCACGGCCGTTCAGGTGCAGACCCGGGATGTCCTCCTTGCCGTGCGTGAAGGAGGACTCGCACAGGAAGAGGTCGGTGCCGTCGGCGAGCAGGCCCAGCTCGGGGCAGGTGCCGGTGTCCCCGGAGTACGTGATCGAGCGGCCGTCGTGCTCGACGCGGATGCCGTACGCCTCGACCGGGTGGGAGACCCGCTCGGTGCGGACCTGCAGCGGGCCGATCTCGAAGGTCCCGGACTTCAGCGTGCGGAAGTCGAAGACCTCGCTCATCGAGCGCTCGTCGGGGACGTCGTCGTAGGCGGTGGTCAGCCGGCGCTCGGTGCCCTCGGGCCCGTAGACGGGGATGGTGCCGCAGCGGCCGCCCTCGTGCCGGTAGTAGCGGGCGACGAAGTACGCGCACATGTCGATGCAGTGGTCGGCGTGCAGGTGGCTCAGGAAGATCGCGTCGAGGTCGTAGAGGCCGATGTGGCGCTGCAGCTCGCCGAGGGCGCCGTTGCCCATGTCGAGGAGCAGCCGGAAGCCGTCGGCCTCGACGAGGTAGCTCGAACAGGCCGATTCCGCGGACGGGAACGACCCCGAACAGCCGACGACGGTGAGCTTCATGGAGCGTGAACCTCCGAGGACGGTCCGTGGACGGAATGCGGGCCGTGCGTGCGTCGAGCGTAAGGCGCGAAACGTCCGGTCGCTCCTCCGCGGCAGGCCGTTGTGGGGGGAATCACCTGCGCTGTCACCCGGGGGAGCGACGGTGGGCACGGGCGTTGCCATGCCGGGGCGTTCCCGCGCGGCTACGGTCGAAGCATGGACACGTCCTGGTGGCCCGCGGTGGCTGCGGTGGTGGCCGTGGCGCTGCTGGTGCTGGTCGCCGGGGGCCGCTCCCGGCTGCCCCGCCGGGCCCCGCCGGCGCACGGGGCCGGTCCGCCGCCGCAGCCGCGGGCGGGCGAGCTGTGGTCCTTGGCCGACGGTCGTACGTGCCTGGTCCTGGCGGTGGGGTCGGTACGGGGCCACCGGGCGCGGGTCGCGTGGATCACCGGGAAGTACGACGATCGGCGGGCCGGGGTGATCCCGCTGCCCCCGGGGACGGTCGGCGGGCAGGGCCGGGCGAGCTTCCTGGAGGCGGACCGGCCGGCGGAGGTGTCGCTGTGGGAGTTCCGGAGCCGGCTGGGGATGCTGGACCCCGCGGTGTGGGACGAGATCAAGGGTCTGGGAGGCGCGCGGTGAAGCGGGAACCGGTGATCCGTCTGCGGCGGGTGTACGACCCGCCGGAGCCGGGGGCGGACGGGGTACGGATCCTCGTGGACCGGCTCTGGCCGCGGGGCCTGGCGAAGGCGGTGGCCGGGGTGGACGAGTGGCCGAAGGCGGTGACGCCGTCGACGGAGCTGCGGAAGTGGTTCCACGACGGGGGGTCGGCGCAGGAGTTCCGGGAGCGGTACGAGGCGGAGCTGGCCGAGCCGGGGGCGGTGGCGGAGCTGGATCGCCTCCGCGGGTTGATCGGGGGCGGGCCGGTGACGCTCCTGACCGCGGTCAAGGACCCGGGCTCCAGCCACGCGGCCGTGCTCGCGGAGCTGCTGTCCGACTAGTGGTGCGGCACCGCTGCACGGGGCTCCGCCCCGGACCCCGAGCCTCGAACGCAGGCGAGGCTGACTTTCAGCCCCGCCGGCGTTCGAGGCGCGGGGTCCGGGGCGGAGCCCGAGCGACGGCGCCGCACCCGGGACCCGTGGGCGACCCCGCAGGGGCACGGCAGGGGCTAAGCCCAGAGTTGGCCCTGGAGGACCTCGATGGCTTCCTCGGTGGTCGCGGCCGTGTAGACGCCCGTCGAGAGGTACTTCCAGCCGCCGTCGGCCACGACGAAGACGATGTCCGCCGATTCGCCCGCGGCCACCGCCTTGCGGCCGACGCCGATCGCCGCGTGCAGGGCGGCTCCGGTGGAGACGCCGGCGAAGATCCCCTCCTGCTGCAGCAGCTCCCGTGTCCGCGTCACCGCGTCCGCCGAGCCCACCGAGAAGCGGGTGGTGAGCACGGAGGCGTCGTAGAGCTCCGGGACGAAGCCCTCGTCCAGGTTGCGCAGTCCGTAGACGAGGTCGTCGTAGCGCGGCTCGGCGGCGACGATCTTGATGCCGGGGACGTGTTCGCGCAGGTAGCGGCCGACGCCCATGAGGGTGCCGGTGGTGCCGAGGCCCGCCACGAAGTGGGTGATGGAGGGGAGGTCCGTGAGGATCTCCGGGCCCGTGGTGGCGTAGTGCGCGCCCGCGTTGTCCGGGTTGCCGTACTGGTAGAGCATCACCCAGTCCGGGTGCTCCGCGGCCAGTTCCTTGGCCACCCGGACCGCGGTGTTCGAGCCGCCGGCGGCCGGCGACGAGATGATCTCGGCTCCCCACATGGCCAGCAGGTCACGCCGCTCCTGGCTGGTGTTCTCCGGCATCACGCACACGATGCGGTAGCCCTTGAGCTTGGCCGCCATCGCCAGCGAGATGCCGGTGTTGCCCGAGGTGGGCTCCAGGATGGTGCAGCCGGGCTGGAGCCGGCCGTCCTTCTCGGCCTGCTCGACCATGTGGAGCGCGGGGCGGTCCTTGATCGAGCCGGTCGGGTTGCGGTCCTCCAGCTTCGCCCAGATGCGGACGTCGTCCGAGGGCGACAGCCGGGGCAGCCGGACGAGCGGCGTGTTGCCGACCGCGGCCAGCGGGGAGTCGTAGCGCATTACTTCGATCCGCCGGCCACGGCCGGGAGGATGGTGACGCTGTCGCCGTCCTTGAGGGCGGTGGAGATGCCGTCGAGGAAGCGGACGTCCTCGTCGTTGAGGTAGACGTTGACGAAGCGGCGCAGCTGGCCACCGTCGACAATGCGCTCCTCGATCCCCTTGTGACGGGTCTCCAGGTCCGCGAAGAGGTCGGCGAGGGTCGCGCCCTCACCGGAGACGGCCTTCTCGCCTTCGGTGTAGGTGCGGAGGATGGTGGGGATGCGGACCTCGATGGCCATGGCTGTCTCCAGTCGTCGGGAGTGCGGGAAATGCGTGGAAGGGTGCGGCGCGCGGTTCGTCGGCCCTCCGCGCGAAGGGCTCCGTACTCAGAGCGCGGGACAGATGGCGCTGGCGAGGCGGCACAGGTCGACGTGCAGCCGCGCCACGAGCAGCAGCCTGCCGGGCGTCTCGATGCTCACGTCGTGGGAAACCATGCGGTCATGTTAACGATTCCCGGTCCCCCGTTTGGAGTGTGATCCCGCATCGTGGACGTCCATCGCTCACATACTGGTCAGTAGGCGTCGACGACCTGCACTTCTTCCTCGGTGATCACTCCGTCGACGATCCGGTACGAGCGGAACTGGAACTCCCCGAGGCCGTCCTCGTCCGCCGTGGAGACGAGTACGTAGTGCGCGTGGGGCTCGTTCGCGTAGGTGACGTCCGTGCGCGAGGGGTACGCCTCGGTCGCGGTGTGCGAGTGGTAGACGATCACCGGCTCCTCGTCGCGGTCGTCCAGATCGCGGTAGAGCTTCAGCAGATCCTTCGAGTCGAACTCGTAGAACGTGGGCGAGCGGGCCGCGTTGAGCATCGGGACGAACCGCTCGGGGCGGTCGGTGCCCGCCGGGCCGGCCACGACACCGCACGCCTCGTCGGGGTGGTCCTGACGGGCGTGCTCGACGATCCGGTCGTACAGGTCCTGGGTGAGGGTCAGCATGAGCGACAGGATAAGCAGACGGGCCCCTACGTACCGAGGAGTGGTACGCAGGGGCCCGCATGGTGGACACAAGGTCCGTGGGAGCGCGGTTCCCGGCCGCGGCAGGCGGCCGGGACTCGCGGCGTCCGAGCGTTACGAGGCCTTGGTGAAGGCCGCGCCGCGCGGGTCGCGGGACTTCATGACCAGGTAGGAGACACCCAGGATCAGACCCCACAGCGGGGCGCAGTACAGCGAGACGCGGGAGTCCTTGTCGGCGCCCATCATGACGATGACCATGCCGATGAAGAGCAGCGCGAACCAGCTCGTGTACGGGGCGCCGGGGGCGCGGAACGCGGACTGCGGCAGCTCGCCGCGGTCGGACTTGGCCCGGTAGCGGATCTGGCAGACCAGGATCATGATCCAGGCCCACATGCCGGAGATGGTGGCGAAGGAGACGACGTAGTCGAAGGCCTTGCCCGGGGCGACGTAGTTGATCCAGACGCCCACCAGCATCAGCGCGGCGGAGAAGGTGGTGCCCACCAGCGGGGTGCCGCTCTTGGTGAGCTTGGTGAAGACCTTCGGGCCCTGGCCGTTGATGGCGAGGTCGCGCAGCATGCGGCCGGTGGAGTACATGCCCGAGTTGCAGGAGGACAGCGCGGCGGTCAGCACGACGAAGTTGACGATCGCGGCGCCGATGCCGAGGCCCATGCGCTCGAAGGCGGCGACGAAGGGCGAGACGCCCGGCTGGAAGTGCGTCCACGGGACGACCGACAGGATCATGATCAGCGCGCCGACGTAGAAGACGGCGATGCGCCACGGCACTGTGTTGATGGCCTTGGGCAGGGTCTTCTCGGGGTCCTTGGACTCGCCGGCGGTGACGCCGACCAGCTCGACCGCGAGGAAGGCGAACATGACGATCTGCAGGGTCATCAGCGTGCCGCCGATGCCCTTGGGGAAGAAGCCGCCGTCGTTCCAGAGGTTGGAGACGGTGGCGGTGTCGGCCGCGTCGGAGAAGCCGATGGTGAGGATGCCGGCGCAGATCAGGATCATGCCGACGATGGCGGTGACCTTGACCATGGAGAACCAGAACTCCAGCTCACCGAAGAGCTTCACGGAGATGAGGTTGGCGGCGTAGAGGATGACCGTGAAGATCAGCGCGTAGGCCCACTGCGGGAAGCTGTCGTGGGTCCAGTACGACATGTACTGCGCGGCCGCGGTGACCTCGGTGATGCCGGTGACCACCCAGAACAGCCAGTACGTCCAGCCGGTGACGTATCCCCAGAACGGGCCCAGGAACTCGCGGGCGTAGTCCGAGAAGGAGCCGGAGACGGGGCGGTACATGAGCAGCTCGCCCAGGGCCCGCATGATGAAGAAGATGACCAGGCCCGCGATGGCGTACGCCAGGATCAGGCTGGGGCCGGCCTTGGAGATGGCCTTGCCCGCTCCGAGGAACAGGCCGGTGCCGATGGCCCCGCCGATCGCGATCATCTGGATCTGACGGGCGCCGAGCGTGCGGTGGTAACCCTCGCCGCCTTCGCCCTGTCCGCCCTCGCCGGGCGTCTTGTCGTGCTGCTCGACCTGCACAGAGGTCATGTCTGGTGCGCCTTTCTCCACGCCGACCCGCGCCTTCGTTGGCTGCGGATCGGGTCCTCGATCCCCCCGGATACGGATGGAGTTGCACGCCGGCGATCAGCCGGGCCAAGCCAGCCGGGGGACATGGGTGGCGTCCCTTCGGCAGTCGTGAAGATTTATCACGGCCTTACGGCTGCCCGAGGGGGAGAAATGTGGCGCAGGGCATCAAAAATTCACCCCAAAGACCCAGAAATGGATCAGATCACCGCATGGCGGTGATCTGATCGTTATCCGGATTTGAGCGTCCGCTGAGCGAACACTGTTCCCTCTTGAGGATTCTCAGAGGGTTTCGATCAAGGTTTCCTGGAGGCCGCCGAGCCAGAGGTAGGCCATCACCATCGGCTTGCGCGGGTCCTCGTCCGGCAGCCGGAACAGCACCGCGCTCTCGTCGTCCTCGGTGATGTCGAGCCGGGCCGCGATGGTCAGACGCAGGTCGTTGAGCGCGCCGAGCCAGCGCAGCGGCAGCTCGCCGGACAGCTCCAGCACCGCCGCCCCGTCGCCGGCCGGGGTCAGCCCGTCCAGGCTGCGTACGACGGCCAGCGCGTCCTCGCGCTTGCGGGCGCGCAGGTCGTTCTCGGTGAAGCGGCGGAACTCCGCGGAGCGGGCCACGAGCTCATCGGGGTCCACCCCCTTGTCGCCGGCCCCGTCGGGGGCCCCGTAGGCGTCGGGGAAGAGCCGGGCCAGCGCCGGGTCGGACGGGGGCTCGGAGGGGCCCTCCGCGAACAGCGCGGCGAGCGGGTCGGCGTCCTCGGCGGGCTCCGGCTCGCCGGGGCCGATCAGCTCCAGCATCTGGACGGCCAGGGAGCGCAGGATCGAGATCTCGATCTCGTCGAGCGCGATGGCGGCGCCGCCGCCCTTGAGGGACTCGAAGGTGCCGCCCATCAGTTGCGGTCCTGCGAGAGGGTCGCCCACAGGCCGTAGCCGTGCATGGCCTGCACGTCGCGCTCCATTTCTTCGCGGGTGCCGCTCGACACGACCGCCCGCCCCTTGTGATGGACGTCCAGCATCAACTTGTGTGCCACGTCCTTCGAGTAGCCGAAGTACGCCTGGAACACGTACGCCACGTAGCTCATGAGGTTGACCGGGTCGTTGTGCACCAGGGTCACCCAGGGGACGTCGGGTTCGGGGACCGCGAAGGTCTCTTCGGCGGATTCGGTGCGTTCGATCTCAACAGGAGCAACACTCACTCGTCCCATGCTGCCATCTCGACTGCGCCACCGCCCAAACCGAGGCCGGACGGCCCCCCGTGACCGACCGCTCCCGTGCCCCGTGACGGCCCGGTCCCACAATCGCGGCCTACATCTCGTCACTTTGACGAAATGTGCGCTAGCATCCCAGCCATGAACCCTGCGGACCTGGGCCTGCCGGTGGACGTGCCGTCGACAGCGCTCTTCACGGATCACTACGAGCTCACGATGTTGCAGGCCGCGCTGGCCAACGGCACCGCCGATCGACGCTCGGTCTTCGAGGTGTTCACCCGCCGGCTGCCCGAGGGCCGCCGCTACGGGGTGATCGCCGGAACCGGGCGGGTGCTGGACGCGGTGGAGAACTTCCGCTTCGACGGCGCGGTGCTGGAATTCCTGCGCGAGCGGGCCGTCGTCGACATGCGGACGCTGGACTGGCTGGCCTCCTACCGCTTCTCCGGCGACATCTGGGGCTACCCGGAGGGGGAGGTCTACTTCCCCGGCTCCCCCGTCCTGCGGGTGGAGGGCAGCTTCGCCGAGTGCGTGCTGCTGGAGACCGTGATCCTGTCGATCCTGAACCACGACTCGGCGATCGCCGCGGCGGCCTCCCGGATGTCCTCGGCGGCCGGCGGACGCCCGCTGATCGAGATGGGCGCCCGGCGCACCCACGAGCTGGCGGCCGTCGCCGCGTCGCGGGCCGCGTACGTGGGCGGCTTCACCTCGACCTCGGACCTGGCGGCCGGATTCCGGTACGGCATCCCGACGGTCGGCACGAGCGCGCACGCCTTCACCCTGGTCCACGACAGCGAGCGGGACGCCTTCACGGCGCAGGTGGACTCGCTGGGGCGGGGCACCACCCTGCTGGTGGACACGTACGACGTGGCCGAGGCCGTCCGCACGGCGGTGGAGATCGCCGGACCGGAGCTGGGCGCGGTCCGGATCGACTCCGGCGACCTGCTGCTGGTGGCCCACCGGGTGCGCCAGCAGCTCGACGAGCTGGGCGCGACCTCGACGAAGATCGTGGTCACCTCGGACCTCGACGAGTACGCCATCGCCTCGCTGGCGGCGGCCCCGGTCGACGCCTACGGCGTGGGCACCCAGCTGGTGACCGGCAGCGGGCACCCGACGTGCTCGATGGTCTACAAGCTGGTGGCGCGGGCCACGTCGGCGGACCCGAAGGCGGCGCTGGCCCCGGTGGCCAAGAAGTCCTCGGGCGGCAAGACCTCGATCGGCGGCCGCAAGTGGGCCGCGCGGCGGCGGGACGCGGAGGGGGTCGCCGAGGCGGAGGTCATCGGCGTGGGCCCGGTGCCGGCCGCCCTGGCCGACGACCAGCTCCTGACCCAGCTGGTCAAGGCCGGCGAGGTGGTGGCCCGCGAGCCGCTGGAGGCCGCCCGGGACCGCCACCGCGCGGTGCGGGCGAGTCTGCCGCTGTCCGCGACGCAGCTCTCGCGCGGCGAGGCGGTGCTCCCCACGGAGTACGTGTAACCCCGCGGGTCCGCCGCCGGGGCCCTGCCCCGGACCCCGCTCCTCGATCGCCGGAGGGGCTGATCCTGCACCGGTCCGGCCCGCGCGGCGCCGTTGCGGGGGCCCCGCGCCCGAGCCCCCGCGCCTCAATCGCCGGGCGAGGCTGTTCGGAGCGCCGTAGGGGTCTGGGGCGGAGCCCCAGTTTCGGGAAGGGGCGGGGTGGGGGAAGAGCCCCCCGCAAGGCCCGCCGCAGCACACCATCGAGCCGAAGGGCACGCGAAATGCACCGCGCACTGATCGTCGTCGACGTACAGAACGACTTCTGCGAGGGCGGCAGCCTCGCGGTCACCGGCGGAGCCGACGTCGCCGCCGCCGTCACCGAGTACATCGGCCAGGCCACGCCCGCGTACCGGCACGTCGTCGCCACCCGCGACCACCACGTCGACCCGGGGTCGCACTTCGCGCACCCGCCGGCCGAGCCGGACTACGAGACCTCCTGGCCCGTCCACTGCGTGGCCGGGACCGAGGGCGTGGGCTTCCACCCGAACTTCGCCCCCGCCGTGGCCTCGGGAGCCGTCTCCGCCGTCTTCGACAAGGGCGCGTACGAGGCCGCGTACAGCGGTTTCGAGGGCGCCGACGAGAACGGCACGACACTCGGCCAGTGGCTGCGGGACCGGAACGTCACCGAGGTGGACGTGGTCGGGATCGCCACCGATCACTGCGTGAAGGCCACCGCCCTCGACGCCTCCCGCGCCGGCTTCGGCACCCGGGTCCTGCTGGACCTGACCGCCGCCGTGGCCCCGCACACGACCGCACGGGCCCTGGACGAGCTCCGTACGGCCGGTGTGAAGCTCGTCGGCGGCCGCGCCGACCAGGCCCCCTAGGACGCCTCGGGCGCCCCTACGTGCCCAGCAGGGCGCGGATGGGGTGCCAGAGCTCCTGCGCGCGGTCCGGTGCGCCGCGCCAGAGCAGGCCGTCCGGGTGGTGCAGGACCGCCGTGACCTCGTCCGGGGTCGGCGGGTGCGCGTTGCCCCGCAGGTACACCGCCCGCATTCCGAGGTTCCGCAGCCTGGTCAGGGCGCGGGCCCGGTTCGCGGCGTGCACCAGCACGCGGACATTTCCACCTTCTCCGGACGGCCTCGGCAGTGTGAGCGCAACCACCACACTGCCGCCCGGCAACCTCACGAAACCGCCGCCTGGCATCGCTGTCATCTCCCCCGTCAATAAGAAACTCGTACCGGGCATCTAAACGCGAACGGCCGCCGCCCGCTAGGGGGCGACGGCCGATCATGCTTTGACCTGCGGTTTTAACGAGTTACTTCGAGGAGGGGCCGACCTCGATGGTCATGACCTCGCCGTCGTAGGACTCCTTCAGGATCTTGATCTTGGTGTTGGTGTCAGTGACCTTCACCGATCCGGTCGGGTTCTCGTCGTAGTAGTACTTGCCCTTGTGGTCGTCGAAGACCAGGTTCGCGGGCTTCGGCTTGAGGAAGAGCTCCTCGCCGTTCTTGTGCAGGGTGAACGCATCCGTGGAGTACGCGCTGAAGGTGGCGTCGTACGGCTGGATCTTGTTGCGGAGCAGCGTGCCGTCCGCCCACTTCATGGGCTTGGCGTTGGCGTCGATCGGGAGGATCAGACCCTGGCCCGGGTGGACGCTGGTGTTGTTGTCCTTCTGGCTGGTGTCCCACTGCCAGATGAGCAGACCGTCCTGGTACGGGTAGTGCTCGACCCAGTCCGGCTTGGTGTTGCCGAAGCCGAAGTTGTACGGGCCCACCTTGAGGGTGGAGTCGGACGACACGTAGCGGCGGTTCTCCGCGATGTAACGCTGCGCGTACTCCTTGGAGAAGTCGGCGCCGATGCGCGAGAAGCCCTTGCCGGTCCAGCCGTTGTCGCCGTTCTCGGCGCCGTCGGTGAACAGCGCGGAGCCGTCCGCGGTCAGGGAGATGGCGTCGGCCGCGAAGCCCTTGCCGCCCGCGCCGCCGTCCGTCTGGTAGCGGAAGCGGAGGTCGACCTTCTTGCCCGCGTAGGCGTCGAGCGGGAAGTTCAGCGACTTCCAGGCACCC
This sequence comes from Streptomyces virginiae, assembly GCF_041432505.1. GTDB lineage: Bacteria > Actinomycetota > Actinomycetes > Streptomycetales > Streptomycetaceae > Streptomyces > Streptomyces virginiae_A. The sequence continues at coordinate 3,502,108 of NZ_CP107871.1, forward strand.
GAGACACCGGTGAGCGACGGGCTGCCGGAGGCGTCGACCGGGAGGGCCGTGCCGTCGGCGGTGCCGGCCAGCGCGGTCCAGGTGGCGCCGCCGTCCGTGGACACCTCGGTGTAGAGGTAGTCGTAGTCGGCCTCGATGTCCCACCAGCCCTTGAGGGACAGGGCGGCGGACTTCTTGCCGGTCAGGTCGACCGAGCGGGTCAGGGTGTTCTTGAGGTCGTCACCCATGTTGCTCCACCACTGGGTGGAGCCCTCGGCCGGCTTGACGACCTCGGTCTTGACCTGCTTCTTCGGCAGCTCGACGACCAGCGCCTGCTTGTCCTTGGTGTTGAACGCCGACACGCCCAGCTTGTGGGTGGACTTCGTCGCGGCCTTGGCCGTGTCGTAGTTCAGCCAGCCCAGCTGGAGCTTGTCCCAGGCGGTCATGTCGCCCGGGGTGTCACCGATGGAGTCCTTGCCCTTGCCGAGCCAGGAACCGGCCGACATCAGGGACCAGAAGCCGACGCTGTTGTCGCCGCCACCGGTGGTGTCGTAGAGGTCCGGCAGACCGAGGTCGTGACCGTACTCGTGCGCGAAGACACCGAGGCCGCCGTTCTCGGGCTGCATCGTGTAGTCGCCGACCCAGATGCCGGTGCTGCCGATCTGGGTGCCGCCGGCCTTGTTGTTGTCCGGGCCGGTCTTGCCCGCCGCGGTGCCGTAGGCGTACCAGCGGTGCGCCCACAGCGCGGTCGTGCCCTGAACGCCGCCACCGGCCGACTCGTCCTCGCCCGCGTGGACGATCTGGAAGTGGTCGATGTAGCCGTCGGGCTCGTTGAAGTTGCCGTCGTTGTCGAAGTCGTAGCGGTCCCACTGGTCGTACTGGGACAGCTGCGCCTTGATCTGGGCGTCGGTCTTGCCGGCCTTCTTCTGGGCCTCCGACCATGCGGTGACGCCGTCCTTGACGGTGTCCCACACGTTGGAGCAGTTGGTCTGGCCGCAGTAGTTGGAGCCGTAACGGCCCTCGTTGTACGGGACCTTGACCCAGTCGGCGACCTCGCCCTCGACCGAGTAACGGCCCGAGGAGGTCTTCTCGTAGTAGGTCTTCAGCGACTCCTTGCCCTGACCCGTCGCGAAGTACAGGTCCTGGAAGTACTGACGGCTGAAGTCCTTGCGCCAGGCGGTGCTGTTGTCCTTGGCGCGGTCAGGCTGGGCGATCGTGTTGTGCAGCGGACCGGGGGTACCGCCGTACTTGGGCGCCTCGGGCTTGGGGCCCGGGCCGTCCGGGTCGTACATGGTCGTGTTGTCGACCTGGTCGCCGAACTCGACGAGGATCGTGAAGATCTTGTCGGTCTTCTCGCGGCCGAGCTCGACGTACTTCTTGTCGTCGAGCTTGACGACCTTGGAGGCGCCACGCTGCTCGACGCCCTTCTTGCCGGTCAGGACCTGGTCCAGGGCGGCCGCGCGCTGCTTGGCCTGCTGGTCGCTGAACGGGCCCTTGAGGTCGTGCTCGACGACCTTCGAAGGCGAGGTCGGGTCCTGCCGGTCGGCCGCCGGGGCGGCCGGAGCCTTACCCTCGGCCTGAGCCGCGGTAACGGTGAAGAAGGTGGCGCTTGTCGCACAAGCGGCCATGGTCACGGTGACAGCGGCAGCGCGTATCGCACGCCGTCTGGCGGAATTGCTGGTCACTTGATGTCGTTCCCCTCCCGCGGCCGCAACGTTGGTCGGAACTTCTCCATAGGAGCGGGGGGTTCCGCGCGGCGCGCGTCTCAAGTGACGACATTTGACCGGAGGGAAGCAAGAAAAGACAGACCTTGACTTGACCCTTACAACTGCACTATGCGGTCAGGGAGTTCCGCTATCCGGACGTTCCACAGCCATACGGGGCGAAGGGCCCTTCCCGACCCCGCCGGCGGTCCGTCCCGTCCCCCTTTCTCCCCCTGCCGTCACCCCGCCGTCGCCCGGAAAATGATCCCGTGCGCCCCCTGTGCTCCGGCACCGTGTGTTAGGTCACGCTTACCGGCGGTCCGACTCGGGCATCTCCCGTCATAGAGTCACTTGACGCGCGAACTGGTTGAGCCGACTCCCCCTCCCCTCACCGAGGACGGATATCGCCATGCCGCGTCCGACTGCCGCACAGCTCGCGTACGGGTCCGCCACGGTCGTCGTGTCGACGATCGCCATGCTGCTGCTCTCCCGGACGAGCACCGGGCTCGGCGTCGCGGTCATCTCCGCCGCCGCGCTCGCCCTGGGTCTGCTCGTCGCGCTCACCGTGCCCCTGCCGCGGCGCCGTGGCCGCCACGCGGCGCGTACGGGCGCCTCCCGGGCCGCCGCCGGCCCCGTCGCCCAGGAGGGCGCGACAGGGGACGCCCGGGTGCCCGAGCCCCGGACGGCTTCGGCCGAACACCCCGTACACCACTGACGATCGACGCCGGACGCGGCGCGGGCGGCCTCCCCGGAGGGAGGCCGCCCGTGTGGCGATGCGTCATGTCTAGCCGGTGGCCTGGACCACCACGGTCTTGGCGACCTTGTCGTGCAGGCCCTGCTTGTAGGGCTTGTCGACCAGGATCGAGACGACCAGCGCGATCGGCCACAGGCAGGCGCAGCAGATCAGGGTCGGCAGCCAGAGCACGGCGGCGCGCGACAGGGCGGCGTTGGAGTTCGGCACGCTGCCGTCGTTGAGCATCGCGACGCGCAGGCGCATCGCCTTCTTGCCGACCGTCTGGCCGTTCTTCTTGGTGAACCACCAGTCGTAGCCGACGTACGCGATGATCGAGATCAGGGTCATGATCAGGCCGCTGCCGCTGTAGGACTTGCTGAAGACATCGCCGATGTCCTCGCCCTGGTCGGTGTCGTACCGGTAGCGGTTCGCGCCGAACGCCCACTGGATGAGGGCCAGCGGAATGGCGATGATCACGACGTCGATGATGCGCGCGAGGAGCCGCTTGCCGAAGTCGGCGAGCGGGGGCATCCCGGCGAGCGGATCGGGCATGCCGTAGCCGCCGCTCCCGCCGTACGGGTCCCCGCCACCGCCGTACGGGGGCGGAGGGGGCGGGTATCCCCCGCCACCGCCCGGACCGCCGGGCGGACCTCCGGGCGGGGGCGGCGGACCACCGCTGCCGGGGGGCGGCGAGCCGTACGGCGAACCGCCCGACGGAGGCGTCGGTTCCTGGGGCTTCTTGAGGAACGGGTCGTCCTCGGGCGGCTGGCCCGGCGGTTGGTCGGTACTCATGGCCCGAGTCGAACCCGGCTCCGACGGCCTCGCAACGGGACCGCGTCCATTCGGGGGCAGGAGCCGTCCCAGGGGCCCGGCGGGGCCCTGCGGGCGCGCTCAGCGGGCCACGTACGTCCGGGCCGCCTTGTCGTGCCAGGCCTGGCGGCGCGGGCGGTCCACGAGGCACCAGAGGCTGCCCGGAAGGCCGAGGAAGGCGTACACCAGCCACCGGCGCAGGGCCGCGCCGAAGGTGGGCGGGCGCAGGGTGGCGGTGGCCAGGACCCGGACGCCCAGCAGCTTCTTGCCCGGGGTGCGGCCCCAACGGGCCGTGGGCAGCGCCTCGTAGAGGATCCCGAAGAGGAGGACGGCGCCGAGGACCACGCCCAGGTGGGCGGCGATGGTCCCGTCGAGGAGCCAGACGGTGGTGGTGCGGCCGCTCGCCCGGGCGGCGTCCACCTTGGCCTCGACGTGGGCGGTGGCCTCGGGCAGGAGCGGCCGGGCCACGGCCACCGCGACGGCGGCGTGGACGAGCGAGTCCAGGAGGCGGGCCACGGCCCGGCGCGGCAGTCCGGCGGGGCGCACGGCCCGCTCGGCCATCCGCTCGAACACCTCCCGGGGCGTACGGGCCCCCGCGGGGCGGGGGCCGGCGCCGTCGGGGCGGACCTCCTCGGGCCCGAGCGGCTCCCGGCTCCGCGGCTGGGGCCGTGCCTCCGGCCGGGGCTCCGACGCGGCCGGCGCCTCGGGCCGTGTCGCGATCCTCGGGCGCACCCCGGCGGGGCGCGGCGCCCACACCTCGGGCCGGTCGGCGGCCGGGGCGGCCGGCGCCTCGGGGGTGAGGGGGCGCGGCCGGGACGGCGCGGGAGCGGGGGCCGGGGTGGGCGCGGGCACCGGCGCGGGGGCCGGGGCGGGAGCGGCGACCGCTTCGGGCCAGGAGGAGGTGAGCCCGGACGCGCCGGGCCCGCCGGTCCCGGGGGCGTCGGGCCAGGCCGGGTTCCGGTCCGGAGCCGGGGTCTGGGCGGCCGGGGAGCGCACCGACAGGATCCCCGCGGAGGCCTGCTCGGGACGTCTCGCGGGGGCCGCCGCGGGGGCCGCCGCGGCGGCTGCCGTCCGGGCCAGGGAGATGCCCGCCGACCGCGGTGACGGTTCCGGTTCCGGTTCGGGTTCCGGTTCGGGCCGCGGAGCGGGCTGCGCGGCGGGTTCCGGATCCGGCGTGCTGCCCCATGACACCCGGTGGTCGCGGGGCCCGCCGAAGCCGGCCTGGTGCACGGGGTCGGCCTGCCACACCACGGGCTCGGCGACGGCCGCGGGGGCGGGAACGGGCGCAGGAGCGGGTTCCGGGAGCGCCTCGGTCATCGAGGTCTGGTCGAGGAACACCGGCCCGGTCTCGTCCGCGCGCACGGCGTGCCCGCCGTGAACCATCGGTACGGCGGGTGCCGCGGGCGTGGCGACGGGGGCGGGTGCGGGGGTGGCCTGCGCGACAGGTGCCTGCTGCGGGGCAGGGCGGCTCGTACCCGGAACCCAGGCCGCTCCGTTCCAGTAGCGGATGTACCCCGGGATGGACGGATCCGGGTAGTAGCCCTCGCGGGCCGCGTGCTCGCCGTCACCAGGGGAGGCCGTCATGTCCCCAACTCCGATCGTGGCTTGAGGCTTGTGCAAGGGAGGACCATAGCCAAGAACCGCCCCCCGACAGGTCCGGTAACGGGAGAATCCAAGCAAACGAGCGAACGTCACCCTGCACGACGGTTTTCGGTCAGCCGAAAGAAATCAGCCAATCTCCGGTTCGTCGCACGAAGTCGCGTCATACCCGGGCACACTGCCGCTCTCTCCGGGTGTGGGGCACCGTCCGGCCCCTCGCACCGAACCGAAGTGAGGCCGTCATGCACCACCCCGTCATCGAGCGCGAGCTGGAACTGAAGCTGGTCCTGTCCCCCGAGCGCAGCATCGCCGTGCCCGCCCGGCTGCTCTACGTCACGCACGACCCGTACGCCGTCCACATCACCTTCCACACCGGCTCGAACACCCCCGTCAACTGGACGTTCGCCCGCGAGCTGCTGGTCGAGGGGGTGTTCCGCCCCTGCGGCCACGGCGACGTCCGGATCTGGCCCACGAAGGTCGACAACAAGGCCGTGCTCTGCATGGCGCTCACCTCCCCCGACGGCGACGCCCTCCTGGAAGCCCCCGCCGGCGCGGTGTCGGCCTGGCTGGAGCGCACCCTGCGCGTCGTTCCGCCCGGCACCGAGACCGAGCGGCTCGGCCTGGACGACGCGCTGGTCGAGCTGCTCACCCCGACGCCGGCCGACGACCTGTGGCTGCGCGACCCGTGGCCGTCGGACGAGTCGGCGGACGGGGACCTGTGAGGCGGGGCGAGCGCGCGCGGGCCGGCCCGGACGGTCGGGCCGAGGTGTCAGAAGAGCTTGCCGGGATTGAGCAGCCCGAGCGGGTCGAAGGCCTGCTTGACGGCCCGTTGCATCTCCAGCCCCACCGGGCCGAGTTCGCGGGCCAGCCACTCCTTCTTCAGCACGCCGACCCCGTGTTCGCCGGTGATGGTCCCGCCCAGGGAGAGGCCGAGCGCCATGATCTCGCCGAAGGACTCGCGGGCCCGCCGCGTCTCGTCCTCGTCCGCGGGGTCGAAGCAGACGATCGGGTGGGTGTTGCCGTCGCCGGCGTGCGCGCAGACCCCGATGAGCAGGTCCTGGGCGCGGGCGATGGCGGCCGTACCGTCCAGCATCTCGCCGAGCCGCGAGCGCGGTACGCACACGTCGTCGATCATCGTCGCCGGCCGCAGCGCCTCCAGCGCGGGGAAGGCCATCCGCCGTGCCTGGAGCAGCAGTTCGGTCTCCGCCTCGTCCTCGGCGGGCACCACGGCGGTGGCCCCGGCGGCCGTGCACAGCTCGCCGACGGCCGCGAGGTCCTCGGGAGCGTGCGGGGTGTCGAAGGCGGCCAGCAGGAGGGCCTCGGTGGCCTCGGGCAGCCCCATCTTCCCGAGGGCGTTGACGGCCCGGACGGTCGTCCGGTCCATCAGTTCCAGCAGCGAGGGGGTCAGGCCCGCCTCCATGACGGCGCAGACGGCCTCGCAGGCGGCCGCCACGGAGGGGAACTCGGCGGCGAGCGCCAACTGCCGCGGCGGCGCCGGTCGCAGGGCGAGGACGGCCTGGACGACCACGCCCAGGCTGCCCTCGGAGCCCACGAAGAGCCGGGTCAGGTCGTAGCCGGCCACGCCCTTGGCGGTACGCCGGCCCGTGCGCAGCAGCCGCCCGTCGGCCAGGACCACGTCGAGGCCGAGCACGTACTCGGCGGTGACCCCGTACTTGACGCAGCACAGGCCGCCCGAGGCGGTGCCGATGTTGCCGCCGATGGTGCACTGCTCCCAGCTGGAGGGATCGGGCGGGTAGTACAGGCCCTGGCGGGCGACCTCGCGCGAGAGCACGGCGTTCACCACGCCGGGCTCGACCACGGCGATCCGGTCGACGGCGCTGATCTCCAGGATCCGGTCCATCTTGACGAGCGAGAGCACGATGCAGCCGTCGGAGGCGTTGGCGCCGCCCGACAGGCCCGTCCGGGCACCCTGCGGGACCACGGGGATCCGTAGGGCGGTGGCGGTGCGCAGGACGTGCTGGACCTGCTCCACGGTCCGGGGCAGGACGACGGCGGCCGGTGTGCCGGCGGCGCAGAAGCTGGCCATGTCGGTGGCGTAGGAGGTGGTCACCTGGGGATCGGTGAGCAGGGCCTCGGCGGGGAGCCCTTCGAGCAGGCCGGCCCGCAGACGTGCGAAGAGATCGTCATCCATGGGACCAGCGTGGCAGCCGGGGCCATCGGTGTGAACACGACCGCGCTCCCCTTCGGACACCTCCGCGAACTCTTCATATTGACGCACAGTGACCCCATGGACCGTATCGACGAGGAATCGCAGACGCCGGCGCCGCCCGTGACCTTCACCGGCCGCAAGACGCTCGTGGCGGCCGCGGTCGCCGTGGTCCTGATCGCCGGGGCCCTGCTGATCCGGCCTGCCAGGACCGATGACGACGCCCGTCCGCCGGAGCCGAGCGAGCGTGCCGCGTCGGCGGTGGGCATGGGCGCACCCGCCGCGGCGGTGGACGTGACGGCGCTGGTCGCCGATAGGGAGAAGTGGCTCGCGGCGCACCCGGACGATGACGCCTCGTGGGCCGTGCTCGGCTCCGCGTACCTCGAACAGGCGCGGCGGACGGCCGAATCCGGCTGGTATCCGAAGGCGGAGAAGGCCCTGAAGCGCTCGCTGGAGCTCCGCCCGGCCGAGAAGGGCAACTTCGACGCGATGACGGGCATGGGCGCGCTGGCCAATGCCCGGCGGGACTTCGGGACGGCCCGCAAGTGGGGCGAGCTCGTCCGGGCGCAGGCGCCCAAGCGGTGGGGGGCGTACCCGGTGCTGGTGGACGCGTACACCGGGCTCGGCGACTACAAGGGCGCGCAGAAGGCGATGGAGCTGCTGCTGGACATGCGGCCGGGCCTGGCCGCGTACGTCAGGGCCTCGCAGGTCTACCGGGACCGCGGCTGGCGCGAGGACGCGGTGGTGGCGATGGAGCACGCGGCGGGCGCGGCGAAGACCCCGGCGGAGAAGGCGTACGCGCTGTTCCGGCTCGGGGAGCTGTCCTGGGAGCGGGGCGACCCGGCCGAGGCGCTGCGGCAGTACGAGGGCGCGCTGCGGACGGATCCGGCGCAGGCGGAGGCGCTGGGCGGCCGGGCTCGCGCGCTGGCCGCGCTGGGCCGCGGCGGGGAGGCGGTCCGGGACTACCGGATGGCGCTGGGCCGGTCCGCGATGCCGCAGCTGGCGCGGGAGCTGGGCGAGCTGCTGGAGGCGCTGGGGCGGCCGCAGGAGGCGCGTACCCAGTACGAGGCGCTGACCACGATGGTGGCCCGGGACACCACGAACGGGGTCGACGACGCCGTGCTCCTCGGGCTGTACGAGGCGGACCACGGGGATGCGGTGGCGGCTGTGCGGCGCCTGTCGCAGGAGTGGTCACGGCACAAGAGCGTGCAGGTCGCGGACGCGCTGGGGTGGGCGCTGCACCAGAGCGGCGACGACGCGGCGGCGCTGGAGTACGCGAAGAAGGCCACGGAACCGGGGCTGCGCAGCGCCGACTTCGCCTACCACCGGGCGCTGATCGAGCAGGGCCTCGGTGACGAGGAGGCGGCCCGCCGTCACCTCCAGGAGGCCATGCGGACGAACCCGCACTTCTCGCCGCTGCGCGGGCCGCTGGCGAAGCAGGCCCTGACGTCGATCGCCCAGCCGGCGCCGGGCGGCCCCGAGAACATCCGCCCGACGGCCCCCTGGGTGGAGCCGGAACTCCCGAAGGCCGCGAAGCCGAAGCCGACCCCGTCGGGGCGCTGAGCGGCGGGGCCGGGGGCCGGCGGAGGCGCCCCCGGAAGCACGGCGGCGCCGCACCCGTGCACGGGTGCGGCGCCGGGCCCCCCTCGGGCCGTGCCGGCTGCTAGAGGTTGCCGCGCTTGTCCTGCTCGCGCTCGATCGCCTCGAACAGGGCCTTGAAGTTGCCCTTGCCGAAGCCCATCGAGCCGTGCCGCTCGATGATCTCGAAGAAGACCGTCGGGCGGTCCTGCACCGGCTTGGTGAAGATCTGCAGCAGGTAGCCGTCCTCGTCGCGGTCGGCCAGGATCTTCAGCTCGCGCAGCTCGTCGATCGGCACCCGGGTGTCGCCGACCCACTCGCCGAGGGTGTCGTAGTAGGTGTCCGGGACGGACAGGAACTGGACGCCCGCCGCGCGCATCGAGCGGACCGTCGAGACGATGTCGTTCGAGGCCAGCGCGATGTGCTGGACACCGGGGCCGTTGTAGAACTCCAGGTACTCGTCGATCTGCGACTTCTTCTTCGCGATCGCCGGCTCGTTGATCGGGAACTTGACCTTCTTGGTGCCGTCCGCGACCACCTTGGACATCAGCGCCGAGTACTCGGTCGCGATGTCGTCGCCCACGAACTCCTTCATGTTCGTGAAGCCCATGACCTTGTTGTAGAACGCGACCCACTCGTTCATCCGGCCGAGCTCGACGTTGCCGACGCAGTGGTCGATCGCCTGGAAGGTGCGCTTGGCCGGGGGCGCCACCATCGGCTCGACGGCCTCGTAGCCCGGCAGGTACGGGCCGGTGTAGTCACCGCGCTCGACCAGCGTGTGGCGGGTCTGACCATAGGTCGCGATCGCGGCCAGCACGACCGTGCCGTTCTCGTCCTTGACCTCGTACGGCTCGTCCAGCCCGCGGGCGCCCTGCTCGACGGCGTACGCGTACGCCGCGCGGACGTCCGGGACCTCGATGGCGAGGTCGATCACGCCGTCGCCGTGCTCGGTGACGTGCTCGGCGAGGAAGCGGCCGTGGTCGGTCGTCGCCTTGATGACCGAGGTCAGCACGAAGCGCGCGGAGCCGTTGGTCAGGACGTAGCTGGCGGTCTCGCGGGAGCCGGTCTCCGGTCCGGAGTAGGCCACGAGCTTCATGCCGAAGGCGGTCGAGTAGTAGTGCGCGGCCTGCTTGGCATTGCCGACGGCGAAGACGACCGCGTCCATGCCCTTCACCGGGAAGGGGTCTGCCTCACGCGCGGTGTGCGGGGTGGTGTCGAGGGTCTCAGTCATGAGACGCAGAGTCCCGCCGATCCACAAGCTGCGCAATAGTTTCCTGATTGGCTGTACAAACTGCCCAGGATGACCGCAGGCTGTGTGAAACATCTGTGCACTATGACCACCCGCGGGCACGCGTGGGCACCCGGAGGCATCCATGGGCATCGACGAACTCGACGGCCGGCTCATCGTCCTGCTCGCCCGCGAGCCCCGGATCGGGGTCCTGGAGGCCTCACGACGGCTCGGGGTGGCCCGCGGGACCGTCCAGGCCCGCCTGGACCGGCTCCAGTCGAACGGGGTCATCCGCGGGTTCGGCCCGCAGGTCGACCCGACGGCCCTCGGCTATCCGGTGACCGCGTTCGCGACGCTGGAGATCAAGCAGGGACAGGGGGCGGACGTACGGGCGCACCTGAACGGGGTGCCGGAGGTGCTGGAGCTGCACACCACCACCGGGCACGGAGACATGCTGTGCCGGCTGGTGGCCCGGTCCAACGCCGACCTCCAGCGGGTGATCGACCGCGTCGTCGGCTTCGAGGGGATCGTGCGGGCCTCCACGGCGATCGTGATGGAGAACCCCGTACCCCTGCGGATCATCCCGCTGGTGGAGCAGGCGGCGGAGGACGACACCCGGGCCTGACGGCGCCGGGGCGAAGTTCCAAAGAAGAGGTTGCAAAGAAACCCTTGCATGAAACTCTTTGCAACTCTATCGTCGAGCCATGCCCGAGAAGCCCACCGAGCCCAACGTCCGTACGCTCGACGCCCGTTCACTGCGCGGCCTCGCCCACCCCCTGCGCATCCGCCTGCTGGCCGCCCTGCGGCACGACGGCCCCGCGACCGCCTCCCAACTGGCCGACCGCCTAGGGGAGTCGAGCGGAGCCACCAGCTACCACCTGCGCCAGCTCGCGGCGCACGGGTTCGTCGAGGACGCGCCCGAGCACGGCAAGGGCCGCGAGCGCTGGTGGCGGGCCGTGTACGACGGCACGGCGTTCGACGAGACGCTGACCCTCGACGAGGACCCGGCCGTGCGCGGCGCGGCGGACCTCTTCCTGCACGAGATCGCGACGATCCACACGCAGGAGCTGAGCACCTGGCTCGGCAACGCCCACAACTGGCCCCAGGAGTGGCGCAGGGGCGCGGACATGAGCGACTTCACCCTGCACCTGACCGCCGAACAGAGCCACGAGCTGATCCACAAGATGCACGACCTGATCAACAGCTACCGCGATCTGCCGACCACGCAGGACACGAAGGCCGTCCGCTTCCACACGCACGCCTTCCCGCGCGAGTCCGCGGAGTAGCCGCGCCGTGCCCCTGCGGGGTGCTCGGCGGTGTGCGGTACGGCTTGGGCTGCGCCCGGGTCCGGGTCCCCTGCGGGGCGGCTCGGTGGTGTTCAGCTGGACTCGGGCTGCGCCCGGGGCGGCGCCTCAATCGCCGGCGGGGCTGGGTGGTGCGGGGTGGTGCGGGGCCCCGCACGAGGGTCTCCTCGGCTCGGCGCGTGCGGGCATGTCTCGGCAAGGCGGCCCGGGTCGCGCCTCGTCCTGCGGGGACCCTCCTGCGTGTCCCCGCCCCACGCCGGGGCTTCGACGGTACGGCCCGAGGGGTGGGGGGACGGGGTGGGGTGTCCCCGCAGGACGAGCGCGCAACCCCGCCCCACAACCGAGACATGCCAGTAAGGCGCGAGCCGAGGAGACACCCCGCCCCGGCCCCCCACCCCGACCCCCTACCGACACGCCCGCCACCCCCAGCCCCGCCACCCACCGAGGCACGGGCCCGCATTCTCAGCCCCGCCGGCGATTGAGGCGCGGGTCCGGGCAGCGCCCGGCAGACGGCCCGCACCGAACAACCATCCGAGGAGTCCACCGTGCACGCCTTACCGCCCGACGAGCCGACCCGCGCGGAGCGCCGTAGGGACAAGCGCCCGCTGGTCGGCGTACTGGCCGCCAACACCATTTCCATAGCCGGGAGTTCGCTCACCCTCATCGGCGTCCCGTGGTTCGTGCTCCAGACCACGGACAGCGCCGGCCGGGCCGGGGTCGTGGCCTTCTGCGCCACCCTGCCCGTCATCGTGGCCGCCCTGGTCGGCGGACCGGTCATCGACCGGATCGGCCGCCGCAGGGTCTCCGTCGCCTCCGACCTGATCAGCGGCCTGTCGGTCGGCGCGATCCCGCTGCTGCACTACGCGGGCGTGCTGGAGTTCTGGATGCTGTGCGCACTGATGGCCGTCGGCGGCCTCGTGCACACCCCGGGCCTGACCGCCCGCGCCGTGCTCCTGCCGAATCTCGCCGAGCACGCCGGCACCACCATCACCCGGGCCGCCGGCCTCTACGACGCGGTCTCGCGCGGCGCCCGGATGACCGGGGCCGCGGTGGCGGGCCTGCTCATCGTGGCGTTCGGCGCCGAGACCGTACTGCTGCTGGACGCGGCCACCTTCGGGGCGTCGGCGCTGCTCGTCACCGCCTTCCTGCGCGGGGTGCCGGCCGCCGAACCCCAACGCACCTCCGGCAAGGTGTCCTTCGGGGCCTACCGCGCCGAACTCGCCGAGGGCTGGGCCTTCATGACCCGCACCCGGCTGCTGCTGGGCGTCACGGTCATGGTCATGATGACCAACGGGCTGGACCAGGGCTGGTCGTCGGTCCTGCTGCCGGTGCACGGCCGGGAGGACCTCGGCGGCGCGACCGCGATCGGCCTGATGATCTCCCTCTTCGGCGGCTTCGCGCTGCTCGGTGCCCTGCTCTACGGGATGTGGGGCGAGCGCTTCCCGCGCCGCGCGGTGTTCACGGCGGCCTTCCTGCTGTCCGGGGCGACCCGGTACGTGGTGGCCGCCCTCACCGACACGACCCTGCCGCTCGCGGTGACGATGGCCCTGGCCGGCCTGGGCGCGGGCATGCTCAACCCGATCCTGACCACCGTCATGTACGAGCAGGTTCCGGAGGCGCTGCGCAGTCGCGTCTCGGGCGTGGCCACGGCGGGCTGCGAGCTGACCATGCCGATGGGCGGACTCGCCGCGGGTCTGCTGGTCGACGGGTTCGGGGTGAGGACGGCGCTGCTGCTGTTCGGCGGCACGTACCTGCTGACGACGCTCGCCCCGATGGTCTTCCCGGCCTGGCGCGGACTGGACGGCGGGCCGGACGTCAGCAGGACGGAGCCGGCCGTCCCTGATTCAGCGCGCGAAGCGAGTTCACCGCATCCGTCAGCGAAGTGACGGGGACCAGCCGCAGCCCCTCGGGGAGCTCGGACAGGGCGTCCGCGCACTCGGCCTTCGGTACGAGGAACACGCTCGCCCCGTCGCGCCGCGCGGCCTGGGTCTTCAGGGCCACCCCGCCGACCGCGCCGACCTGACCGTCGGCGGTGATGGTGCCGGTACCGGCGATGCTGCGGCCGCCGGTGAGATCGCCGCCGCTGCCGTCACCGTCGAGCTTGTCGACGATGCCGAGGGAGAAGAGGAGCCCGGCGCTCGGGCCGCCGACGTCGGCGAGGTTGAGGTCGACCTTCACGTCCTTGGGGTCCTTGTGGAGGAAGCCGAGGGCCGCGTCGGTGGCGGCCGACTGCGACTTGGTCATCTCCTCCAGGTTGTGCTTCTCGATCTCCTCGTCGCTTCCGCCCGAGGAGTAGACGGCCTCCCTGGGCATGACCGCCTGATCGGTCTTGAACCAGTGGCCGATGAGCTCGTGCAGCTTCATCGTCGAGGACGGGCCGGTGGCCCGGATGGTGGTCATCCGCAGCTCGCCCTTGGTGTCCCGGACGGGGGCACCGGTCACGGTGATGACCGGCTTGCCCTGGTCGGAGCCCAGTACGTCGGCCGTCAGCCCGGGGATGGCGACCACGAAGGGCAGCGGCGCGAAGGCGGCGGCGGCGAACAGCCCGAGCACGGGCACGGCGCAGACGGCCAGGGCGGCGGGACGCGGCAGACGTGTGAGGCGTGAGAGCACTCGCCCAATCTATCCGCCCCTTCACCCCCACCGACCCACCGGCCGCTCCGGCCTCGCCGACCGCACCAGCCCCGCCGGCGTTTGAGGCGCGGGGTCCGGGGGCGGCGCCCCCGGCAACGGCGCCGCACCCGGCATCCACGATCCGCCGAGCCCGCGGCTAGCGAAGGGCGTCGGCCACTTCCCGCGCCGCGTCGACCACCCGCGGCCCGACCCGCTCCGGCACCGCGTCCGCCAGCATGACGACGCCGACGCTGCCTTCCAGCCCGGTGATGCCCACGAGCGGCGCGGCGGCGCCACTGGCGCCCGCTTCCAGCTCCCCGTGGGTCAGCGTGTACCCCGGCTCGATCAAGGAGCCCTGACGGGCCGCCAGGATGGCCCGCCCGGCGGCCCCGCGGTCCAGCGGGTGGCGGAAGCCGGCCCGGTAGGCCACGTGGTAGTCCGTCCAGGTCGGCTCGACGACGGCGACGGCGAGCGCCTCGGTGCCGTCGACGAGGGTCAGGTGCGCGGTGGCGCCTATGTCCTCGGCGAGGGACCGCAGCGCGGGCAGGGCGGCCTCGCGCACGAGCGGGTGGACCTGTCGGCCCAGCCGCAGCACTCCGAGCCCGACGCGGGCCCGGCCGCCGAGGTCACGGCGGACCAGGGCGTGCTGTTCGAGGGTCGCGAGGAGCCGGTAGACCACGGTGCGGTTCACACCGAGGCGGTTGGAGAGCTCGGTGACGGTCAGACCGTGGTCGGTGTCGGCGAGCAGTTTGAGGACTCTGAGCCCTCTGTCGAGAGTCTGGGAGGTTTCCGCGGTCACGACGCCTCGCCCTCTTTCGGTGAGCGGCGGTGACTCTCGGGGTGGCACGTCGCCGGTCCCGCGGCGACGCACGGAGAGGCCGCCGGTAGCGGCCAATGCACCGGCTGCGCTCCCGCGGCGGCGCTGCCACGGTGCGTTTGATGCGGGGACAGTAGCGAGCAGGTCCGCTCAGCGGAAGGGCTCGTCCAGAATCCGGGCGCGTGCTACCTGTTTGTGCCGTTTCCTGATCGACCTCGGTGTCAATTCGTGACCTCGTTTGCCACAGGGTGCCTTTACCGCCCCATTACTCTGAGCATGTTCAAAACTATGGAGATCGGCTCCAGGGGGGATGCGCTCACGCGCACCCGGAGCCTCATGAGGGGGAAGCAGCACATGAAGCTCAAGCGCATTGCCGTCGTGGCCGCCGCCGCGGTGGTGGGTCCGACGATCCTGATGGCCACGCCCGCGATGGCCGACGAGGTCGCCAACCCGGCGGTCACGACCCCGGACGCGGCCCCGAAGGACGACGCGGCACCGGCGACCGGGGAGACCACCGGGACGCAGGCGCCCGAGGCCCAGCAGCCCGGGTCCACCCAGCAGCCGCAGGCCCCGGAGGCCCAGCAGCCGCAGCAGCAGCCGGCCGAGGGGTCCAAGGCCGAGAAGAAGGAAGAGAAGAAGGACGCCAAGAAGGCCGCGGAGCAGGTCGCCGCAGCCGGTCCGAAGCTGACCCTGGACGGGCTGCCCGCCGCGTTCACGGCGGGCGGCGGCTGGAGCCAGTTCTCGCTGCACGTCGACAACTCCGGCCGCCCGGCGGTCGACGACCACTCGCTCGAACTGGTCCTGTGGACGCTCGACACCTTCGGCTGGGAGGCGGGCGACATCCAGGCCGAGATCTACGCGCCCGACTCCAAGGGCACCTGGGGCTGGCACGCGGTCGAGGCGGACGGATCCGAGGAGGTCTACTCCTTCAGCCTCGCCGATGTCGATGTCGAAAAGAACGAGGTCTTCGACCTCAAGCTTCGGATGAAGTTCGGCAAGGACACCCCGCCCTCCCGCTTCTCGCTGTCCACGACCTCCGAGGGCGGCACCGGGGACCGCGTCCGGTACGAGTCCAGGGTCATCGGCGACGGGCAGGAGGAGAACACCGGCCCGGAGGTCTCGGTGTCGGGCCTGCCGGCGGGCGGCTTCACGGCCGGCGGCGGTTGGCAGCCGTTCTCCGTGAACGTCGACAACACCGGCAAGAAGAAGATCGACGAGTACGGCTTCATGATCTTCTTCGACAACGCCGTCAGCAACCTCAAGGCCAAGCACCTCGACCTGGAGATCTGGGACGGCGGGCGCTGGATCCCCGCCGAGAAGGACCCGTCCGGTCAGCTCGCCGGCACGATCTTCGACCGCGCCGTCGGCGCGAACGCGAAGTTCGACGTCCAGCTGCGGGCCAAGTTCAGCAAGGACGCCCCGGTCGGCAAGGTCTTCGCCGTCGTGTTCGCGGACGACCACGGCG
The DNA here is from genome assembly GCF_041432505.1 of Streptomyces virginiae. Taxonomy (GTDB): domain Bacteria; phylum Actinomycetota; class Actinomycetes; order Streptomycetales; family Streptomycetaceae; genus Streptomyces; species Streptomyces virginiae_A. The sequence goes on from NZ_CP107871.1 coordinate 3,518,104, forward strand.
TGGACGACATCAGCTCCGAGGTGTCCTTCGCCCACACCTCGATCAACGCGGCGAGCACCGGCAACCAGCCCACCCCCGACGGCGGCGCCAAGCCGATCGTCGACGGGAACGGCACGGGCACCGGCACCGGCACCCGCACCGGCACCGGCACCGGCACGAAGTCCACCACCGGTGGGCAGCTGGCCGAGACCGGCTCCGACGCGGCCACCAGCTGGGCCCTCGGTGGCGCCGGCGTGGCGCTCGCCATGGGCGCGGCCCTGGTCGCCGGCACCGGCCGCCGTCGCCGCCCCACCGCGTAACGACGACGCGTACCCGCGTACCGCGTAACGGCGGACGGGGTCCGTGCGAACCTCCGCACGGACCCCGTCCCCCTCGCCCACGGGCTCACCGCATGCGGGTGGCCCACTCCTGCACCTTCTTGATCCGCTCGCGCAGCTGCCCCGCGGTCGCCTCCGCGCTCGGCGGACCGCCGCACACCCGGCGCAGCTCCGTGTGGATCACCCCGTGCGGCTTCCCGGTCTGGTGGACGTAGGCGCCCACCATCGTGTTCAGCGACTTGCGCAGCTCCAGCAGCTCCTTGTGCGAGACCACGGGCCGCCGGTCGGCCGGCAGCTCCAGCAGGTCCGCCTCCGCGTCCGGCTTGCGCCGGCTGTGCGCGATCTGCCGCGACTGCCTCTTCTGCAGCAGCATCTGCACCTGGTCGGGCTCCAGCAGTCCGGGGATGCCGAGGTAGTCCTGCTCCTCCTCGCTGCCCGGGTGCGCCTGCATGCCGAATTCGGCGCCGTCGTAGAGGACCCGGTCGAAGACCGCGTCGGACTCCAGCGCCTCGAAGGACATCTGCTCTTCTTCGCCGGTGTCCTCGTCCTCCTGCTTGTTCGCCTCGTCCATCTCCTTCTCGGACTCGGCGTACGGATCCTCCTCGCCCTGCTTCTTCGGCTTGTCGAGGACGTGGTCGCGTTCGACCTCCATCTCGTTGGCGAAGCCGAGGAGATAGGGAATGGTCGGGAGGAACACGGACGCGGTCTCGCCGCGCCTGCGCGATCGCACGAAGCGGCCGACGGCCTGCGCGAAGAACAGCGGCGTCGAGATGGTGGTGGCGTAGACGCCCACCGCGAGGCGCGGTACGTCGACGCCCTCGGACACCATGCGGACCGCGACCATCCAGCGGCTGCCGTCCTCGCTGAACTCGTCGATCCGCTTGGACGCGCCGGTGTCGTCGGAGAGCACGACGGTCGCCTTCGTGCCGGTGATCTCCCGGAGCAGCTTGGCGTAGGCGCGCGCCGAGTCCTGGTCGGAGGCGATGACGAGGCCACCGGCGTCCGGGATGCCCTTCCTGACCTCCGTCAGCCGCTGGTCGGCGGCGCGCAGCACGTTCGGCATCCAGTCGCCGCGCGGGTCGAGCGCGGTGCGCCAGGCCTGGGAGATGGCGTCCTTGGTCATCGGTTCGCCGAGCCGGGCGGCGATCTCGTCGCCGGCCTTGGTCCGCCAGCGCATGTTGCCGCTGTAGGAGAGGAAGATGACCGGCCGGACGACGCCGTCGCCGAGCGCGTTGCCGTAGCCGTAGGTGTAGTCGGCGGAGGACCGCCGGATCCCGTCGTTCCCCTCCTCGTACGTGACGAAGGGGATCGGGTTCGTGTCGGACCGGAAGGGTGTACCGGTCAGGGCCAGGCGCCTGGTCGCCGGGTCGAAGGCCTCCAGGCAGGCCTCGCCCCAGGACTTCGAGTCACCGGCGTGGTGGATCTCGTCGAGGATGACGAGGGTCTTGCGCTGCTCGCAGCGGTTGCGGTGCAGCATCGGGCGCACGCCGACACCGGCGTAGGTGACGGCGACCCCGTGGTAGTCCTTGCTGAGCGGTCCGGCGGAGTACTCGGGGTCGAGCCGGATACCTATCCGCGCGGCCGCCTCCGCCCACTGCTTCTTCAGGTGCTCGGTCGGCGCGACGACGGTCACCTGCTGGACGACGTGGTGGTGCAGCAGCCAGGAGGCGAGGGTCAGCGCGAAGGTGGTCTTGCCGGCGCCGGGCGTGGCGACCGCGAGGAAGTCCCGCGGCTGGTTCTGGATATAGCGGTCGAGCGCCCCCTGCTGCCAGGCACGCAGCTTGTTGGCGGTACCCCAGGGGGCACGGCCGGGGAAGGCGGGTGAGAGATGGTGGGAGGCGGTAGTAGTCACGGTCTCCGGTTCGTGCTCTCGGCGTATCTGGTACGGGTGGAAGGCAGTCGTACGTAGGACAACCGGGCCACCCTACCGGCACCGGCCCGCCCCTCGCGGAGGGACAGGCCCGTGACCTCGGCGGGTGCGGCGAGCGTCACATCGCTTCGGTCAGCGCCCGCAGTCGGCGGGCGATCCGCGCGACATCCGTCTCGTGCCCGGCGGCCACATCGATGACCAGTTCGTACGCGATCTCCTGGTCCGCGTCGCCGAGGTCGACGCCGTTCACGGCGAGGAACGTGGCCGCGGCGAGCCAGGCGGTGCGCTTGTTCCCGTCGACCAGCGGGTGGTTGGTCGCGATGCCGTGGAGCAGCGCTGCGGCCTGCTCGTACGGGTCCTCGTACGCGGGGGTCCCGAACATGCGGGCTCTCGGCCGGTGCACCGCCGACTCCAGCAGTCCGGGGGCGCGCAGCTCGACCGGCTGGTCCTGGGCCAGGCAGGCGTGCCGGGCGAGGTCCAGGACCTCGGCGAGTGTGAGGTGGCGCACCGGGGTCGTGTCGGGGCTCATTCGCCGAGCCGCTTCAGCAGAGGCGCGTGCCGCAGGGCGAGCCGGCTCGCCTCGGCCCCGACCCGGTCCCGCTCGGTCCGCAGCAGTGCCCGCACGGCGTCGAGCACGAGCTCCTCGGGCGTCCGGCCGGTGGCGTCGGCCAGGTCGGCGCACTCCGCCTGCTCGCCGGCGGACAACCGAATGATCAACTCGTTCATGGCCGGAACAGTACGCCGCGGCCTCTCGCGGCACATCCGGATTCCGCTCGTTCAGGTCGCTCAGGCGTCCGTCGGCTCCAGCCGGGTCGCGACCCAGGCCCCCACCAGCGCGACGGCGGCCATCGGCAGGAACACCACGGCGAACGCGGCCGGGTGCGAGGCCGACGCGCCGGCCTCGCCGACCGTGTGCGCGGCGCCCACCGCGCCACCGCCCAGGGCGGCGAAGGCGGCGCCCCCGCCGGCCAGCAGCACCACGTTCGCCAGCGCGTCCGAGATCTGGAGGGCGGCGGAGTTGGCGCCGGCCTCCTCCGGCGCCGACAGCTGGAGCAGCAGCACGCTGGTGGAGCCGATCACCAGGCCCATGCCCAGGCAGCCGACCGCCCAGGCCAGGGCGAGCGTCCACACCGGTACGGATTCGATCAGCACGGCGGGCGCGGCGGCGATGGCCAGTGCCACCAGCACCATGCCGCCGATCATCAGCCGCTCGCGGTAGGGCGCCGTCCGGCTCTGCGACTGCACCCACGAGCCGCCCGCCCAGGTGAGCCCGCCGAGCGCGAGCGAGAACCCGGCCATCGTCGGGCTCAGCCCCCGCTGGGTGACGAGCATCAGCGGGACGAAGCTCTCCGCCGCGATGAACGACCCGGCGGCGACCCCGCGCAGCAGCACCACGGACGGCAGCCCGCGCCGCGCCCGGTAGGTCCCGCGCGGCAGCAGCCCCAGGACGGCGGGCACCAGCAGGGCCGCGCCCGCGATGCCCGGCGCGAGCGAGAGCCACCGCAGGTCCTGGGCGGCGTACTGGAGCAGCCCCGCCCCCACCGAGATGCCGAAGGCGAGCCGGATCCGCCGGCGGTCGAAGGCCACCGGCGGGGCGTCGGGGTCGACGGGCCCGGACGCGGTCCGCCGTATCGCGGGCAGCGCCACCACCAGGGGGACGACCACGAGCGCCGGGATCGCGAGGAAGACCCACCGCCATCCGAGGTGCTCGGTGACCGTTCCGGAGGCCAGCGGCCCGACGATCGAGGGGACCACCCAGCTCGCGGCGAAGGCCGCCATGATCGCGGGGCGCAGCCGCTCCTCGTAGGCCCGGCTGACGACGACGTAGAGGGCGACGATGACCAGCCCGCCGCCGAAGCCCTGCACGGCCCGGCCGAGGACGAACGCCCACATGACCCCGGCGGTGCCGGAGATCACGAGCCCGGAGGCGAAGGCGGCGATCCCGACGGTCAGCGGCCGCAGCGGCCCCTGCCGGTCGGCCCACTGGCCGGCCAGGACCATGCCGAAGAGGCTGGTGGTGAAGTAGGCGGAGAAGGCGAAGGCGTAGAGCCCGATCCCGTCGAGCTCGCGGGCGGCGACGGGCATGGCCGTGCCGACGGCGGTGGCCTCGAAGGCGATGAGGAAGACGACGGAGATGATCCCGATGCTGAGCGTCCGGTACGCGGGCCCGAGAATCCCGTCCCGGGGCGGCGGGGGCGGGATCGGTGCGGCTGTGTCGGGCACGCTGCGTTCAAGGGCGCTCATCGCCCCAGAGTAAGGTGCGTAGCCCCGGAGTGGCCCTGTCAATTCGACGGATCCCGCTCTGGTCCGTGAGACCTAGGTCGTCTCTTTCGGATCTTGTCGGGTGAGCCCGGGTCGTCCGGTGCGGTGCATCGCAAGGCGGAGGGGCGCTCGTGTACTGGACGTACTCGAGTGCCCCGACAACGCGGCGAGGTGCCGTGCCGGGCGGGCCGGGCCCGGCAAGATCCGAAAGAGACGGCCTAGGTCCGGCGGACTGTGAACGCGGCATGGCAGTCGCGTTGCACGGGCGGCGTATCCCTTCCCCGGCCCGGCGGGCCCCCGTAGCGTCATGCGTGTCACCACCACACAGCCGTGTGCCCGAGTGGTTGAGGGACTCGCCTGCAAAGCGAGTTACGCCGGTTCGATTCCGGTCACGGCTTCGCGGCGGGCCGCTCAGGGGCAGGCGCACCCCTGAGCGGCCTTCGCCTTTTCCGGCTCCGGCTCCGGCTCAGGCGCCGCATCCGGTCTGCTGCCTGGCGAAGTCCAGGTACTTCTTCATGAGACCCGCGAACATGGGCCGGCGTTCCTTCTGCTCGATCCGCTCCGTGGACCCGTCGAGCCACAGCTTGAGCTCGAAGGCCTCGGTGGGGCCCTTGCAGGAGAGGAAGATCGCGGCGCCGCCGTCCCAGAGCTTGCTGTTCTCCGCGAAGGGGAGCGGCTCCGGCTTCTGCTCGTCGACCGCCGGCGCCCAGAAGAAGTGTTGTCCCTGCGGCAAGCGCTCCGCCGACGCGAAGAACCGGGTCTTCCCGTCCACGTAGATGTTGCAGATCGCGCTCTTGCGGCCGGCGGTCAGGCGCGCATCGGCCGGCGCGTCCACCCGGACCTCCTCGCCCGTGCCCACGAAGGGTGCGAGTTCCGTCGGGGTGAAGGCTCCGAAGCACGTGGACGCGGGGAGCTCGGGCGCGGCCGACGTCTTGCCGTCGGAGCAGCCGGCGAGCAGTGCCGCTCCCGCGGCGACCGCGACCACCGAGACCACGGCACGGTGGGTACGAGGACCGGCCATCATGATCCGCCGTTCATGGTGGCGACCAGGTCCCGGCCGACCGAGTAGGCGTTGGCCGTCTCCGTGGACGCGACACCCGCGTAGGAGTCGATGGTCCGCTCGGACAATCCGGATCCGCGGGCTGCGATGCGGACCGACGCCGCGGCCGAATCGGACGCTCCGGTCTGCGCGCGCACGTACTCCTCGCCCGCCTTCTGGTTGCTGTCCTCGACCTTCTTCGCGGCGTCCTTCTCGGCCCCCTCGACCACGCTCTCCGTGATGTCCTCCTGAAGCCATTCGACGACGTCGCCGGCCAACGGCACCAGTTCGAGGTACTTGCCGCCCGCCGCGGTGATACCGCGGTTGACCCACTTGGCGTTGTCCTCGACGCCCTTGACGTACTCCTCCTGCTTGTGGGCGTTCTCGCCGAACGTGCCCTCCGCCCGGGCCTCCGACAGCATGCCGGCGATCTGGCCGCCCGGGTGCACCGCGACCTTGACGGCCGCGTCGACGTCGTCGTACTCGCCCCGATGGGTGAAGACGTCATTGACCAGGGCCGTGGTGAAGGTCCGCTGGGCCGTGGTCATCGCGCCGTAGGCGTCCGGATCCTGGCCCACCGCCCCGATGAACCGGGCCATGCCCGCCTTGTCGAACTCGGCCATCTCACCGTTGGCCTTGATCGTCCCGCTGCCGTTCTCCGCGGCGGCCTGGAGGTCCGGCATGTACTCGGCCGCCATCTGGCCGAAGTGTCCGGACAGCCCGTTCAGCGGCCCGTCCGGGTCCTTCGGGTCGGCGTCGACCAGCTCCGGCTTGTCGCCGATCTTCTCGACGACCCGCTCCATGACCGCCGCCATCTCCTTCGTGTGCGGGACCGGCGGGGAGTCCTCGTCACCCGGGGCGCGGTGCGAGACCGCCGCCATCAGGGCATCGCCGACCGCCTGCTGGGCAGGGTGCAGGTCGCCGGTCCGGCTGATGTCGAAGCTGTCCATGTACGGCTTCTTGTCGAGCATGTAGTCGACCATGCCCTGCTCCTTGCCGTGCTGCCCCGAGACCGGCTTGTCGTCCTTCGTGACGATGCCGTCCTTGTTACTGTCCTCGCGGACCGGCTCGTTGAAGAAGGCCGTCGCGGCGTCCGGGTTGTTGCCCAGCGCCTCCATCAGGCCGGTCAGCGGGTAGAAGCCGCGGCCGTCCTGGCCCTGGCTGAGGACCGTCTCCAGCCCGTACGGGGTGTGGAACTCCCAGGCCCGCGGGTCCTTGCGGTCCATAGCGACCATGTCGCGGCCGACGGAGGTGAGGAACTCCGTGTCGTACTTCCCCTCGCGCAGCAGCGCGCCCAAGGCCTGGTAGCCGTAGATCTGCTGCACGCCGCCGTAGACGGCCATCTCCTTGCGGCCGGCCTTCATCAGCTGGGTCGTCCAGGCCGCGTCGAGGTGGTTCGGGACGTCCTTGTGCGTCGCGAGGCCGAGCATCGCGCCCATGTCGCTCTGGATGTTCGCGACCATCAGCGCGCGGTCCTTGCCGGGCGCCCCCAGGCCGGTCGCGTCGAGGGACATCTTGGAGTACATCTCCAGCGTGCCCTCGGCGCCGATCGTCCGGTAGAAGCCCGTGGAGAACTCCGGGTCCGTGCGGTTGTCGTCGAGCAGTTCCTCCAGCTCGCGCAGCGCCTCGACGTTGCGGGCCGTGCCGCCCTCGCCGGTGACCTTCTTCATCAGATCGGCCGCGCGGGCCGCCTGTTCGCCGTCGAGGGTGGTGAACTTCGGTCCGCTGAAATCGTGTGCGTCGGCGACGTTCGCCTGGAGGACGCGGACCAGGGAGTCGTCGGCGTCCTGGGCGTCCTCGACCGCCCGATTGATGCGGGTCTGCCACGCGTTGCGGGCCGTGTTCAGGGTCGCCTGGTAGTCGGGGTCGTGTCGGGCCGCGTTCCGCTCCCCCTCGGTGGGCAGGGGGATGGCGGTGACCCGCCCGTCGGCATCGACCCGGAAGCCTGCCGCCGGGGCCTCGGCGGCGAGCTTCTTCAGCTCGTCCTGGGCCGCCTTGAACGTCGCGTGCGCGTCGGCGAGGACCTGGTACATGCCCTTGGCGGCCTTGGCCGCGTCCTCGAACTCCTTGGCCGTCTTGTCGACGAACCCGCGCGCCACTCCCGCGGTGACCCCGCTCCACTCGGCCTTGTCGGACTTCGCCTTCATTCCGTTGCGAGCGGCCTCGGCCATCTCGTCGAGCTTGCCGGCCATCGCCGTCCAGTCGGTCACGGCCGTCTGGAGCTTGCCGAGGGGCGCGTTCATCACGTTCTCGTACGTCAGCATGAAAGCGCCGCCTACTTCAGGTACTTGTCTATCGCGGATGCGGTGAAGTCCGCCTGGAGCTGCTGCTCGTCCTTGGCGTGCGAGGCGAGCGAGTAGTTCAGCCCGTTGGAGATGTTGGCGCAGGCGGCCACGAGGGTCTTCACCTGGCTCTCCCAGGCACTGTTGGCCTTGAGTAGCGCCGCCCCGCTCGCGAAGGCCTCCTTGGTGAGGGCCCCGGCCGCCTCGGCGGTGGCGGTGGCGGCGTGCTTGCCGTCGGTCTGCAGGCGCGTGTGCAGCTTGTACGCCTCGGAGCCGATCGCGCCGATGTGGTCCTGATTGAGCTCCAGGTCACCACCGCCACCGCCACCGCCGGGATCGGCGGGCACCTGGTTGAGGCGCATGGTGACACCGGCGGTGGCCGTGGCGCGAGCCGCCGACCATTCCTCGTCGAACGACATCGCGTGAACTCCCGAAGGCAGGGTGCAGGTCAGATCGGCCCCGGGTCAGCGGTTACGTCGTACGACGACCACGGCCACGGCTCCACCGATCAGCACGCAGGCTCCCAGACCAAGGGCGATCCAGGGAAGCACACTGCCACTCTTCTTCTCCTCGGCCTGCGCGGCCGGCGCGGACGCGGCGGCATCAGGAGCCTTGCCGTCGGGAGCCGCGGAGGGCTTCTTGGCGGCGTCCGCGGCCGCGAGATCGGGCAACGGGTACACATCCGCCGGGCCGGGGTCTCCGGGGGTCTGCAGCGCGACGCGGGGGCGGACGATGCCGTAGCCGACGTAGTCGTTGCGCTCGACACCATCGGTGGGCTTACCGGCGGTGTTCAGGAGCACCCGCAGGACCTGGTTGTTGGTCCAGTCGGGATGGGCCGACCAGATGAGGGCGGCGGAGGCGGAAGCAAGGGCCGATGCGTCACTGGTTCCAGCGGTCTTGCACAACCCCGTCTTGCCAGAGCAAGCGGTGACGATATCGATACCCGGGGCGGCAAGGTCCACCTGGGGACCGTGTTGGGATTCCGCAGTTGCCTTGCCCTTGGTATCTGTCGCGCCTACGCCGACCACCCCAGGGGTCGCACCCGGGTACTCGACCTTGTTCGTCGAATCCCCGCTGTTGCCGACGGACGCGAAGACCAGCTTCCCCTTCGAAAGCGCATACTTCACCGCTTCGGCCCGCCCCCGGTCTTTCTCCGGCGTGCCCTCGATACCCAGCGAAATATTGATGATCTTGGCGTCCGAGTCTGCCGCGAACCGAATCGCCGCAACCCAAGACGGAGTGGCCAATTCAGCATTGGCGACACGGATCGGGAGGATCTTGGCGCCGGGTGCCAGCCCGAAACCACCGTCGCCGCTCGGGTGTTTGCCCGTCCCAGCAATCATGGCCGCGATACCCGTGCCATGACCACTGTTGTCGTGACGCCCGTCTCCGCCTTGCGACACGAGATCTGCGCCAGGGACGATCTGCCCCTTCAGTTCAGGGATCTCCTTGACACCATCGTCGATGATGGCGACTGTCACGCCCGTGCCAGTGCTGACCTTCCAGATGTCGTCAGCCTTCATGGCGTCGAGATGCCATTGCTGGGATCGAACGGTCTCCGCATGGGCCGGGGTCGCGGCGACCCCGGCCAGAAGGAGCCCCACCAGGGCCGAGGTCGCCTTACGCATGCGCATCCCGTGCAATGTCCGTTCTGCTCAGTCGATCACGGGCGGGACAACACGACGGCTGCCCTGCCAGGTCTCTTCGTCTTCGGCCAGGTAGTCGGGGCGTTCGCCCCCCTGGTCGTTCCGTCGCTTACCCGGAGTCTGCGTGCCGGCGCCGCCGCCCACATGGCCCATGGGCCTCATGCCCGCGCTGCCGCCGGCTCCACCATTGCGAACGAGACCCGAACCGCCCTGGGTGAACGGCTGGCCGCCGGCAACCGGCCGACCGACCGCACCGGTCTGACGCCCTCCAACGACGCCTCCCGGCTCCGAGGCCAGCCGACGTCCGCCGGAGAAGCTTCCCTGGCCGCTGCCGTGGGCGCCACCGCCACCGTGGCCCATTCCTCCGCCGCCCATGGGACGGCCTGCCTGGGCGCCTTCGCCGATGACCGTACCTCGCGGGATACCCGAGCTGGGGCCGGTGGACGTCACGGGGCGGCCGCCCATGATGCCGCTGTCACGCGGGAGCATGCCGGGCAGGCCGCCGCCCTTGCCGAGGGGTCCAGGCGTGCCCGGGACTGGCACGCCGGGGCCGAAGACGCCGGGAAGGGTCGGACCCTTCACCCCGCCGATCGGGGGGACAGCCATGGGCGGCACGAAGGGGCCGGGGGGCGGACCGCCAGGGCCCGTGGGCAGCGGGCCGGGCGTCGTCGTCACCGGAGGCAGTGTCTGGTTCGGAGGCAGCGTGCCGACGGTGTCGAGGTCCACCTCCACGTCACGGTCGGGGGTCACCGGCGTGGGCAGAGTCGTCGTCGGCAAGGTGTTGTCCGGCTGCGACGGACGTCCCTGGACAAGACCTGGCTCGTTCGAGGGCGCGCTGCCGACAGGACCTGTCGTCGAGTACGACGAACCGGCGGAGCCGACTCCTCCGGAGCCTCCACCGGACCGTTCCATGTCCTCGCTGCTCCCATAGCGGGCCGGCGGCAACAGCACCGGCGGCGGCTCGGGGAACGTCGGGATCGTCGCCTTGTTCATCTCCGAGGACGACACCTGGTACGACTGCGCCAGGTTCGTCATCAGCCGGACCGCCTCACGGTGGTCCGCGTCCAGAATCGTCTGAGCCTCCGAGCGAACCTTCGCCGCGTCCGGGTCGTTGTGGTGCTCGATGGCCGCCGCGAGGTTCTTCGTCGCGGTCGCGTCGACCGCGGTCATCTTCGTGGCCTCGGTCATCGTCTGGACGACCTTGCCCATCCACTCCCCGCCCTTGGCGCTGTACTCGCCCAAGCGCAGGGTCGCGTTGCCCGCGCGGCCCACCCACTCCTGGAAGGCGTCGGCTCCTTCGCCTTCCCAGCCGGTCACGACGTGCTTCTTGAGCGCCTCGCCGATCGTCTTGATCTTCTCAGCAGCAGAAGCCAATTGATCGGCCCGCGCCTGGACCGAGGTGGGGTCCAGTGAAGCGATCATGTCCCGCATCTGCTGGTGGGTGAAGCTTTCGAAGTCCGTCATGAGTAGGAACCTCCCGACGTGCTGGGCGACGGAGTCGGAGTCGTGGATGTCGGCGGCTGGTTGGCTTCCTCAAGGCGGCGTTTTTCCTCCGGCCACGGGTCGCGGGCTTCCACGTAGTGCGCCTTCGCCTCCTTGGCGATGGCCAGCATGCGTCGCTTGGTCTCCTCGTCCACGCCGGCGTAGTTGTTGCCCGCCGAGAGGACCGCGATACCCAGGGCCTCGATCTGTCCCGCCAGCCCCTTCGAGAGCTTCTGCAGCTCCGTGATGACCGTGTCGTACGACTTGAACAGCGCGTCGACCTCCGCGAAGCCCTTGCCGAGCTTGTTGGACGGCAGTTTGTCGTCCGCCAGCTTCTTGTGGTCCGCGTCCGAGCCGGTGAGGTCGTCCAGGAGGCCGTCCACCATCTTCTTGTACTCGGTCATCGAGTCGAACTCGATCCGCAGCGCCGCAGTGGCAGCGCTGTAGGCGATCCCTGCGACCGCGCCCATCGGACCCGCCAGCCCCAGCGTGAGGGCCGTTACCACTTGGCTCGCCCCGTTGTCGTCTGCCACGTTGGCCTCCCCGACTCCCCGTCATCCCCGTGGTCGCGGCGTCTCCGCCGCTCCCCATCCCCGTTCGCACCCGTGTCCGCGCGTACGCGTACACCGGTACCGATCACTCTAGCGACCGGTACCGACAGGCCCAAGTCCGGGGTTGCACGTGCAATGCGGGTCACACGGTCATGAGTTGGGCGTACCGACCGCCGCGGACGGCCTGATCGGCAGGCGGTTGACCGGGCGGCCCGTGGCCGCGCGGACCGCCGAGGCCACCGCCGCCGGGGTCGTCACCACGGGGATCGCGCTCGCCGCCTTCGCGCCGAACGGGGCCACCACGTCGCGTTCTTCGATCAGTTTGACGATGCGGACCGCCGGGGCGTCCAGTGCCGTCGGAAGGGCGTAGCCCGTCAGGTCCGGGTGGCGGATGAGGCCGGAGACCGAGCGGAGGTTCTCCGTCAGGGCCGCGCCCACGCCCTGCGTGACGCCCGCCTCGATCCTGGCCTCCAGCTGACGGGGGTTCAGGATGCGGCCCACGTCCTGGGCCACCGCGAGTTCCACGACCCGGACCGAGCCCAGTTCGATGTCCACGTCCACCACCGCGCGGATCGCGCAGAAGGCGAGGCCCACGAAGGCGTCGCCCTGGCCGTCCGCGTCCAGGGGTTCCGTGGGGTGGGGGCGGCACTGGGCCGTCGCCCAGAGTTCCTTGCCCGCCATGGCCTCCATGACCGACATCGAGAACGCGCCGTCGTACGACGTGATCCGGCCGTCCTGGATCTGCAGGAGTTCCGTCGACATGCCCAGCTTGTGGGCCATCGGCTGGAGGAGCTGGGTGCGGACCATCTTCGCCGCCCGCTCCACCGCGCCGCCCGACACCCAGGTGTGGCGGCCGTGTGCCGACGGGCCGGCCGGCGGCTGGTCGGTGTCCACCGGGGCCATGGTGACCTCGTCGACGCCCAGGACCTCCTGGACGATCTGGCGGGCCAGCGTGGCGAAGCCCTGGCCGGTGTCGACGGCCGCGCAGATGACCGTGGCCGCGCCGCCCACCACCTTCACGGTGGCGGTGGAGACCTCGTCGGTCCCCTCGGCGCCGAGCATGTGGACCATGCCGACGCCGTAGCCGACGCCGCGCCGTACCGCGCCCGGCTCGCCCGCGCCCTCCGGGCCTCCGGGCAGCAGCCACTCGTCCTCGGGGGCGTCCTTGGGCAGGGCGGGCAGTTCGAAGTCGCGGACCGCGCGCAGCAGTTCCGCCACCGGGGCCGGGCAGGTGACAGTCTGGCCCGTCGGGAGGAGGTCTCCCGTGGCCAGGACGTTGCGCATGCGCAGTTCCGCGCCGTCGATGCCGAGGGCGGCCGCGAGCTTGTCCATCTGGCCCTCGTACGCGGCGCACACCTGCATGGCGCCCTCGCCGCGGACGTGGCCCGACGGCGGGTTGTTGGTGCGTACCGCCCAGCCCTCGACGAAGGCGTGCGGGACGACGTACGGGCCGCAGGCGAAGGCGACCGCCGCCGCCAGGGACTCGGAGGAGGCGTCGGCGTACGCGCCCGCGTCCATCAGGATCTGTGCCTCGACCTTGACCAGCCGGCCCTCCGCGTCCGCGTGGTGGCGGTAGCGCAGCAGCGTCGGATGGCGGTGGGTGTGGCCGAGGAAGGACTCCTCGCGGGTGGCGGCCAGCTTCACCGGGCAGCCCGTGCGCAGCGCGAGCAGGCCGAGCGGGAGCTGGAAGGCGGCGTCCTCGCGGTCGGCCGTCGCACCGGGCACGCCGGTGACGACGACGCGTACGCGGTCCGGGTCCAGTCCGAAACAGGCGGCGGCCAGGTCGCGGTCGCTGTGCGGGTCGGTGGACGCGGTGTAGAGCTCCACACCGCCGTCGGGGCGCGGTACGGCCAGTCCGGCCTCGGCGCCGATGGGCGCGGGGTCCTGGCGGCCGATCCGGTACAGGCCTTCGACGACGACCTCGCCGGTGGCCTCCGGGTCGCCGTAGCGCAGCGGGATGTGCCGGATCAGGTTGCCGTCGGGGTGCAGGGCGGGGGCGCCGAAGGACTGCTCGGGGTCGGTGACCGGGTCGAGGAGCTCGTACTCGACGGCGATCGCGGCGGCCGCGAGCCGGGCGGTGTCCGGGTGGTCGGCGGCGACGGCGGCGATGGCCTCGCCGTGGTGGCGTACGACGTCGTGCGCGAAGACCGGCCGGTCGGCGATGCGGCGGCCGTGGGTGGTGGCGCCGGGCACGTCGGCGTGGGTGACGACGGCGCGGACGCCGGGCATCGCGGCGGCGGCCGTGGTGTCGATGGACAGGATCCGGGCGTGGGCGTGCGGGGAGCGGAGCACGGCGGCCCACAGGAGGCCCTCGGCCCACAGGTCGGCGGCGTAGGGGAAGGTGCCCTCGGTCTTGGCGCGGGTGTCCGCGGCCGGGACGGAGGCTCCGATGCCGCGCGGGACCTGTGGTTCGGTGGCCTCGGGGCCGGGGGCCGCCATGGCCGTCACCGTGGGGTTGACCGTTGTCGTCGCCGTCGCCGCGTCCTGCCCGCTCACGCCGTGCCTCCGTGGTGGATGCCGCCCTCGCCGGGCGCTGCCTGCTGCGGGATACGCGGCTCCGACGCGCCCGAGCCGGAGCCCGGGGCCGCCGGCTCGGCGGCCGCCGCCTCGCGCTCGGCGACGACCTCGCGGACGGCGTCGACGACCCCCGCGTAGCCGGAGCAACGGCAGAGGTTGCCGCACAGGGCCTGACGGGTCTCCAGCTCGCTGGGGGCGTGGTTGCCCTCCAGCAGGTCGTGGATGGTCATGGCCATGCCGGGGATGCAGAACCCGCACTGCACCCCGCCCGACCTGCACAACGCCTGCTGGACGTCCGAGAGTTCCCCGTCCGTCGCGAGACCCTCGACGGTGCGGACCTCGCTGCCGGCGGCCGTCGCGGCCGGTACCAGGCAGGAGGCGACGAGTCGGCCGTCGACCTGCACGGCGCAGGCTCCGCATTCGCCCTGCGAGCAGCCGTCCTTGGCGCCCGCGAGGCCGAGCCGCTCGCGCAGCACGTACAGCAGGGATTCGCCGATCCAGGCGCCGGTGACGGGCCGGTCGGCGCCGTTGACGCGCAGGACGTAGGAGGCCGACGGGTGCTCGTGATGGGCGACGGCCTCGGCGGTCGCTTCCTCCTCGTACGTCGCCACCTCGGCCGGGATGCCTCGGCCGATCCCCTCGTCCAGGGGTGCGCCCTCGCTGTCGGCGGTGTCCTCGGTCGGCGTGCGGTCGGCCGGGGGCTCCTGCGCGGCCGGCACGTCCCCGTGGCCGGGGTCGGACTCCGCGACGGGCTCCGCCTCGTGCGCGGCCTCCTGGGCGGCTTCCTGCGCGGCCTGCGGCCCGGGCTCCGGCGCGTGGCCGAAGGCGGTGAAGCCGTGGCCGTCGGTGCCGCCGGGCTGCGCGGGCTCGGCGGCCGGCGCCGGGGCGCGCACGCTGCCGAAGAGATCCAGCTCGGGGGGAGCCACCGGCTGCGGCTCCGGGTCGGCGGCAGCGGCCGGCACGGCGTACCCGGCCTGCTCCGCGTACCCGGCGTACTCCCCCAGGACCGTGTGCCCGGTGTGCCCGGTGTGCCCGCCGTACTCACCCTGGGCCGCATGATCCGCGTGGTCCGCGGCCCTGGCGCCCTCGGCCTGCTCGGCCGCCGGGCCGTGCGCGGCCTCGATGTCGTGCGGGGCCGGGTGCACCGGCTCGCCCTCGGGCAGCGGGGTACCCACGCCGGGTCCGCCCAGCACCCGCGGTCCGCGGCCGGCAGCGCCCACTCCGGGCCCGCCGAGCAGCCGCCCGGCGGTGTGCGCGGTCGCGGCGGCGGCTGCGGCCGAGGCGGCCGCGGCCTCGTCCGTACCGGGCAGCACACCGGCAGCGGCGCCTGCACCTGCACCGGCGCCGGTGTCCGCGTTCGGGTCCCCGGCCGGCTGCTGCGTCAGGTACGCCCACGGCGCCGGGGCGCCGCCCGGCAGGGTCGCCGGGGCCTGGCTCCAGTCGGCGTCCAGCGCGCCCGGCCGGTACTCGTTCTGCTGCTCGGAGAATTCGTCGTACTCGGGCACGGCCCACTGGCCGGTCGCCGGGCCGGCCTGCTCGGGCTCGTGGGCCGCCTCCGCGAAGCGCCACTCGGCCGTCGCGCTCGAATCGGTCGCCGGCTGCTCCGGCTCCGCCTCGGCGAACGCCGCCGCGACCGACGCCGGGATCGGGATCGACGCCGGGATCGGCCCGCCCACGGACCCGGGGCCCTGTCCCGCTCCGCCGGCGCCCGCACCCGGAGCACCCGCCGGATCGGTCTGCGCCGATCCGCCGGCTTCCGGCCACTGCACCGGGATCGTCCACGTCCCCGTGGCCGCCGGATCCGTACTGGCCGAGCCGAGCGGCACGATCATCGGCGGCGGCACGTAGCCGTGCCCGGGCGCCGCGAGGGGCTCCCCGGTGCCGAGCGCGTCCAGCATGTCCTGCGGCAGTTTCACGAAGGCCGTGGCGTCCGAGTCGTACTCGCCGCCCTGCGGAACCGGTTCCCAACCCCAGCCCGCCGTGCCGTTCCCCTGGGTCACGTTCTCGTTCTCGTTCTCGCTCATGAGGTCAGCGCCCTCCCGAGGGCCCTGCGCGCCAGCACGGCCACCGTCCGCCGCAGATGCAGTACTCCGGGAGCCACCGGCTCGCCCTGGTCCGGCACACACGCGGCCGCGACGTACTCGCCGAAGGCCTCCAGCGCCTCGGGGGCCAAGGTCCGCCCGCCGTCCCAGTCGATCAGCGAGGCCACCCACTGCTCGGCCTCCAGCGGCCGCAGCGGCATCGGGGCGACCGCGCCGATGGCGCAGCGCACGCCCCGGCGCGCCGGGTCCAGGACGAGGCCCACGGACGCCACGGCACGCCCCGGCCCCGTTCGGCCGGTGGCCTTCAGGAACACCTGCGGGGCGTGCAGCAGCGGCACCCGCACGAAGCCGATCAGCTCGCCGGGCCGCAGCATCTCCCGCCCGGCCAGCAGGTACGACACCGGGATCTCCCGTTGCCCGCCCGGGCCGACGATGACGAGGACGGCCTCCAGCGCGGCCAGCACGGGCAGTGCGTCACCCGTGGGCGCGGCGGTGGCGATGTTGCCGCCGAGGGTGCCCGCGTTGCGGATCTGCGGGGGGCCGGCGGCCCGGGCCGCGGCCGCCAGGGCGGGGATCAGAGCGGCGAAATCCGGCCGTCCCATCCGTGCGTGCGTGAGGCCTGCGCCGAGCAGCGCGTGGCCGTCCTGGTACTGCCAGCCGCGGATCTCGTTGATCCGACCCAGGCCCACCAGCGCGGCGGGCCGCAGCAGCCCCGCGTTGACGGCGGCCATCAGGTCGGTGCCGCCGGCGACCGGCACGGCGGCGGGCATGGCGGTGAGCGCCGCCACGGCCTCGTCGAGCGAGGCCGGCAGCGTCACGGACTGCGCCGCCTGCGGGCCGTGCGGCCCCTGAGGTGAATCCAGTGCGTGCGGTGCGTGCGTGGTCAACCCAGCTGCCCCTTCCCGATGTCCCGGTTCCGGCGCTCACGCCTGTTCCGCCGTACGGTACGTGCTCACCGCCGGGACGTGGCAACTCTGGCACATCCTCCGACCCTCCCGGCGCGAGGGTCGGCCCGCCGCGTCCGTCCCCGGGCGAGGTGTCCCGTACGGGCCGTACGGCCCTGTCGCAGCGCCTTCGGTGACCCTCCTCCCTGATTGCCCGATTTTCCCTGTATCGGGGTAAATTGAGGCAGAGTTCCGCTCCCGTTCCCTTTCGGTTCGGGTCGGCGTCGTCACCCGGGTGTCACACGTTCGGGGGCGCTCCTTCGATCGGGCGTCCCAGTACTCCGGGCCTCCGCTGCCGCGGCAACGGGCCGCCCGGTGGCCGGTGATCGACCCCTTGCGCGGCCAACCGCGGGTAGTGCGCGGCCATCCGCTCCTCGAACGCCGCGAAGTCGCGTTCCCGGGGCTCGGGCTGCTGCGACCACACCACCTCGGCGAAGGCCACCAGCCGTGGGAACACCTGGTAGTCGACGCGGTCCTGGTTCTCCATCACCTCGGTCCACACGTTGGCCTGCGCGCCCAGCACCCGCGCGGCGGCCTCCGGCGACAGCTTCGGGGGCACCGGGTCGAAGCGGTAGACGTCCTCCAGCGAGCGCACGTACCCGATGGGCATCGGCTCGTCGGCGCCGCCGGCCTGCCGGTGGTCCAGGTAGACCTGCTGTTCGGGGCACATGACCACGTCGTGCCCGGCCTCGGCGGCGGCGATCCCGCCCGCGTAGCCGCGCCACGAGGAGACGGCGGCGCCGGTCGCGAGCCCGCCCTCCAGGATCTCGTCCCAGCCGATCAACCGGCGCCCGCGCGCGCCGAGCCAGCCGTCGAAGTGCCGGATGAACCAGGCCTGCAGCCCGTCCTCGCCGTCCACGCCCAGCTCACGGATCCGCTCCTGGGCGACCGCGGAGGCCTTCCACTGGGCCTTGGGGCATTCGTCCCCGCCCACGTGCACGAAGGGTGAGACCTCCGCCGGGAACAGCTCCAGCAGCTCCTCGAAGACGCCCTCGTAGAACCGCAGCACGGCCTCGGTGGGCGCGAGCACGTTCTCGGTGATCCCCCAGTCGTCCCACACCCCGAGCGCCGTGGTGTCGACGACGTCGGTGTTGCCGAGCTCCGGGTACGCGGCGATCGCGGCCTGCGAATGCCCCGGCAGGTCGATCTCCGGGACCACCCGGACGTGCCGTTCGGCGGCGTAGGCGACGATCTCGCGGATGTCGTCCTGGGTGTAGTACCCGCCGTGCGGGGTCTCGTTCCACAGCGGCGAGGCCCGGTGCCCCCACCGGCTGCGCGGGCGCCACCCGCCGACCTCGGTCAGGCGCGGGTGGCGCTTGATCTCGATCCGCCAGCCCTGGTCGTCGGTCAGGTGCAGGTGCAGCACGTTGAGCTTGTGGGCGGCGAGCAGGTCGATGTAGCGCAGCACGCCGTCCTTGGGCATGAAGTGGCGGGCCACGTCCAGCATCATCCCGCGCCAGCCGAACCGCGGGCCGTCCACGACGTGGGCGTACGGCAGGCTCCACGTACGGCCGGGCAGCGGCGCCTTGCGGTACGCGTCGGGCCCGAGCAGCTGACGCAGCGTCTGGGCGGCCCAGAACAGCCCGGCCGCGCTCGCGCCCCGCAGCTGCGCCCCGTCCGGGCCGATGTCGATGCGGTACGCCTCCGGCCCCAGGTCTCCCGCGACGTCCGGGTCGACGCGCAGCCGCAGCGCGGCGGCGGCGCCGGCCGCGACGGGGGGCAGCTCCCAGCCGGTGGCCGCACCCAGTTCCCGCCGCAGCCAGCGCGCGACCGTCCCGGTGCCCGGACCGGCGTCGAGGAGCGGCTCGGGCCCGAACGCGAAGCGGCGCCCGCCCTCGTCGAGACGTGCGACCCGGGGTGCGGGGATCAGGTCCATGCGTCAGCCCTTCACGACTGCGTGCGCGGATTGCGTCCTGCGCAACGCTCGTTCCGCAGGGCGCTCGTCGCGCCGACCCTAACGCTCCGTGCGGGCACGGCAAAGACCCCCGGACGCGCTGTGGCGCACCGGGGGTCTCGGTCCTGCGAAGAAGGAGGGCCGGGGGTCGGACTACTTGTCCTTGCCGCCCTTGTCCTTGTCCCCACCGGGGCCCATGGACTCGTAGATCTCCTTGCACATGGGGCAGACCGGGTACTTCTTCGGGTCCCGGCCCGGTACCCAGACCTTGCCGCAGAGCGCGACGACGGGGGTCCCGTCGAGCGCGCTCGCCATGATCTTGTCCTTCTGGACGTAGTGGGCGAAGCGCTCGTGGTCGCCGTCACCGTGCGACACCTGCGGCGTCGGCTCTACGAGGGTCCCCGTGCCAGTCCCGCGCTCGGGCTCAAGAGTGCTCATGGAACCCAGGGTACTTAACCCCGCGCCAGTCAGTTGAGCGACGGGTCGTCCGGATAGGTGGCGACCATCGCGAGGTCGCTGCGCTGGCGGCGCAGCACCGCCCGCCAGAGCCGCTCCGGATCCGGGAAGGACACGTCCCCGGGCTCCGACTCCACCACGTACCAGGCGCCCTCGCCGAGCTCCGTCTCCAGCTGGCCCGGGCCCCAGCCGGAGTAACCGGCGAAGATCCGCAGGCCGCCCAGGGCCGCGGCCAGCAGCTCCGGCGGCATCTCCAGATCGACCAACCCGATGGCCCCGTGCACCCGGCGCCAGCCGAGCGGCCCCTCCTCGCCCGGGATCACCGCGAGCCCCAGGGCCGAGTCCATGGCCACCGGCCCGCCCTGGAAGACCACGCCGGGGGAGCCGGCCAGGGGCGCCCAGGGCAGCAGGACGTCGCCGACGCCGACGGGGGTCGGCCTGTTCAGGACCACACCGAGGGAGCCCTGCTCGTCGTGGTCGAGCAGCAGCACGACCGCGCGGTCGAAATTCGGGTCCGCGAGGGCGGGGGTGGCCACGAGCAGCCGCCCTGTGAGGGAGGACACCTCGGTCATGCCGCCATGATCCCGCACATCGGCCGATTCCGGGGAGCGGGCGGGAAGATCGGATCGATCGCAGCTCAGGGCGCACGGCAGCAGCGAGGAGCGCGCACGGACGGCGTAGGCGGAACGCAACACTCCGCCATGTGGTGGATACGGAGGGTGTTGTGCCGAATTCATGACAGTCCTACGGCCACGTCGGCCTTACGAACAAGGGGGTGGTGGCCCTTACCCTTTTCCCTGGCCCCCTGCCCATCCCTCTCCGGAACGCGAGATTCATGACCGGCATCAGTGACGATGTACTGCTTGTCCACGGCGGTACCCCGCTCGAGGGCGAGATCCGTGTCCGTGGTGCGAAGAACCTCGTGCCCAAGGCCATGGTCGCCGCTCTGCTCGGCAGCGGACCCAGCCGGCTGCGCAACGTTCCCGACATCCGTGACGTGCGCGTCGTCCGCGGGCTGCTCCAGCTGCACGGGGTGACGGTCCGTCCCGGCGAGGAGCCGGGCGAGCTCGTCCTCGACCCCACCCATGTCGAGAGCGCGAACGTCGCCGACATCGACGCCCACGCGGGTTCCTCGCGCATCCCGATCCTGTTCTGCGGCCCCCTGCTGCACCGGCTCGGCCACGCCTTCATCCCGGGCCTGGGCGGCTGCGACATCGGCGGTCGGCCGATCGACTTCCACTTCGACGTGCTCCGCCAGTTCGGCGCGACCATCGAGAAGCGCGAGGGCGGCCAGTACCTGGAAGCCCCGCAGCGCCTGCGCGGCTGCAAGATCCGCCTCCCCTACCCGTCGGTCGGCTCGACCGAGCAGGTGCTGCTGACGGCCGTGCTGGCCGAGGGCGTCACCGAGCTCAGCAACGCCGCGGTGGAGCCGGAGATCGAGGACCTCATCTGCGTCCTGCAGAAGATGGGCGCGATCATCTCCGTCGACACCGACCGGACCATCCGGATCACGGGCGTCGACAGCCTCGGCGGTTACAACCACAAGGCCCTCCCGGACCGTCTGGAGGCCGCGTCCTGGGCTTCCGCGGCGCTCGCCACCGGCGGCAACATCTACGTGCGCGGCGCCCAGCAGCGCTCGATGATGACCTTCCTGAACACCTTCCGCCGGGTCGGCGGGGCGTTCGAGATCGACGACGACGGCATCCGCTTCTGGCACCCGGGCGGCCCGCTCAAGGCCATCGCGCTGGAGACGGACGTCCACCCCGGCTTCCAGACCGACTGGCAGCAGCCGCTGGTCGTGGCCCTGACGCAGGCCTCCGGCCTGTCGATCGTCCACGAGACGGTCTACGAGTCGCGGCTCGGCTTCACCTCGGCGCTCAACCAGATGGGTGCTCACATCCAGCTGTACCGCGAGTGCCTGGGCGGCAGCGCCTGCCGCTTCGGCCAGCGCAACTTCCTGCACTCGGCGGTCGTCTCCGGCCCCACCAAGCTGCAGGGCGCCGACCTGGTCATCCCCGACCTGCGCGGCGGGTTCTCGTACCTGATCGCGGCCCTGGCCGCCGAGGGCACCTCACGGGTCCACGGCATCGACCTGATCAACCGCGGCTACGAGAACTTCATGGAGAAGCTCGTGGAACTCGGCGCGAAGGTCGAGCTCCCGGGCGGCGAGCTCGTCTGACGGTCCCCCGCGCGCACCTCGCGTACGGCAGAGCCCCCCGGCCCCGCACAGGGCCCGGGGGGCTTTTCCGTACGCCTCGCCCGCCTCGCGCGCGCACGCCTCACGCGCACGCCTCACGCATGCCTCGGGTACGCCCCGCGCGTGCCTCGGCGCCCGCGCGGGGCCCGTACGCGCCGCACAACGGCCCCCGGGGACATGCCGGCGGCATACGTGGGCCCCGCCAGGCCCCTGACGGGCCCTCACAGGGCCTGCCAGGCCCGCCGGGCCACCCGGGGCGGCCCTCCGCCCCTCAGGGCCCTCCGGCCCGCGTCGAGCCCCGGACAGACCGAAGGGCGGCCACCCCGCCCGGGGGTGACCGCCCATCGTCGTTCTGCGTACTACTGCCGTTCCAAAGGCCTGTGCGGCCCTCGGCGCCGGGGCAGGACTACTTGCCCTTGGCGGCTTCCTTGAGCTTGGAGCCCGCGGAGACCTTCACGCTGTAGCCGGCCGGGATCTGGATGGGGTCGCCGGTCTGCGGGTTGCGCGCGGTGCGAGCGGCACGGTGGGTGCGCTCGAAGGTCAGGAAGCCGGGGATGGTGACCTTCTCGTCGCCCTTGGCGACAATCTCGCCGACGGTCTCGGCGAGCGCGGCCAGAACGGCGTCGGCGTCCTTGCGGGTCACCTCGGCGCGCTCGGACAGAGCGGCCACCAGCTCACTGCGGTTCATGTTGTACTCCCGTGTTCAACTTGCCTTAGAGGCGTGAGATCGAAGCCGATGCTGCCAGGGCCCTAGGACAGTCCCCGGACCCGGGTCTGAACGTCAGACCCTCTCGCCCGGTTACGCATCCTGCCCCCACCAGCGGCGGGAAAGCCAATCCGGCACCCGTCGGGGTCACACGAAAAGCGCCACAGTCACGCCGCGGTGACGCTCCGTCCACGCCCTCGCACACACGCCGCTGCGGATCGCGGACCTCGCGGGCATCCCCGCAACCCTAGAGGCGGCCCGTCGGGCCCGCATCTCGCGACGCGCCGGGATCGGAGCCCCGTGAGGGCCGTCACAGCGGGGCTCAGGCCCCCGAGGCCGCCTTGCGGACGGCACCCGCGACCGCGCCGGCGACCTTGTCGTTGAACACCGACGGGATGATGTAGTTCGCGTTCAGCTCGTCCTCGCCCACGACGTCCGCCAGCGCGCTCGCGGCGGCCAGCATCATCTCCGTGTTCACGGTGCGGGACTGAGCGTCCAGCAGGCCGCGGAAGACACCCGGGAAGACCAGCACGTTGTTGATCTGGTTCGGGAAGTCGGAGCGGCCAGTGGCCACCACGGCGGCCGTCTGACGGGCCACGGCCGGGTCCACCTCGGGGTCCGGGTTCGCGAGCGCGAACACGATCGCGCCTTCCGCCATGGCCGCGACGTCCTCGCCGGACAGCACGTTGGGGGCCGAGACACCGATGAACACGTCGGCGCCGACCACGGCTTCCTTCAGCGTGCCCGTGTAGCCCTCGGGGTTGGTGTTGTCGGCGATCCAGCGCAGCGGGGAGTCCGCGGCCGCGTCGACGAGGTCGGGGCGGCCCGCGTGCACCACACCGTGGATGTCGGCGCTCACCGCGTTCTTGACGCCCGCAGCGAGGAGCAGCTTGAGGATGGCCGTACCGGCCGCGCCGGCGCCCGACATGACGACCTTGACGTCGCCAACTGCCTTGCCCACCACGCGCAGTGCGTTGGTGAGGGCGGCGAGCACGACGATCGCGGTGCCGTGCTGGTCGTCGTGGAAGACGGGGATGTCGAGGGCCTCGCGCAGGCGGGCCTCGATCTCGAAGCAGCGCGGCGCGGAGATGTCCTCCAGGTTGATGCCCGCGAAGCCGGGGGCGATGGCCTTGACGGCGGCCACGATCTCGTCGGGGTCCTGGGTGTCCAGGCAGATCGGCCAGGCGTCGATGTCGGCGAAGCGCTTGAACAGGGCCGCCTTGCCCTCCATGACCGGCATGGCGGCCATCGGGCCGATGTTGCCGAGGCCCAGCACGGCGGAGCCGTCCGTCACGACTGCGACGGTGTTGCGCTTGATGGTGAGGCGGCGCGCGTCCTCGGGGTTCTCGGCGATCGCCATGCACACGCGGGCCACGCCCGGGGTGTAGATCATGGAGAGGTCGTCACGGTTGCGGATGGGGTGCTTGGACGCCATCTCGATCTTGCCGCCGAGGTGCATCAGGAAGGTGCGGTCGGAGACCTTGCCGAGGCTGACGCCCTCGATGCCGCGCAGCTTCTCGACGATCTCGTCCGCGTGCGCGGTGGAGGTCGCGGCGATGGTGACGTCGATCCGGAGCTTCTCGTGGCCGGATGCGGTCACGTCGAGGCCGGTGACCGATCCGCCGGAGGACTCCACGGCGGTGGTGAGCTGGGAGACCGCGGTTCCGCTCGCGGGCACTTCCAGACGGACCGTCATCGAATACGAGACGCTGGGCGCCGTTGCCATGGCCGTGTTCCTCTTCTGTCCCTGGTTCGCTGTAACACACAGAGCCCCGCTGCACAGCAGGTGCGGCAGGACCTGTTGTCCGATCGTCCCACCTACCAGCCAGTACAAGGTAACCAGCTACAAAATTCGGAAAGACTCTTCCACCATACGAGATACCTCGGGCGCGCGGAATGGTGGGGTCATACGAAACAGGTCCGCGCCCCCCACAGGTGGGGGACGCGGACCTGTTGATTCCTACGTTGAAGACACCGACCCGCCATGCTCGCCTCGCGGCAAGTGGTCGCTCTGAGCGACGAAGGTTGGGCCCGGGGGCTTGGATCGAGTCGGTGCCGTACCCAGGCTAACAAAGGATCGCCGAAAGTGATCCCCCCACTCGTGCCCGTATCCGAGCACCACGCTCCTGGCCGCGGACCATCCGGCCGTACGAGGCCCCGAGCGGGCCGGGACCCCGGCGATGAACCGCCACCGCCGGGCCGATCCACCGCCGGCCCCTAAGGCAGGAGCAGCTCCGGCACCCCGTCCGCGTCGGGCTTGTCCCGGTCGGCCGAGACCACCGTCAGCTGCTGCGTCGCACGCGTCAGCGCCACGTACAGCACCCGCAGGCCCGCCGGGGACTCGTCCGCGATCTCCGCCGGGGAGACCACCACCGTGGCGTCGTACTCCAGGCCCTTGGCCTCCAGGCTGCCCAGCGCCACCGCCCGCTCGCCGAGGTCCGCGAGCCAGCCCGCGGCCTCCGCCCGCCGGTCCATCGCCACGACCACGCCGACGGTGCCGTCCACCTGCTCCAACAGCCGCCGGGTCTCCTCCCGGACCGCCGTGCCGAGATCACCCGCGGCGGCCGTGAAGCGGGGCTCCAGGCCCGTGGAACGCACCGCCGACGGCGGCTCCATGCCGGGCATCGCCAGGCGCAGCACGCGGGAGGCCACCTCGGCGACCTCGGCCGGGTTGCGGTAGTTGACCGTCAGGGTGAACCGCCGGCGCGGGCGTGACCCGAGGGCCTCGTCCCGGGCGGCGGCCGCCTCCTCCGGGTCCGTCCAGGAGGACTGCGCCGGGTCGCCGACGACCGTCCACGTGCCGTGCCGGCCCCGGCGGCCCACCATCCGCCACTGCATCGGCGTCAGGTCCTGGGCCTCGTCCACGATGACGTGCGCGTACTCGGTGCGCTCCGCCGCGAGCCGCTCGGCCCGCTCCCACTGCGTCTCCTCGCGGGTCGGCATCAGCTCCTCCAACCCGCTCAGCTGGTCGAGCGGATCCATCTCGCGCCGACGCTTGGGCCGCGCCGGGGCACCCAGCAGCAGCTGGAGCTCGTCCAGCAGCGCCACGTCGTGCACCGACAGGGGGCCCTTGCCGTCCGGGCCCACCCGGCGCAGCGAGCGGGCCAGCTGGCGGCTCTCGCGCGGGTTGAGGTCCCGACGCGACCACCGGCCGAGGTGCCGCTCGTCGGCGAGCGCGGCGAGCACCACGCGCGGGGTCAGCTCGGGCCACCAGGCGTCGAGGAAGCCGATGAAGGCGTCCTCGGTGGAGATGTCCTCGTCGAAGGCGGAGCGCAGTTCGGCCGCCAGCTCCGGGTCGCTGTGCCGGCCGGCGCCGCCGGACTTCGCGTAGAGGGCGTCGAGCAGCAGCTTGCGGGCGCGCGGACGCAGCAGGTTGACCGGGGCGGTGCCGCTGAGCACGTTCTGCCGGATCCGGTTCAGCTCGTCGGCCTCCAGCTCCTGGCGGCGGCCGAAGGCCACCACGCGCAGCCGGTCGGGGGCGCCGCCGAGTTCGAGTGCGCCCCGTACGGCCTTGCGGAGCACCTTGAGCATCCGGGAGGAGCCCTTGATACGGGCCACGGCCGGGGAGTCGTAGGTGGTGGCCTCCGCGCCGTCGACGAGCGAGCCCAGCGCCCGGATGGCCACCTGGCCCTCCTCGCCGAGCGAGGGCAGCACGCCCTCGGTGTACGCGACGAGCAGCGGGGTCGGCGAGACGATCAGGATGCCGCCGGAGTAGCGGCGCCGGTCCTGGTAGAGCAGGTAGGCGGCGCGGTGCAGGGCGACGGCGGTCTTGCCGGTGCCGGGGCCGCCCGCGACCTCGGCCACCGAGGCGGCGGGGGCCCGGATGACCAGGTCCTGCTCGGCCTGGATGGAGGACACGATGTCGCGCATCGAGTGCGTGCGGGCCCGCCCGAGGGCGGCCATCAGGGCGCCGTCGCCGATGGCGGGGAGCTCCCCGCCGTCCAGGAAGGCGGTGACCTCGGGGCGCATCAGGTCGTCCTCGACGCCCAGCACCTTGCGGCCCTTGGAACGGATGACGCGACGGCGCACGACCCGGCCCGGCTCCTTGGGCGTGGAGCGGTAGAACGGCGCGGCGGCCGGCGCCCGCCAGTCGATGACCAGCGGCGCGTAGTCGGAGTCCAGGACTCCGATGCGGCCGATGTGCAGCGTCTCGGCGATGTCGGCGGTGAGGTCCTCGCGGATCGCGTCGTCGGCGGGCTCGACGGAGGTGTACGCGCCGTCCGCGCCGCGCTCCCCGTCCTTGCCGAGCACCAGGTCGATGCGGCCGAAGAGGAAGTCCTCGAACTCGTTGTTCAACCGGTTGAGGTGGATACCGGCGCGGAAGACCTGGGCATCGCGCTCGGCGAGCGCGCCCGGCGTACCCACCTGGCCGCGCTTGGCGGCGTCGTTCATCAGGAACTCGGCCTCGTGGATCTTCTCCTCAAGGCGTCGGTACACCTGGTCGAGATGCGTCTGCTCGACCCCGATCTCCCGATCGCGGACGGAATCCGCCGTGCTGTCGACAGCGGCATTCTGCGCGGCCACCAAGGCCCCCTTCTGACGTGCATGGGCGACCGTCAAAGGTACGCGAATCGGCCCCCTGTCCGCACGCCCGTTCCGGAACCGGTCTCGCAGGGTGGTACGCCTCGTACCAGGACCCTCACCCGGATCCGGCCGCCAGGGCCCGGCGGCGGTGCCGGGCCACGCGCTCCCGGTTCCCGCAGCGCTCGCTGGAGCACCACCGGCGCCGGTGGCCGCGGGAGGTGTCCAGGTAGACGCGGGTGCAGCCGTCGCCGGCGCAGGCCCGCAGCAGGGCCCGGTCGCCGGGGTCGGTCAGCAGCTCGACGGCGTCCCGGGCGACGGCCGCGAGCAGCGCGCCGCACTCCACGCCGCCGCACAACTCCCGTACGAGGTGGCCTTCCTGGTCCCGTACGGCGCACAGCCCCGGGGGTGGTCCGGCGGCCAGCACGTTGACCCGGGCGAGGGCGTTCTCGTCCGGGTCGGTGCCGAGCAGTTCCGCCCGTACGAGCGTCTCCACGTCGGCGCGCAGGGACCGGAAGGCCTCGGCCCAGTCGGGCCCCACCCGGGCCAGTGGCGTCCGATCGGGGACCAGACCGGCGCCGGCGAGCCACACCCGCAGCTCGTCACCGTCCGGGATCCCCTCGTGCGGGGTGAAGGTGGCCACCAGGTCCAGACAGACCCGCCCGGTATCGAACCGCATGCCGTCAGCCTCCCGTCGTGGGGGTGCCGTACCAGACTGCCGCCCGGCGGGTCACAGCGGAAGCCCCCGAACGGTGGGGCCACCCTCCCGCCCGCGCGGAGCGGCCATGGGCCGGCCCCTTTCAGCCTCGCCGGCGTTTGAGCAGGGGGCACCTCCCAGCGGTAGCTGGGGGAGGGTCCGGGCAGAGCCCGGTGCCCGGCGGAGCCGGGTTTCCTGGGGCTCCGCCCCAGACCCCGCGCCTCGAACGCCGGCGAGGCCGGATACGGCGGCAGCGGAACGGTCAGCCGGTCGGAGGGTGGTCGTGGAGGAGGCGTTGGAAGAGGCGGTGGTCGCGCCAGGCGCCGGCGATGTGCAGGAAGCGCGGCGCGAGGCCGTACTCCTCGAAGCCCGCCTTCGCCAGCACCCGCTGCGAGGCCAGGTTGTCGACCAGCGTGCCCGCCTCCACCCGGTGCAGGCCCAGCTCGT
Organism: Streptomyces virginiae; assembly: GCF_041432505.1. GTDB lineage: Bacteria > Actinomycetota > Actinomycetes > Streptomycetales > Streptomycetaceae > Streptomyces > Streptomyces virginiae_A. Next base: position 3,545,974 of record NZ_CP107871.1, read on the forward strand.
CGCGGGCGACCCGACAGACCTCCGCCACGGCCGCGGTGGCCACCCCCTTGCCGTGCCAGGCCCGGTCGACCCAGTACCCGACACCTCCGCTGCACAGCGGCCCGTACGCGATCGAGCCGAGGTTGATCGCGCCGACGGGCGTGCCCGTGGCCGTCTCGACGCACACGTACGGGACGATCCGCCCCGCGTCCCGCTCGGCGAGCACGCCTTCGAGCCGTTCCCGCTGGCCGGCCTCCGTGTAGAAGGCGTCCGGCCGGACCGGCTCGAAGGGGGCCATGAAGGCCCGGTTCCGCGCGAACGTCTCTGCCAGTCCCGCCGCGTCGCCGAGCGCGACGCCCCTCATCTCGACCCCGTCGGCAATGATCATCCCGGCACGCTAGCCGAGGACCCCCCGGGCCGTCACCACGTCGGCCGGAAGCTCCCCGTACTTGGCCTCGCCACCCGCGTCGAGCGACAGCCGGTACCCCCGCTTGACCACCGTCTGGATCAGGTTCGGGACCCCCAGGGCCACCCGCAGGCGGGCCATCGCCGTCTCCACGGCGTGCTCGTCCCGCCCCGCGCCCGGCAGCGCCCGCAGCAGGTCCGCGCGGGACACCACCCAGCCCGGCCGCCGGGCCAGCGCCCGCAGCAGGGCCATTCCGGCGGGCGGTACGGGCCGCAGCAGGGCGTCCACCAGGACCGCGTGCCCCCGGATCTCCACCCGGTGCCCGGCCACCGGCAGCACCCGGGCCCGGCCGGGCAGCTCCTTGCAGAGCAACTGCACCAGCGGGCCCAGCCGGAACCGCTCCGGCTGCACCGTGTCCACCCCGTGGGCCTGCAGCGGCAGCGCGGTCACCGGCCCGACGCACGCGGACAGCAGCCTGCCGCGCAGCGCGTCCAGTACGGCCTCCCGCAGCCCCCGTTCCTCGGCCCGGGACAGCAGCGAGGCCGCCGCCGGCGCCGAGGTGAAGCTGACGGCGTCCACCCCGCCGCCGACGATCGCGTCGAGCAGCCGGTCCAGCGGGGCGAGGTCCTCCGGCGCCATCCACCGGTACACCGGGACCACCACCACCTCGGCCCCGCCGGCCCGCAGGGCCTCGACGAAGCCGGGGAGCGGCTCCCCGTGCAGCTGGAGCGCGATCCGTCGGCCGGACACCCCGGCCGTCAGCAGCCGCTGAAGTACCTCCGCGAGCGATTCGGAGTCCGGGGACCAGGTCTCCGTGAGTCCGGCGGCCCGGATGGCGCCCTTCACCTTCGGCCCGCGCGCCAGCAGTTCGGCGGCGCGCAGCCGCTCCAGCAGTTCCTCACCGACGCCCCACCCGTCGGCAGCCTCGATCCACCCCCGGAAGCCGATGGCGGTGGTGGCCACGACCACGTCCGGGGCGCAGTCGATCAGTTCCTTCGTCGCGGCCAGCAGTTCGCTGTCGTCGGCGAGCGGCACGATCCGCAGCGCCGGCGCGTGCAGCACCTGCGCCCCGCGCCGGCGCAGCAGCGCGATGAGCTCGTCCGCGCGGCGGGCGGCCGTGACCCCTACGGTGAAGCCCGCGAGCGGGCCGGTGTTCGTGTCGTCCATCGTGACCTGCCTAGTGACGCATGTGGGGGCGGTACGGGTGGACCGAGCTTGTCAACACGTCGTGTCGGACTCGGTTCACCCGTATTTCGCCCCGGTTACACCGACGTGAGCTGGGGTTTCGTCTCGACCCCGACCGTGTGGATCACGGGGGCCGCGGGGCGGCGAAGGTATACCGCCCAGGTCACGGCGCAGCACAGGGCGTAGAAGCCGAGGAAGGTGACGAAGGCCGCCGTTCCGGAGCCGGAGGTGCGGAAGGCCTCCCGGAAGACCAGGTTGATGCCGAGTCCGCCGAGCGCGCCGACCGCCCCGATCAGTCCCATCGAGGCGCCGGAGAGCCGCCGTCCGTACGCGGCCGCGCTCTCGCCGCTCATGCCGCGCGCCAGTGCCTTCGCCTGGAAGATGCCCGGGATCATCTTGTACGTCGATCCGTTGCCGAGCCCGCTCAGGACGAACAGGGCCACGAAGCCGACGAGGAAGACCGGGAGCGAGGACCGGTGGGAGGCGAACACCACCACACCGGTGGCGGCGGCCATCGCCACGAACGTCCCCAGGGTGATCCGCGCCCCGCCGAACCGGTCCGCGAGCGCCCCGCCCACCGGCCGGATCAGCGATCCGAGCAGCGGTCCCATGAAGGTCAGCGAGGCGGCCTGGAGCGGGGTGCGGCCGAACTGGGTCTGCAGCACGAGGCCGAAGGCGAAGCTGTAGCCGATGAAGGACCCGAACGTGCCGATGTAGAGGAACGCCATGATCCAGGTGTGCGCGTCCCCCAGCGCCTCGCGGACCGCGCCGGTGTCGTTGCGCACGGGCGCCAGGTTGTCCATCCGTACGGCCGCCAGGACCGCCGCGGTCACGATCAGCGGGAGGTAGGCGGCCAGCAGGTAGCGGGGGTGCGTGGCTCCGGCGGTGGCGATGACGAGCAGCCCGGCGAGCTGCACGACGGGCACGCCGATGTTGCCGCCGCCGGCGTTCAGGCCGAGCGCCCAGCCCTTCTTGCGGAGCGGGAAGAAGGCGTTGATGTTGGTCATGGAGGAGGCGAAGTTGCCGCCGCCGACGCCGGTGAGGGCGGCGACGACGAGGAAGGTGCCGTAGGAGGTGCCGGGCTCCATCACCACGATCGCGGCGACCGTGGGCGCGAGGAGCAGCAGCGCGCTGAAGACGGTCCAGTTCCGGCCGCCGAAGCGGGCGACGGCGAAGGTGTAGGGCACCCGGACGATCGCGCCCACCAGGGTGGCGGTGGCGATCAGGAAGAACTTCCCGGCCGGGTCGATGCCGTAGGCCGGTCCCATGAAGAGGACCATCACGGACCACAGCGACCAGATGGAGAAGCCGATGTGCTCGGAGAAGACGGAGTAGATGAGGTTGCGGCGGGCGGTCCGCTCCCCGGTCTCCTTCCAGAAGGTCTCGTCCTCGGGGTCCCACCGCTCGATCCAGCGGCCCCCCTTGCGCGGTGCGGTCGTACCGGTCATCACACGCCTCCACAGCTCTCGCGTCCGTGGAACGACCGTAGGAACGGCGCGTTTCGGCCCCGGTCCCCGCCGGATGACCGCCGGGAAACCTTGCTCTCACCCGCCGCCGGGGGCGCCTGTGAGCGCGGCCGGGCGCCAGCTCGCCGGGGGCACGTCCAGCCAGCCGCGGGCGGCACCGAGGTCGGCCACGGCCCGGTGCAGGGCTTCGAGTCCGGGGTGGCTGAAACCCTTCCGCCACACCATGGACAGCGGGGACAGCGGTACGGGGTCGACCAGCGGCCGTTTCACGGACCCGGGCATGTCGACGAAGTCGACGGTCACCAGCACCGGATTGCCGGTCTTGGCCATGACCCGGCCGAACTCGTCCTTGCCGATGGCCACCGGCGCGGGCGGCGCCATCAGGATCCCCCGCCCGGCGAACAGTTCGCGCGCGAGTCCGGTCCACTCCAACGTCCGCGGGTTCCCGGCGCCCGCGTACACGGTCTCCCCGGCCAGCGCGTCCAGCGGTACGGTCGCCAGCCCGGCCAGCGGGTGCCCCTCGGGCAGCAGCACGGCGAGCGGCTCGTAGCGCACGGGCCGGTGCGCGATGCGCGAGCGCCGTGCCGGGTCCAGTCCGTCGGCGTAGCCGAAGGAGACGTCGAGACGTCCGGCGGCGACCTCGGCGGCGGCGTGGGTCAGTCCGCTCTCCCAGCGGGCCATCAGCTCACAGTCCGGGGCCAGCTCGCGGGCCCGCTCCAGCACGGTGCGCGCGGTGCTCGGCCCGTCGGTGTTCAGGTCGACGAGGAGCGGCCGGGGCGCGGCGAAGGCGGCGGCGACCGCCTCGTGCGCGGCCAGCACCCGCCGGGCGAGCGGCAGCAGTCGTTCCCCGTCGGGGGTGGGTTCGACGGCGCGGGTCGTACGGACGAACAGCGTGGTGCCGAGGGCCTCTTCGAGCCGCCGTACGTCCCGGCTCAGCGCCTGTTGGGCGACGTACAGCCGGGCGGCGGCCCGGGTGAAGTGCAACTCCTCGGCCACGGCGACGAACCCGCGCAGCAGCCGGGGGTCCACATCACGGGGCATCACCCCCGGAGACTAACAACAGATCGGCGTGAATGGCCTCCGAACAGGTGTTGGACGGTGCACCCGGTCCCGGCCGAGGGTGGTGGTCATGCCCCTCATGACCGTCACCGGCACCACCCTCGTCCTCGCCGCCCCGCCCGCCCCGGTCGCCCCCGGCCGCACTCCCCCGCGCCCGCCGGGCCCCTACCGGCGCCTGTTCGCGCTGCCGGGCACGCGCGGGTTCACCGCCGGGAACCTCCTCGCCCGCCTCCCCATGGGCATGTTCGGGGTCAGCGCGGTCATGATGATCGCCGGCCAGCGCGGCTCGTACGCCCTCGCAGGCGCGGTCACGGCGACCGGCCTGGCGGCCACCGCGCTGGTCGCGCCGTGGACCGCCCGGCTGGTCGACCGCCACGGACAGGCCCGGATCGCCGTCCCGGCCACCCTGATCGCGGTCCTCGGCTCGCTCTCCCTGGTGGTGTGCGTCCGTACCGGCGCCCCCGCCTGGACCCTCTTCGCCTCGTACGCGGCGACCGCCACCACCCCCAACATCGGCGGCATGTCCCGCGCCCGCTGGACGCACCTGCTGCGGGACTCCCCGGGCGCGCACCACACCGCGATGTCCTTCGAGCAGGCCGCCGACGAGCTGTGCTACATGCTCGGCCCGGTCCTGGCGGCCTTCCTCTGCTCGATGGTGTTCCCCGAGGCCGGCACCCTCACCGCGGCAGCCCTGCTGCTGACGGGAATGCTGGTCTTCACCTCCTGCCGCGCCACCCAGCCCCCGGTGTCGGCGGGTCCCCGGCATGGCTCGCCGCTGCGCGCCCTGGCCCCGCTGCTGCCCCTCTTCCTCGCCACGGGCGTGGTCTTCGGCTCGATGGAGATCGCCTCGATCGCCCACCTCGACGCCCTGGGACTGGGCGCGGCCTCGGGCCCGGTGCTGGCCCTGCAGGCGGCGGGCTCCTGCGCGGCCGGCCTGCTCTACGGCACCCGGCGCCCGCGCGGCCTGCGCACCTGCCTGATCGCCATGGCCGCGGCGATGACCCTGCCCTGGCTCGCGGCGAGCACGGGCGCGCTCTTCCCGCTGGCCTGCGCGCTGCTGCTGGCGGGCATGGCCACGGCCCCGACGATGGTGACGGCGATGTCCCGGATCCACGCGCTCACCCCGAAGGGCCGCCTCAACGAGGGCATGACCCTGGCGGTCACCGCCATCCTCGCGGGCATCTCCCTGGGCGCGGCCACGGGCGGCACCCTGGTCGACCACCTGGGCCCGACGACGGCCTACGCCCTCCCGGCCGCTGCGGCCGTCCTCGCACTCGCATCCGTCCGGGCCGTCACTCGTACCAGGTGATGCCGCAGATGTAGACGCACTCGTGCCGGGGGACGGCCAGGAAGTTGATGAACCCGCGCCCGCCGAGGATGTCGAATTCGCGGAGACCTCCGGTTCTTCCGGTGGGACGGCCGACGGCCTCGGCATCCCGGCCGAGCGCCGCCAATTCGGTGGCGATCCGCTCGACCTCCGCGACCACCCCGGGCGGCAGACCGCCGGTGATGTGCGCCGAATCGTCGGTGTTGTAGTCCCATGTCCAGTGGCTCACAGGCCGGTCTCGGCCTCTGCCTTGTCGAGGATCTGCTGGATCTCGGCCAATGCCGGCCCGGGATCCTCGGCCCCTTCCTGCACCAGCCGTTCCAGAGCGTGGAGACGTGCGGCCCGCCGGGGGTGGCGTTCGATCTCGACGAATACGGCCCATGAGTGGATGAAGGCTCGCAGTGGGGCGAGCGACTGTGCCTGCTGCGCGCTCGTCGTGGCCTCGAAGAGGTGCTGCGTCAACCCGGGGACACGGCTGGGCGCGATCTTCGCGACGGCCTCGCGTAGGGCGGCGGGCGTGAGTTCCGGCATGGGGATCAGCGGCCCGCCCTCGTCGGAGATCGGCGTACTCACATGTCCTCCTCGCTGGAACTCCGCTCCGGAGTGGGCTTCTCACCGTACCGCCACCGAGAGCACAGCGCGGACTCTTCCCCGCATGACAAAGGCCCCGCAGCCGAGAGGCCGCGGGGCCTGTGCCCACATGGGATGAGTGGAGATGGCGGGAATCGAACCCGCGTCCAACGGTGCAGAAGCAGGGCTTCTCCGAGCGCAGTCCGCTGCGCTTTTCTCAGCCCCGGAGATCACACGGACAAGTCTCCGACGGGCTCAGTCACTGTTTGATTTCCCTCCAACCCCCGTGACCGGGGCTAGAGGTTTAGATCCCTAATTGACGCCAGGATCCGGACCGGGACCACTTCCGGGCTGACGCTCCTCACAGAGGCTTCAGCTCACTGTTATTAGGCAGCGAGGGTGAAGCGGGAGTTATCGCTCTTGGAGTTGGCGATTATTGTTTGCGACATATGGTTAGCGAGATCATTGCCGCTTCCTCGGCTCGCTTCCCCTGCATCGACATCCGCTGTCGAAACCGATCATCCCCATGTTTTTTTAACAAGCTGCTCCACCCCGGGGGGCGGTGCTGACGCCATGGTACGCGAAGTGGACCACCACGTGCCAGGTGATTAAACCGTGCCGCGCTGCTTGCGACGGATCGCCGAGATCGTCCGGTTCGTCTCGCGGGTGTCCTGCTTCTCCCGCATGGTCTGCCGCTTGTCGTACTCCTTCTTGCCCTTGGCCAGCGCGATCTCGACCTTCGCCCGACCGTCCTTGAAGTACAGCGACAGCGGCACGATCGTGTGACCCGCCTCGTCGGCCTTGCGCTCCAGCTTGTCGATCTCCTCCCGGTGCATGAGGAGCTTGCGCTTGCGCCGGGCGCTGTGGTTGGTCCAGGTGCCCTGGCTGTACTCCGGCACGTGCACGTTGTAGAGCCAGGCCTCCCCGCTCTCCACCGACACGAAGCCGTCCACCAGCGAGGCCCGGCCCTGGCGCATGGACTTCACCTCGGTACCCGTGAGCACGAGACCGCACTCGTAGGTGTCGATGATCGCGTAGTCGTGGCGCGCCTTCTTGTTCTGGGCGATCAGCTTGCGCCCTTTTTCCTTAGCCATAGTGCGGTCATTTTCGCACTACGGACCCACCCCGAGGCCACCCAATACTGTGACCGCCCGTTCCTCGACCCGCTCGCCCGCCGGCACGTCCGGGGTGATGCCACCGCCGTCCAGGCTGCGGCCCGCCGGCGTGCGGTACGTGCCCACCGTCAGTTCGGCCACCGAACCGTCCGGGAGTTCGGTCGGCATCTGCACCGAGCCCTTGCCGAAGGTCCGGCTGCCCACGGCCACCGCCCGGCCCCGGTCCTGCAGGGCGCCCGCCACCAGTTCCGCCGCGCTCATCGTGCCGCCGTCGACCAGGGCCACCAGCGGCCGGCTGGTGTCCCCGCCCTCCGCCGCGTACAGGACGCGCTGGTCGCCCCGTACGTCGTAGGTGGCCACGAGCCCGCCGTCCAGGAAGGCGGAGGCGGTGGTGACCGCTTCGGTGACCAGCCCGCCCGGGTTGCCCCGCAGATCGAGGACGACCCCCTCGCCGGGCGGGGCCGCCTTGACGGCCGCCTTGACGCGGTCGCCGGAACCGCGGGTGAAGGAGGCCACCTTGATGACCGTGACCCCGTCCGGGCGCTGCCGTACGGTCACCGGCTCGGTCTTCAGCTGCTCGCGGCGCACGGTCTCGGTGAGGTCGGCGCCGTCCCGGCTCAGGTTCAGCACGACGGGGGTGCCAGCGTCGCCCCGCAGCAGGGCGACCACGTCGGGCACGGCCAGGCCCGTCACGGCGTGCCCGTCGACGCTCAGCAGCCGGTCCCCGGCCCGCAGTCCGGCCCGGGCGGCGGGGCTGCCGGGTTGGACCTTGTCGACCTTGATCATGCCGTCGGGGGCCCGTCCGGCCCACACGCCGACGCCGGTCCAGTGGCCGTCGAGGTCCTCGGCGAAGGCGGCGTACTCGCCCTGGTCGTAGACGGTGCCCCAGCGGTCACCGCTGCGGCTGACGACCTCCTGGGCCGCCTTCTTCCCGGACTTCCCCTCGGCGACGGCCTCGGCGACGGCGCGGGCGACCGCTTCCCGGTCGGCGGTGCCCGTCTCGCGCGGGCCCTCGGCCGTAGGGGCGCCCGCCGGGACCGCGGCGACCGCGGCGCGCTCCTCGCGGTCCCAGCAGCCGGTGTACGCACCGGTGCCGACGGCGGCGAGGAAGGCCATCGTCAGAACGGCCCCGCGACGTAGGTCGCGGGGCCGCAGACAGAAGGCGGGAATACTCGGCAAGCCCAGCATGGCGCCGAGTCTAGGACAAGCCCCGCGCCGGTACGGGTGGTTGACCGGACCGCTCGCGGGGCGCTTGTCACACCTTCAGGTACTTGCGCAGGGCGATGAAGGCGGCCATGGAGGGCATCAGGAGGCCGATGAAGAGCACGTACGGGAGCTTGGCCAGCACCGATCCCCAACCCATGAAGTCGATGAGCTGGATCTTGTCCCGCAGTCCGACGCCGTGGTCGATCACGAAGTACTGGCCGGACATCAGCATGGCGCAGGCGAACAGCGCGCCGATGAGGCCGGCGACGGCCGCCTCCATGATGAAGGGGACCTGGATGTAGAAGCTGGACGCACCCACCAGCCGCATGATCCCCGTCTCACGCCGTCGGCTGAACGCCGAGACGCGCACGGTGTTGACGATCAGCAGCAGCGCCACGATCAGCATGATCAGCATGATGGCGAGCGCGGCGATGTTCAGGTAGTTGAGGATCCGGAAGAGGTCGTCGATGGCCTGCCGCTGGTCGTCGACGGTGTGGATGCCGTCACGGCCGACGAAGGCGGAGGTGACGACCTTGTACTTCTCCGGGTCCTTCAGCTTGACGCGGAAGGACTCCTGCATCTGGTCGGGCGTGATGGAGGAGGCGAGCGCCGTGTTCCCGAACCGCTCCTGGTAGTGCTTGTACGCCTCGTCCGCCGACTCGTAGGCGACGGACTTCACCAGGGACATCTGCTTGAGCTCGGCCTGGATCTGCTTCTTCTGCTCCTCGGTCACCGCACCCTTGGCGCAGGTGGTGACGCCCGTGGAGCCGCCCGCCGAACCGTCGGCCTTCTTGGTCGCGGCCTCGCTCGCCTCCAGGGCGTCCTGCTTGTTGCAGAGGTAGATCGAGACGTTGGCCTTGTCGTACCAGAAGCCCTTCATCTTGCTCACCTGCTCGCTCATGAGCATGGAGCCACCGAACAGGGCCAGCGAGAGGCCCACCGAGATGATGACCGCGAAGGTCATGGTGAGATTGCGACGGAGACCGACGCCGATCTCCGACATGACGAACTGGGCGCGCATTGCGTCTCAGGGACCTTTCAGTGCTGGTAGCCGTAGACGCCGCGCGACTGGTCGCGCACGAGTCGGCCCTGTTCGAGTTCGATGACGCGCTTGCGCATCTGGTCGACGATCTGCTGGTCGTGGGTGGCCATGATCACCGTGGTGCCGGTCCGGTTGATCCGGTCCAGCAGCTTCATGATCCCGACCGAGGTCTGCGGGTCGAGGTTGCCCGTGGGCTCGTCCGCGATCAGCAGGGCGGGGCGGTTGACGAAGGCGCGGGCGATGGCCACGCGCTGCTGCTCACCGCCGGAGAGCTCGCCCGGCATCCGCTCCTCCTTCCCGCCCAGACCCACGAGTTCGAGGACCTGCGGGACGGCCTTGCGGATCTCACCGCGCGGCTTGCCGATGACCTCCTGCGCGAAGGCCACGTTCTCGGCCACCGTCTTGTTGGGCAGCAGGCGGAAGTCCTGGAAGACGGTCCCCAGCTGGCGCCGCATCTGCGGAACCTTCCAGTTGGAGAGCTTGGCGAGGTCCTTGCCCAGGACGTGCACCTGGCCGTGGCTCGCCCGCTCCTCGCGCAGGATGAGCCGCAGGAAGGTGGACTTGCCGGAGCCGGAGGAGCCGACCAGGAAGACGAACTCGCCCTTCGCGATGTCGAGGGAGACTTCTCTGAGTGCGGGGCGGCTCTGCTTCGGGTAGGACTTGGAGACACTGTCGAATCGGATCACGGGTGCACCACGGTCGCCGGGAGTAGGTGTGCGTGACCATACGCGAACGGGCGCGAGGTGGGGACCCGGCCTCCTGACTTGCCCGATTTATCCCGGCGTGCCGGCGCTCAGGACCGTGATTGCCCGGACGGGCCGCGCCGAATGTCGGCGAAGCCGGCACAGTGGTAGGGGGAACGCTCCGGTTCCCGACGCCGTTATAGGCAGCAGAAGACCGAGGGGACGAGAGGAGGAGCGCATGACATATGACCGGCTCGTGTGCGCGAACTGCGCCGCACCCGTCAGCCAGGGCCGCTGCCCGGTGTGCCGGGCGAACCGGGAGCGCCTCCAGCAGGAGGGCCCCTTCTCCGGCCTGAACCCCGTGACACTCATCGCGCTCATGGTGGTCCTCGTGACAGCTCTGGTACTGGTGGCCCAGCACACCGCCTAGACCGCCACCGCCCCGGCCGTGGTGCCCGTGGCTCCGTGCCACGTACCGATCACATACGCGTCACACACGCGAGAAGGGCCCGGACACCAGGTGTCCGGGCCCTTCCACGCGTGTCGCGCCGTTACGCGGTCTGCTCCTGCTGCTTGCGCCAGCGGATTCCGGCCTCCAGGAAGCCGTCGATCTCGCCGTCGAGCACCGCCTGCGGGTTACCGACCTCGAACTCCGTCCGCAGGTCCTTGACCATCTGGTACGGGTGCAGGACGTAGGAGCGCATCTGGTTGCCCCAGGAGCTGCCGCCGTCCTTGAGGGCGTCCATCTTGTCCTTCTCCTCCTGGCGGCGCCGCTCGAGCAGCTTGGCCTGGAGGACGTTCATCGCGCTGGCCTTGTTCTGGATCTGCGAGCGCTCGTTCTGGCAGGAGACGACGATGCCGGTCGGGATGTGCGTGATGCGCACCGCCGAGTCGGTGGTGTTGACGCCCTGGCCGCCGGGGCCGGAGGCGCGGTACACGTCGACGCGCAGCTCGGTCTCGTCGATCTCCACGTGGTCGCTGGTCTCGACGACCGGGAGCACCTCGACGCCCGCGAAGGAGGTCTGGCGGCGGCCCTGGTTGTCGAAGGGCGAGATGCGCACGAGGCGGTGGGTGCCCTGCTCGACGGAGAGCGTTCCGTAGGCGTACGGGGCCTTGACGACGAAGGTGGTCGACTTGATGCCGGCCTCTTCCGCGTACGAGGTCTCGTAGATCTCGGTGGAGTAGCCGTGGCGCTCGGCCCAGCGCAGGTACATGCGCTGCAGGCGCTCGGCGAAGTCGGAGGCGTCGACGCCGCCGGCCTCGGCACGGATGTTGACCAGGGCCTCGCGCTCGGCGTACTCGCCGGAGAGCAGGGTCCGGACCTCCATCTCGTCCAGCGCCTTGCGGACGGACACCAGCTCGGCCTCGGCCTCGGCCAGGGTCTCCGCGTCGTCCATCTCCTGGGCGAGGTCGAAGAGCACCGCGAGGTCGTCGATGCGCCCCCGCAGGGTCTCGGTCTTCCGGACCTCCGCCTGGAGGTGCGAAAGCTTGCTCGTGATCTTCTGGGCGGCCTCCGGGTCGTCCCACAGGGACGGCGCGGCGGCCTGCTCCTCGAGCACGGCGATATCTGCCCTCAGCTTGTCGAGGTCCAGGACGGCCTCGATCGACCCCATGGTCGAGGAGAGGGACTTCAGCTCTTCGGAAACATCGACGACTGCCACGGGTCCAGCGTAGCCGGTCCCCGGAGGACGCCGTCCGGGCAGGCCGAATCACCCGTTCTGATGATGGATCGCACAGGCGTACGCTCTCCGTATGACCGTTCTCCTCGTCAAGCGCCGCCATGTGGACCACATGCGTGTCACGACGACGAGCTGTCCGCCGCCGGACCGAACCCAAGCCTGATCCACCACGATCCGACTTGGTCCTGTACGCGGCCCCGTGGTCCCGGCACCATCCCCGTCGGAGACCCTCCCCCCGCCCGCGGCCCCCACCACCTTTGGGGAACAGGACCCCGTGACATCCGAAACGGAGCCGTCATGCCGTCCGCGCACTCTCTCCCCGTCCTCGACCTCTCCCAGGCCGACGACCCGGCCCAGCGGGCCGGCTTCCTGAAGCAGCTGCACGCGGCTGCCAGGGACACCGGTTTCCTGCACCTGACCGGGCACGGCGTCACCGCCGCCGAGAGCGCCCGCATCCTGGAGCTGACCAGGGCCTTCTTCGCCCTCCCGGAAGCCGACCGGCTCGCCGTCAGCAATCTGAACTCCCCGCACTTCCGCGGGTACACCCGGATCGGCCACGAGCTGACCGGCGGCGCCTCCGACTGGCGGGACCAGCTGGACGTCGGCGCGGAGCGCCCGGCGCCGGTCGTGGGACCGGACGACCCGGCGTTCCTGTGGCTGGAGGGCCCGAACCAGTGGCCCGCCGCCCTCCCGGAGCTCCGTACGGTGGTCCTGGACTGGCAGTCCCGGCTCGCGGCGGTGGCCCACCGCCTGCTCCAGGAGCTCCTCGTGTCGATCGGCGCCCCGGCGGACTTCTTCGACGAGGCCTTCGCGGACCGCCCGCACCTGCACACCAAGCTGATCCGCTACCCCGGATCGGCTCCCTCCGGCGCCGACCAAGGGGTCGGCGCGCACAAGGACTACGGGTTCCTGACGCTCCTGCTGCAGGACTCGGTGGGCGGCCTCCAGGTGGTCCGCGACGGCGGCTACCTGGACGTACCGCCGATGCCGGGCGCGTTCGTGGTGAACCTGGGCGAGCTGCTGGAGATCGCGACCGAGGGCTACCTGACGGCGACGGACCACCGGGTGGTCAGCCCGCCGGGCGCGGTGGAGCGGTACTCGGTGCCGTTCTTCTACAACCCGCGGCTGGACGCGGTGATCGAGACCGTCCCGGGCGCATACCTGCGCTCGGCCCCCGGTGTCGCGCACGACGAGTCGAACCCGCTGCACGCCCAGTACGGCCGCAACGAACTGAAGGGCTGGGTCCGCGCCCACCCGGCCGTGGCGCGGCGCTGGCACCCGGAACTGGCCTCGGTGTAACCGCGTCCGCCGGGCGGAGCCTTCCGGGCTCCGCCAGGACCCGCGCCTCGATCGCCGGCGAGGCTGAAACATTCAGCCTCGCCGGCGATTGCGGCGCTACGGGACCCGCGGAACCGACTGCTTGCCGTCCTGCGGGGGCGGGGCCTCGTCGCCCGAGACGGCCAGCCACGTGCCCAGGCCGATCGCCGCGGCCAGGCCCAGGGCCGATGCCGAGAGGACCAGCCGCCGCTTGCGGGCCGCCTCCGCCCGGTGGCGGGCGGAGCCGGGGCGGTGGCCGCCCGCCGGGCGCGGGACCCGGGCGGTGCCCAGCGCCCCGCCCGCCAGCTCGTCCGGCCCCGGCACGCGCATCGAGGTGTGGGTGTCCCGGTTGGAGTCGGTCGCGGAGCCCGGCACCAGCGGGACCACGCCCCGCCGTCGGACCGGGTCGGCCGCCGGTTCCTCCGCGGGCTCGGGGTCCGGATCCGCGTCGTCCGGCTCGTCCACGTCCAGCGGCGGCATGCCCGCCAGCAGCGGCAGCAGGTCCCGCAGCCGCACCGACAGCTCCGAGGCCCGCAGCCGCGAGGCCGGGGCCTTGGCCAGGCACTGCACGATGAGCTGCCACAGCTCGTCGGGGATCCCCGGCAGCGGGACGACCGTCTCCGTCACGTGCCGCCGCAGGACCGCGCCCGGGTGGCCCCCGCCGAAGGGGGTGAATCCGGCCAGCAGCTCGTACAGCACCGTGGCCAGGGCGTATATGTCCACCGCGGCCCTTGGGGGCAGGCCCTCGACGATCTCCGGCGCCAGGTAGTCCGGGGTGCCGATGATCCGGGTCGTGGGGGCCGAGGCGCGGCCCGTGGAGGCCCGCCGCGGGGAGTCGATGAGCTTGGCCACGCCGAAGTCGGTCAGCAGCGCCGGGTGCGAACCGCCGGGGCCCAGCCGGCCCTGCATGTCCAGCAGGACGTTCTCCGGCTTGACGTCCCGGTGGACGACCCCCGCCGCGTGCGCCGCGGCCAGCGCGTCGGCGACGTCCGCGACGATCGCCACGGCCGCCTCCGGGGCGAGCCGCCGTTCCCGGTCGAGGCGCGTGCGCAGGTCCGTACCGCGGACCAGGTCCATGACGAGGGCGAGGTCGTTGCCGTCCACGACGAGGTCGCGGACGGACACGACGTGCGGATGCTCCAGGCCGAGCAGCGCGCTGCGCTCCTGGACGAACCGTCCGACGAGTTCCTGGTCGGACGCGAGGTCCTCGCGCAGCAGTTTGACGGCGACGGGCCCGTCAGGCCCCTCGCCCAGCCACACCGTGCCCGCGCTGCCGCGCCCCAGGATCTGGTGCGCGGTGTACCGGCTGCCGATCTTCCGTGCCACGACTGCTCCCTCAGCGGCTGGCGTACGCACCAAAGCTACGCGGCCGGGTGGGCATTGGAGGCCGGCAGGGGGCCGGATTCGCGGCGACCTTCACTTCTGCGAGCGAAATCGTGTCCCAGAAGTCGACAAATCCACGAAGTCGGAGCTACGCGGGTCCGTTTCAGGGCTTGGCGGACCCCGAAGAACCCGAGGAGCCCGCGGAGTCCCCGATCGTGCTGACCCAGTCGACGACGCCGGAGCCCCAGGTCCAGACCTGGTCCCACCAGCCCTTGCCGGTGCCGACCCACTCCTGAAGCGGGGTCAGCTCCCAGACCAGCCAGCCGGCGACGAAGAACACCAGGATCAGCACCAGGCAGCCCTTGAGGCAGCCGAGGCCGGGGATCCGCACCGGGTTGGCGCTGCGGCGGCGCGGCTCGCGCGGCTCCCGGGGGGCCGGCCGCTGCTGCGGCGGAGGCTGCGGGGGCTGCTGCTGCGGCTGGCGGTACTGGGGCTGCTGCGGCTGAGGCTGCTGCTGGTACGGCTGGGGCTGGTGCTGCTGCGGCTGGTAGTGCTGCGGCGGCGGGGGCGCGTACTGCTGCTGCTGCGGCGGCTGGCGGTACTGCGGCTGCTGCGGCTGCTGGTACTGCTGCTGCGGGGGCGGCGGGCCCTGCCGGTACTGCGGCGGCTGCTGCTGGGGCCGGTGCTGCGGCGGAGGCGGCGCCTGCCGCTGCGGGCGGCGGCGCAGCGGGTCGTCGTTCGGGTCGAGGCGCTGGATCTGCGTCTGCTCGTTGCGGTCGCGGGCGGCCTGCATCTGCGACTGCCAGGGATGCGGCGAGTCGGGCCGCTGCACCGGGGGCATCACCGAGGTCGGGTCGGCCCCGGGGGCCGCCGCTTCCCCTGGCCCTCCGGGCCGGGGAGACCCCATGGGCAGCACGGAGGTGGCGTCGGCCGCGCCGACCGGCGGCAGGACGCTGGTCATGCCGTTCGGGTCGTACCCGCCGGCGGGCGCGCCGGGGGTCTCGGGGACCGGGGCCGGCGAGGGGTCGGGCGCGAGGAGGGCGCCGACGCCGAGCGCGGCCTCCACCTCGGCGGCCGAGGAGTGCACGCCGATGCCGGAGGCCACCACGCGCAGCCCGCGGGCCAGGCTCTCGGCGCTGGGCCGCTCGTTGGGCTCCTTGCGCAGGCAGCGTTCGATGACCGTCCACAGCGGCTCGGGCACGGTCGAGGGCCGCTGCGGGTCCTCGCTGAGGTGGCGGTGGAGCACTTCGAGCGCCGTGCCGCCGGCGAACGGCGGGCGGCCGGTGAGCAGCTCGTAGAGCAGGATGCCGGCGCCGTAGATGTCGACGGCGGAGGTCTGCGGGCGACCCTCGGCGGACTCGGGGGCGACGTAGGCCGGGGTGCCGACGAACTCGTGCGTGCGGGTCAGGCCCGGGGAGTCCGCGAGGCGGGCGATGCCGAAGTCGGTGAGCATCGGCTTCATCTGCCCGCCGCGCTCGTCGAGGAGCACGTTGGCGGGCTTCAGGTCGCGGTGGACCACGCCGTCGGCGTGGCTGGCCGCGAGCGCGTCCGCGATCTGGGCGGTCAGCAGGCTCGCCGCGACAGGGGTGAAGGGGCCGTTCTGACGGAGGTACTTGTGCAGGTCCGGGCCGTCGATCAGGTCCATGACCAGGGCCAGCAGATCGCCCTCGACGACGAGGTCGCGGGTCCGGACGATGTTGGGGTGGGTCAGGCGCAGCAGGACCGAGCGCTCCCGCAGGAAGCGCATGACGATGTCGGGATCCTGGGCCAGCTCCTCCTTGAGGACCTTGATGGCCACGGTCTCTCCGGGCTGTCCCGCGACGGCCGCCTCCGCGCCGGCGGCCTCCCTCTGGCGGGCACGCCAGACAGTGCCCGTGGCGCCGCGCCCGAGCGGCTCCTCGAGCAGGTATTTGCTGCCGACTGGCCGCACGTCTCGCGCTCCCATGCTGTCGTCTGAATGTGGTCGATCCGCTGAGTGGTTTTCCGGCCCACTCTAGGGGGTGTCCCCTCGGAAGACGCGGGTCCGCGGAGGTTGGTTGCCGCACATATGTACGGAGGGTGATGTTTGCGGGGTATGCCGGAGGCGATTTTCCCCGTCTTCCACCGCCTTGGTGGCCGGATCTGATCGGGGTCCGACCCGGGTCCCGACACATCAAGATCATTTGTTGCCGGGTGCCGGGCGTGTTGTCCGTGACAGGTGCGAGGATGCACATGTACGGACGGCACGGGACGGGAGCCCCGCCTTCCGGGCAGACCTGACCGGACGACGCGTCCGTGCCGGGTGGGGGGCGACCGGACGGTCATGTCACGGGATTCCCCTGCCGGGCGCACACACCGCGCACCGCGCAGAAGGGACCGCTGACGGCGATGCAGATCCGGCTGACCGTCCTTGGGTCGCGCAGCGGCCACCAGACCGCGACCGCCCCCGCGAGCTGTGACGTCCTCGTCACCGCGCCCGTCGGCACCGTGCTGGCCGCGGTCGCCTCCGGGCTCGCGGCGACCGTCGGCGGACCCGACACCGGGGGCACGGTCGTGCTGTACGCCGGCTCCGAGCGCCTCGACCTCCAGCGGCGGGTGCTCGGCGAGCCGCCGCTCGTGGACGGCGCGGTGCTGGCGCTGCACGGCCCCGTGCCGGACGTGCTGCCGGAGGACGGCCTCGGCGCGGCCCAGCTGCACGTCGTCGCCGGACCCGACGCGGGCGGGGTGCACCTGCTGCACAGCGGGCAGATCATGGTGGGCCGCTCCGCCGACGCCGACGTCCCCCTCGACGACCCCGACGTCTCCCGGCTGCACTGCGCGGTCACGGTGATCCCCGACGGGCGGGTCGCGGTGGCCGACCTGAACTCGACGAACGGCACCACGCTGGACAGCGCCCCGCTGGGGGCCCAGCCCGTGGCCCTGCCCCCGGGGGCGCTGCTGCGGGTCGGCGAGTCCACCCTGCGGCTGGCCCCGGCGGGCGTTCCGGCGCTGGCGGTGACCCCGGACCTCCAGGGCCACCTCTCGATCTCCGCCCGGCCCGTCGCCCCCGCTCCGCCCACCGGTCCCCTCGCCGGTCCGTCCGGCGGCGCGGATCCGGCCGCCCCCGGACCGGTGCCGGACGCGCCCGAGCTCCCCGACGTCGTGGGTGAGGCCGGACCGCAGGGTGCGCCGCCGAGCCCCGGAACCGGCCCCTCGACCGGCCCCTCGACCGGCCCCGGCCTCGGCCTCGGGCGGCGGAAGGGCCTCGGCGCCTGGGCCCGCAAGTGGGTGCGCGGCGAGGAACCCGTCGAGGCCCCCCAGGAACCGATGCCCGCCGCACCCCACCCCGACGATCCCGCCGCCCTGCTGCTGGCCGCGATGGGCCCCACCGCGCGTCTGTGGTCCCGTACGCCCGGGCATCCCGCCGTGCTGGACGTGGGGCTCGGCGCCGGGAGCCGGGTGTCCCTGCTCGCCGTCGGCGCCCTCGGGCTCGCCGGCCCGCGGGCCCGGCTGGCCGGGGCCGCCCGCTGGGTGGTCGCGCAGCTGGCGGCACTGCACGCGCCGGGGCAGCTGGAGATCGTGCTCGTCTCCGCCGACCGGGCGCGCGGTCTCGCCGACCGGCGGCGCGACTGGGGCTGGCTCGGCTGGCTGCCCCACGTACGGCCGGCGCACGGCCAGGACTGCCGGCTCCTGCTCGCCTACGACCGCGACCAGGCCGTCGCCCGTACGAGTGAGCTGACCCGGCGCATCGACGAGGGTCCGCTCGGCACGCACTGGGCCGCCGCCGACCCCGGGCAGATCCGGCAGGCCGCCGACGCGTACCGGGGCCCGTACACGCTCCTCGTCCTCGACGGCGATCCCGGAGCCGGCCCGCTGCGCGACATCACCGGCCGGCTCGCCTCGCACGGCCCGGCCGCCGGGATCCACGTGCTCGTGCTCGCCGAGGCCCCGGCCGCCACCCCCGCCTCACCGGTCGCCGAGACGTACGAGGCCGCCTGCGCGAGCGCCCCCGCCTTCCGGGACTGCGGCGCGGTCGCCCTGCTCAGCGGCGACGTGGCCACGGCCGTACGCACCTTCACCCTCGACGGCGGCAGACCGGTCCCGTCCGGGGGCACCGCGACCTCCGACGCCGTCTCGGCCGCCTGGGCCGAGCGCTTCGCCCGCGCCCTGGCCCCGCTGCGCACCGCCGAGGGCGGCGGCTCCGCCGACCCGTACCGGACGACCGCCGCCACCCTGCCCGCCACCGCGCGGCTGCTGGACGAGCTGGGGCTGGCCCGGGCCACCCCGGCCTCCCTGATGGCCCGTTGGGCCGCCGCCACCGACCAGGGGCAGGGCATGGGCGGCCTCGCCGAGATCGTGCTGGGCAGCGGACGCCGCGGCCCCGTCGGCACCGAGCTCGTCCACGACGGCCCGCACCTGCTCATCGAGGGCCCCGCCGGGAGCGGGCGGACCGAGCTGCTGCGCTCGGTGGCCGCGTCGCTGTCCGCGGCCGCCCGGCCCGACCGGCTCGGACTGCTCCTCCTCGACGGGGCGGGCGGCGAGCGCGGCGACGGGCTGCAGCCCTGCACCGAACTCCCGCACGTCTGCGCCCACCTGGTCGCCGCCGATCCGCTGCGCATGCGGGAGTTCGCGCAGGCCCTCGGCGCGGAGCTCAAGCGCCGCTCCGAACTGCTGGAGGAGTTGTCCTTCGCCGAGTGGCACGCGCAGCGCGAGGTGTCCGACCGGATGGTCGCGCCGCGCCGGCCCACCCCGGGCGAGCAGCGCGGCGACCTCGACCCGCAGCGCACCGGCACCCTGCGGCTGCGGGCCGCGAGCACCCGTACCGATCCGGCCGGGCCCAGCCCGCTGCCCCGCCTGGTGGTCCTCGTGGACGACCTCGACGCGCTGGTCGCGCCGGGGCTGGGCAGTACGGGCCGCCCCGCCGCCGGCTCGGTGGTGCGGGCCCTGGAGGCGGTGGCCCGCGAGGGCGCCCGCCTCGGCGTGCACCTGGTGGCCGCCAGCGCCCGCCCGGACCGTACGGCGGACACCGGGCTCGCCCGGCTGACCACCCTGCGCGTGGAGCTCGACGCCCCCGACCAGCCGGGCCCGGGCCGCGGCCTGCTCCGCTTCGGCGACGGCCGGACGGTGCCGTTCCAGGCGGGCCGGGTCACCGGTCGGATCCCCCGGACGGCGACCCAACGGCCGACGGTGGTCCCGGTGGAGTGGGAGCGGATGGGTGATCCGCCGGCCCGCCGCCCGGTACGTGAGCTGGGCAACGGGCCCACCGACCTCGCACTGCTGGCCAGCGCCCTGGACCGGGCCTCGCACCTGGTCTCGGCGATACCCGTGCTGTTCCCGCCCGCGCCCTGACGCACGTACGCGCCCCCGCGAGGCGGTATTGCGGGGGCGCACGGCTCGGCGTAGACCTTGTGGTCCAGGACACATCACGGGCATCGGGGGCAGAACCATGCGCAGGCACGGAACGAGCCGTACGACACTCACCTGGACGGCGCTCGCCGCGGCGGCCGCCCTCACCCTCTCCGCGTGCGGGGACGACGGGACGCAGGAGCCGCGAGGTCCCGAGGGCAGCACGGCCGCGCCCCGGGTGCAGTTACCGAAACTGCCCGGCGAGAAGATCGAGGTCGCCGCGGTCTGGACGGGCCCGGAGCAGGAGAACTTCACCAAGGTCCTGAAGGAGTTCGAGAAGCGGACGGGTGCCACCGTCACCTTCGTCCCGGCCCAGGACCCGATCGTCACCTTCCTCGGCACGAAGATCGCGGGCGGTGCGCCGCCGGACGTGGCACTGCTCCCGCAGGTCGGGGCGCTGACGGCGGCGGTCGAGAACAAGTGGGCGCAGCCGCTGGGCCCGGAGGCCACCGCCCAGCTCGACGCGAACTACTCCAAGGGCTGGCGCACGCTCGGCGCCGTCGGTGG
The DNA here is from genome assembly GCF_041432505.1 of Streptomyces virginiae. Lineage (GTDB taxonomy): Bacteria > Actinomycetota > Actinomycetes > Streptomycetales > Streptomycetaceae > Streptomyces > Streptomyces virginiae_A. The sequence goes on from NZ_CP107871.1 coordinate 3,566,202, forward strand.
CACCCAGTACGGCGTGTACTACAAGGCCGCCAACAAGTCGCTGATCTGGTACAACGCGAAGGCCTTCGAGGCGGCGGGGGTGAAGCCGCCCAAGACCTGGAAGGAACTGATCACCGCGGCCGACACCCTGTCCGCCTCCGGCACCCCGGCCGTCTCGGTGGCGGGCGCGGACGGCTGGACCCTCACCGACTGGTTCGAGAACATCTACCTCTCCCAGGCCGGGCCGGAGAAGTACGACCAGCTGGCCAAGCACCAGATCAAGTGGACGGACGACAGCGTCGAACAGGCGCTGACCACCCTCGGCGAGCTGTTCGGACGCAAGGACTTCCTGGCGGGCGGGCCGAGCGGGGCACTGTCCACCGAGTTCCCGAAGTCGGTGACGCAGACCTTCACCGGTGGCGACCGACCGGCGGCGGCGATGGTCTTCGAGGGCGACTTCGTGGCGGTGAACATCGCCCAGACGGAGGCCAAGGTCGGCGAGGACGCCCTCGTCTTCCCCTTCCCGGCGGTCGGCGCGAAGGCTCCGGTGGTCTCGGGCGGTGACGTGGCGGTCGCGCTGAAGCCCTCGAAGGGGGCGCAGGCCCTGCTGACCTTCCTGGCCTCCCCGGACGCGGCGGAGATCCACGCGGCTCAGGGCGGTTTCGTCTCCCCGAACAAGGCCGTGAACCCGAGCTCCTATCCGAACGCCATCCAACGGGACATCGCCAAGGCGCTGATCGCCGCCGGTGACGACTTCCGCTTCGACATGTCGGACCAGGCCCCGGCGGCCTTCGGCGGAACCCCGGGCGCCGGCGAGTGAAAGGCGCTCCAGGACTTCCTGGCGAACCCGTCGGACGTGGCGGGGACCCAGGCGAAACTGGAGGCGGACGCGGCCAAGGCCTACGGGAACTGATCCCGTGCCGGCCCCTGCCGCCACCACCCGCACCGCCGTGAAGGGCGTCGTGTCCGCGGAGGCGCGGCGCCGCCGTCTGATCGCGGCGGCGTTCCTCCTCCCGGCGCTCGTGCTGCTCGGTGCGCTCGTCGTGCACCCGATCGGCTACTCCCTCTACCGCAGCTTCTTCGACCGTTCCGGCGACACCTTCGTCGGTGGTGACAACTACCGGGAGATCCTGAGCGACGACACGATCCGTACCGCGCTGGGGAACACCGCGCTGTGGGTGGTGTTCGCCCCGGCCACGGCCACCGCCCTCGGTCTGATCTTCGCGGTGCTCACCGAACGGGTGCGCTGGGGAACGGCGTTCAAGCTGCTGGTCTTCATGCCGATGGCCATCTCGATGCTGGCCGCGGGCATCATCTTCCGGCTCGTCTACGACCACGATCCCGACCGCGGGGTCGCCAACGCGGTCTGGGTCGGGGTCCACGACACCTTCGCGGAGTCCTCGGCCTTCCCCAAGGCCCGCCCGGGCCGGGACTCGCCGCTCGCGGACGCCGGCGGGGGCGCCTTCATCACCCGCGACCCCGTCCGCGCGGGTACCCCGGTGCTGTTGCCGCTGGTCGGGGTGGCACCGGAGGCGCTGCCGGACGGGACCCGCACCGCGGGCACCTCCGAGGCCGTGCCGGGAAAGGTCACCGGCACCGTCTGGCAGGACTTCACCCGGGGCGGGGGCGGGGCGACGAACGTGGTCGACCCGACCGAGCAGGGCTTCTCCGGGATGCGGATCGAGGCGGTCAAGGACGGCCGGGTGGTCGACACCGCGACCGCCGGCGCCGACGGCACCTTCGCCCTGTCCGCGAAGGCCGACGGGGCCCTGCTGCGGCTGCCCGCGGCCAATTTCCGGGAGGCGTACGCGGGGGTGCAGTGGCTCGGCCCGGCGCTGGTCACCCCGGCGGTCATCGGGGCGTACGTATGGATGTGGGCCGGTTTCGCGATGGTGCTGATCGGGGCCGGGCTGGCCGCCGTACCGCGGGAGCTGTTGGAGGCGGCGCGCGTGGACGGGGCGAACGAATGGCAGGTGTTCCGGCGGATCACCGTCCCGCTGCTGGCGCCCGTCCTGGCGGTCGTGCTGGTCACCCTCGTCATCAACGTCATGAAGATCTTCGACCTGGTCTTCGTGATCGCGCCGGGCGCGGTCCAGGACGACGCGAACGTGCTCGCGCTCCAGTTGTACCGGACCTCCTTCGGCACGGACGCCGATCCGGGGCTGGGCAGCGCCATCGCGGTGCTGCTGCTGGTGCTGGTGGTCCCGGTGATGCTCGTGAACATCCGTCGGCTGCGCAAGGAGGGGACCCGATGAGCGGTACCGACGCGACGCCGGACCCGAAGGCGGCCGAGCCCACCTACGCCGGGCCCGCCCAGGCCGGACCTTCGCCCGCCGGACCCGCACACGCCGAGTCCTCGTCCGCCGGGCCCTCGTCCGCCCGGTCCTCGTCCGGGTCCTCGTCCGCCGTTCTCGCCGGCACCGGGCCTTCGTACGCCGCGCGCGCCTCCGCCCGGCTCGCCGGGGGAGCCCTGCGCGTCTTCCTGGTCGTGGCGGCGCTCTTCTGGCTGCTGCCCACCCTCGGGCTGCTGCTGTCCTCGTTCCTCTCCCCCACCGACCTCAACGACGGCGGCTGGTGGCAGGTGCTGACCGCGCCCTCACGGCTCACGGCCGACAACTACGAGCGGCTGCTGACGAACGACACCATCACCGGCTCCCTCCTCAGCACCTTCGCGATCGCGGTGCCGGCCACCCTGCTGGTGGTGACGCTGGGCGCGTTCGCCGGATACGCCTTCGCCTGGCTGGAGTTCCCCGGTCGGGACTGGCTGTTCCTGGTCGTCGTCGGGCTGCTCGTCGTCCCCGTGCAGGTGGCGCTGATCCCGGTCTCCGAACTCTTCGGATCCATCGGGCTGTTCGAGACCACCGCGGGCGTGGTCCTCTTCCACACCGCCTTCGGACTGCCCTTCGCCGTGTTCCTGCTGCGCAACTTCTTCGCGGAGATCCCGCGCGAACTGCTGGAGGCGGCCCGTCTGGACGGGGCGGGTGAACTACGGCTGTTCGCCCGGGTGGTGCTGCCGCTCGGCGGACCGGCGATCGCCTCGCTCGGCATCTTCCAGTTCCTGTGGGTGTGGAACGACATGCTGGTGGCGCTGGTGTTCGCGGACTCGGCGCACCCGCCGGTCACGGTCGCGCTCCAGCAGCAGGTCCGGCAGTTCGGCAACAACATCGACGTGCTCGCGCCCGGCGCGTTCCTGTCGATGGCCGTCCCGCTCGTCGTCTTCTTCGCCTTCCAACGGCAGTTCGTCTCGGGGGTGATGGCCGGCGCCATCAAGTGACCCCGCCCCCGGCGCCCCGGCCCCCTCCTCCGCCCTCCGCCCTCCGCCCTCCGCACGGCACGTGACGTGGCCCGCCGACACTGCGTAACCCGATTGCCACACACCGCGTAACCCGATCGCCACACCGGGGGTTCCTGGGCCGAATACCCGCGCCGACCCCTGGATGTGCCGTGCCCCGGTTCAGCGTCATCGTGCCCGCGTACAAGGTCCAGGCCTACCTCCAGGAGAGTCTGGACTCGGTGCTGGGGCAGACGTACCCGGACCTGGAGCTGATCGCGGTCGACGACGCCTCCCCGGACGCCTGCGGTTCGATCATCGACGAGTACGCGGCCCGTGACCCGCGGGTGACGGCCGTCCACCTGGCGCACAACCTGGGTCCGGGACCGGCCCGCAACGCGGGCCTGGCGCGGGCCACCGGCGACTACCTGGTCTTCCTCGACGGAGACGACACCCTCGCCCCCGGCGCCTTGCAGGCCATCACCGACCGGCTGAAGGCCACCGGCTCCCCGGACGTCCTGGTCTACGACTACGCGCGCACCTTCTGGACCGGCGAACTCGTCCGCAACAGCCTCTCCCACCGGCTGTCGCAGGAGGGCCCGGCCGGCTTCCGGCTCGCCGATCGCCCGGCCCTCCTCGGCATGCTGCTGGTGGTCTGGAACAAGGCCTACCGCCGCGAGTACGTGGAACGCGAAGGCCTCACCTTCCCGCCCGGCCTCTACGAGGACACCCCCTGGACCTACCCGGCCCTGCTGGCCGCGGAGTCCGTCGCCGTCCTGGACCGGGTCTGCGTCCACTACCGGCAGCGGCGCACCGGCTCGATCCTGACCACCACCAGCCGCCGCCACCTCGACGTGTTCGACCAGTACGACCGGGTCTTCGGCCACCTCGCCGGCCGCCCCGAGCTGGAGCGCTGGCGCCCCACCCTGCACCGCCGGATGGCCGAGCACTTCTGCGCCCTGTACGCCGACCCGCGCCGCCTCCCGCGCGCCGCCCGGGCCGAGTTCTTCGCCCGCGCCTGCGCCCTGCTGCGCCGCCACCACGTCCCCGGCGGCAGCGACGCCCTGCCGCCGCGGTCGCGGACCGACCGGGTCCGGCACACCCTGATGCGGCTGGGCACCCGACGCACCTACCGGCTGTTGTCGGCGCTGCGCGCCGGCGGACCGGCGCTGGGCCGCGCGGCCGCGGCCCTGGGGCGGGGCCTGCGCGAGACGGCCCTGCGCCTGCACTACCGGATCCAGCGCCTCCTGCCCGTGCGCCCGGAACTCGCGGTCTTCTCCGCGTACTGGCACGGCGGCTACGCCTGCAACCCGGCGGCGATCGAGGCCGAACTGCGGGAGCTCGCGCCGCGGATGCGCACGGCGTGGATCTGCGACCCGGAGCACGCCCCGACCCTGCCCCGCGAGACGACGGCGCTGCGCCCGGGCTCGGCGGCGTACTGGACCGCCCTGGCCAGGGCCGGCTACCTGGTCACGAACGTCAACTTCGACCGCGCCCTGGTCAAGCGCCCGGGCCAGATCCTGGTCCAGACCCAGCACGGCACCCCGCTCAAGCGCGTGGGCCTCGACCTCCAGGACCGCCCGGCGGCCACCCCGACGACGGACTTCGCGGGCCTGCTGCGCGGCGCCGACCAGTGGGACTACCTGCTCTCCTCGAACCGGCACTCCACCCTGGTGTGGGAGAAGGCCGTCCCGTCCTCCTACACGACGCTGGAGTACGGCTACCCGCGCAACGACATCTTCCACCGGGCGGGTCCCGCCGAGGTGCTGGAGCTGCGCGAGCGCCTGGGCATCCCGGCGGGCTCGACCGCCGTCCTGTACGCGCCCACGCACCGCGACTACCGGCGCAGCCGGCCGGACCACCTGGACTTCGAGCGGGTGCTGCGGGACCTGGGCCCGCGTTTCACGATCCTGGCCCGCACCCACCTCACGTACGCGGACGTCCCGCCCTCCCCCGACCCGCACCCACGGCTGATCGACGTCTCCTCCCACCCCTCGGTGGAGGAGCTGTGCCTGGCCTCGGACGCGCTGGTGACGGACTACTCGTCCCTGATGTTCGACTACGCGGCGCTGGACCGGCCTATCGTGATCCACGCGGACGACTGGGAGGCGTACGAGGCGGCCCGGGGCACCTACTTCGACCTGCGGTCGTGCCCGCCGGGCGCGATCGCCCGGACCGAGGACGAGCTGGTGGACATCTTCAGCACGGGCCACTGGCAGGGCTCGCGCTCCGCTCAACTGCGAGCGGCGTTCCGCGCGCGTTTCTGCACGCACGACGACGGGCACGCGGCGGAGCGGGTGGTGCGCCGGGTCTTCCTCGGGCAGACGACCCCGATGCCTGCGGTCATCCCCCTGGAGGACCGCCGCCCGACCCCCGCGGCGCCCGCACCGACGCCGGTCCTGGCCGCCCCCGTATGGCCGTAGCCGACAGGAACCGGAGCTTCTAGGAACTCGCCCTGAGGCCCGCCACCACCTGGTGGGCCAGCACGTCGAGGTGGCTCCCGGTGACCGCGTCCCGGACGACCACCTGACGCCAGTAGAGCGGGCCGATCAGCAGGTCGAGGGCGTGGGCCGGGTCGATGCCCGCCGCGAGTTCACCGCGGGCGACCGCGGCCGAGACGATCCCCTCCGCCATGCGGCGCTGCCCGTCGAGCAGTGCGCCGCGCACCGCCTCGGCGATCTCCGGGTTGCGTGCCGCCTCCACGAGCAGGTCGGGGATCACCGCGGAGGCCACCGGGTGCCGCAGCACGTGTGACATGACCTCCAGCAGGGCCCTTACGTCGCCGTACAGCGAGCCCGTCGCGGGCACCGGCAGGCCGTCCACCGCGAACGCCCCCACCAGGTCCAGCACCAGGTGCAGCTTCGACTTCCACCGCCGGTAGACCGCGGTCTTGCCGACCCCCGCCCGGCGGGCGATGCCCTCGATGGACATCTTCGAGAACCCGACCGCGGCCAGCTCCTCCACCACCGCGTCGCGGATCGCCTCCGTCACGTCCGCGCGCAGGACGGCGGCCCCGGCAGGGGCTCTACGGGCGGGGGCGGGGGCGGAAGCGGCGGGATCCGGGGTCATGGACAGAGCATAACCGCGCTCACGTAACGACGATACGGTTGCGTTCCGACGCGCCATGCCCTAACTTCGCCGTAGCGACGATACGGACCCGTCCCGACCTCGGCAGTGACGTACTGACCCCCGTCGAAAGCGAAACCTGTGACCACCGCGACCGCACCCACGATCGAGCCCGCGCCGCCCTCCGCGGAACTCGAGCGACTCGCCGCCGCCCACGGCCTCACCCTCAGCGGCGCCCGCCCCACGCTCCCCCGCTACATCGCGGAACTCTGGGACCGCCGGCACTTCGTGACCGCGTACGCGACCGCCCGTATGCAGGCCACCTACAGCACGGCGAAGCTCGGCCAGCTCTGGCACCTGGTGACCCCGCTCCTGAACGCGGCCGTCTACTACTTCATCTTCGGCATCGTGATGAAGGCCAGCAACGGCGTGCCGGACTACGTCCCCTTCCTGATCACCGGCATCTTCGTCTGGGACTTCATCGGCAGCTCCATCAACGCCGGCACCCGCTCCGTCCACAGCAACCGCGGCCTGGTACGCGCCCTGCACTTCCCGCGCGCCAGCCTGCCCATCTCCACCGTCGTCCAGCTCTTCCAGCAGCTGCTCGTCACCATGGGCGCCCTGGTCATCCTGCTGCTGGCCTTCGGACAGCGGCCCGCCTGGTCCTGGTTCCTGGCCGTCCCGGCCCTGATGCTGATGGCCGTCTTCGCCGCCGGCTGCGCGATGATCATGGCGCGCATCGGCAGCAAGAGCCCGGACGTCAGCCAGCTGATGCCCTTCGTCCTGCGCACCTGGATGTACTCCTCGGGCGTCATGTGGTCCATCGACCAGATGCTCAAGTCGGACCACCTGCCGCACCACTGGGTGCTGACACTGCTCAAGCTCAACCCCGCGGCCGTCTACATCGACCTGATGCGCTTCGCGCTGATCGACAGCTTCCAGGCCCACTCGCTCCCGCCCCACGTGTGGCCCCTCGCCATCGGCTGGGCCCTGCTCGCCGGGGTCGGCGGCTTCATCTGGTTCTGGAAGGCAGAAGAGGAGTACGGCCGTGGCTGACACCGCGACGACCACCGACACCCGGGTACCGACCGTCATCGCCGACGGGGTCCACATCGTCTACAAGGTCCACGGCGCCGGCGCCCGCAAGGGCGGGGCCACCGCCGCGCTCAGCCGGGTCTTCTCCCGCAAGGAGCCCGCGGGCGTCAAGGAGGTGCACGCCGTCAAGGGCGTCACCTTCACTGCGTACAAGGGCGAGGCCATCGGCCTCATCGGCTCGAACGGCTCGGGCAAGTCCACCCTGCTGGCCGCCATCGCCGGCCTCCAGCCGGTGACCCACGGCCGGATCTACTCGCACGGCCGGCCGTCCTTGCTCGGCGTGAACGCCGCCCTGATGAACGACCTGACCGGCGAGCGCAACGTCGTCCTCGGCGGTCTCGCGATGGGCATGTCCAAGCAGCAGATCCGCGAGCGCTACCAGGAGATCGTCGACTTCTCGGGCATCAACGAGCGGAACGACTTCATCTCCCTGCCCATGCGCACGTACTCCTCCGGCATGGGCGCCCGACTGCGCTTCTCCATCGCCGCCGCCAAGGACCACGACGTCCTGATGATCGACGAGGCCCTGGCCACCGGCGACGCCGCCTTCCAGCGCCGCAGCCAGGCCCGCATCGAGGAACTCCGCGAACGCGCGGGCACCGTCTTCCTCGTCAGCCACGGCATCAACACGGTCCGCGAGACCTGCGACCGCGCGATCTGGCTGGAAGCCGGCGTCCTGCGCATGGACGGCCCCTCGAAGGAAGTCTGCGACGCCTACGACGCCTTCACCCGTCGCTAGGGCGTGCCGTCGGATCCCAGAGGCCGCCGGCCTCGCCGCGGGCGAGGTGCTCGGCGTAGACGCCGACCTTCCCGGCGATGACCGAACGGCACTCCTCCAACGCCTGGATCCGCTCCTCGACGCGCCGCCGGTGCACGTCGAGGAGCGCGAGGCGTTCGGCCTCGTTGCCCGGACCCTGCCGCACCAGCTCCGCGAACCGCTTGAGGTCGGCGAGGGGCATCCCGGATTCCCGCAGCTTGACGCAGATGAGCAACCAGTCGACATCGACCGGGGCGTACCGCCGCCGACCGCCCGTGGTCCGCCGGACCGGCCCGACCAGCAGGCCCTCACGCTCGTAGAAACGCAGCGCGTGCACACTGAGGCCGGTCCGCTCGGCCACCTCGCCGATACCCAGGGTCCTCGTGCGCGTCTCGGTGGTCACCATGCGACCAGCCTAGGTCGGACTTGATCTAGACCTCACTCGAGTTCCTAGCGTCGTCGGCATGACCACAACTCAGCATCCGCTCGGCTTGCCCTTCTCCGCCACCAGCACCGCAGACGACGTCCTGGCAGGCCTCGACCTGTCCGGCGTCACCGCCGTCGTGACCGGGGGCTACTCCGGACTGGGTCTGGAGACCACGCGGGGCCTGGCCGCCGCCGGGGCCCGGGTCATCGTCCCGGCACGCCGGCCGGGGACCGCCCGCGCCGCCGTCGGGGACCTGCCCGGCTGCGAGGTCGTCCCGATGGACCTGGCCGACCTCGACAGCGTCCGCGCCGCCGCCGCCCGGATCCGTGACTCCGTCGCACGGCTCGACCTGCTGATGGCCGTCGCCGGCGTCATGGCCACCCCCGAGCGACGCGTCGGCCCCGGCTGGGAGAGCCAGCTCGCCACCAACCACTTCGGACACTTCGCGCTGACCTGCGAGCTGTACCCGCTGCTGGCAGCCGCCGACGGTGCGCGCGTCGTCGTGAACAGCTCCTCCGGGCACTCCCTGACGGACATCCGCCGGCCCGACCCGCACTTCCGCACCGGCTACGACAAGTGGCTGGCCTACGGCCAGTCCAAGACCGCCAACGCCCTCTTCGCCGTGCACCTCGACGTTCTCGGGCGGGGCGACGGCGTTCGGGCGTTCGCCCTCCACCCCGGCAAGATCATCACAGGCCTCCAGCGGGAGATGACCCTCCGGGAACAGATCGACCGAGGCTGGGTGGACGAGCACGGGCACGTGATCGGCGCCGACTTCAAGACCGCCTCCCAGGGCGCCGCCACCGGCCTCTGGGCGGCCACGTCCCCCCTCCTCCACGGCCGCGGAGGCCTCTACCTGGAGGACTGCGACATCGCCCGCATCGCCGCCCCCACCGAGCCCATGGACAACGGCGGCGTCCGCGCGTACGCCATAGCCCCGCAAGCAGCCGCCGACCTATGGACCCTCACCGCAACAGCCACCACGTCCGATCTCCACACCCCCTCCACCCCGGCCGCTCCATCCAGCCCCGCCGACGCTTGAGGCGCTCCCTCAGCCTCGCCGGCGTTTGAGACACCCTTTCAGCCTCGCCGGCGCTTGAGGCAATCTTTCAGCCTCGCCGGCGTTTGAGGCGCGGGGGCCCGGGGGCAGCGCCCCCGCAACGGCGCCGCACCCGGCAGCAAACCCAGGAACGGGCCGGGCCCGGGACCTTGTGGTCCCGGGCCCGGCCCGTTCGGTACAGCTCCGCGATCAGCTGTGCACGCGCAACAGCGACCGCATCGTCCGCATCGCCACCGACAGGTTCGCCAGGTCGAAGTCGTCCGACCCCTGGATCTCGTCCAGAGTCGTCCGCGCCCGCCCGATGATCGCCGCGTTCTTCTCCTCCCACGCCTTGAAGCGCTCCTCGGGAGTCGACGTGCCCTCGCCCACCGACAGCACGTCCGCCGTCAGAGCCGCGTGCGCCGCGAACAGGTCCTCGCGGATGGAGGCACGGGCCATCGACTGCCAGCGGTCGGACCGCGGCAGCTCGATGATCCGGTCCATCAGCTGGGTGATGGCCAGGCGGTCGGCGAGGTCGTAGTACACCTCGGCGACCTCCAGCGGGTCCGCACCCGTGCGGTCCGCGATGGCGACGATGTCCAGCGCCGGGAAGGCGGAGGAGAAGCCGGCCACCTTGGCGGCCAGTTCCTCCGGGACGCCCTCGCCCGTCAGCTCGTCCAGGATCGACTGGTACCACTCCAGGTCGGCGCCGCGCACCAGCTTCGGCAGCTCGGCCCAGACCTGGCCCACCCGCTCCTGGAAGAAGGCGATGGTCTCGGTGATCTGGAGCGGCTGCGGCCGGTTGTTGAGCAGCCAGCGGGTACCGCGCTCGACCAGGCGCCGCGAGTGCAGCCGCACCCGGGTCTGGACGTCGGCGGCGACCTTGTTGTCGAGCGCCTCCACCGCGTCCCACACGTCGGCCAGGCCGAAGATCTCGCGGGCCGCGAGCTGCGCGCGGACGATCTCCTCCGTGGAGGCCCCGCTCTCCTCGCGCAGTCGGTGCAGGAAGGTCGAACCACCCGTGTTGACGGTGTCGTTGACCAGGATGGTGGTGATGATCTCCCGGCGCAGCGCGTGCGCGTCGATCTGCTCGGTGAGCCGCTCGGCGAGGGCGGCCGGGAAGTACGCGAAGAGCAGGCGGCGCAGGTACGGGTCGTCCGGCAGCTCGGTGGCGATGAGCTCGTCCGCCACCGTGATCTTGGTGTAGGCGAACAGCACGGCCAGTTCCGGCTGGGTCAGGCCCTTGCCGCTGCTCATCAGCTCGCGGATCTGCCGGTCGGTGGGCAGGAACTCCAGCGCCCGGTCGAGCAGCCCGTCGCGCTCCAGCCGCCGCATGTAGCGCTGCTGGGCGTGCAGCAGGCTCGGGGCCTGGGCCGCGCCGTTGGCGAGCGCGGTGTTCTGCGCGTAGTTGTTGCGCAGCACCAGGTGGCCGACCTCGTCGGTCATCTGGGCGAGGAGCTTGTTGCGCTGCTTGACGGTCATGTCGCCGTCGGTGACGACCGCGTTGAGCAGGATCTTGATGTTCACCTCGTGGTCGGAGGTGTCCACGCCCGCGCTGTTGTCGATGGCGTCGGTGTTGACCTTGCCGCCCTCGCCGCCCGCACCGGTGCGGGCGAACTCGATCCGGCCGAGCTGGGTCAGACCCAGGTTGCCGCCCTCGCCGATGACCTTGGCCCGCACGTCGGAGCCGTTGACGCGGATGGCGTCGTTGGCCTTGTCGCCGACGTCGGCGTGCGTCTCGGCCGTGGCCTTGACGTACGTACCGATGCCGCCGTTCCACAACAGGTCCACGGGGGACTGCAGGATCGCCTTCATCAGGTCGGCCGGGGTCATCTTGGTGACGCCCGCCTCGATGCCGAGGGCCTCACGGACCTGCGCGGTGATCGGGACGGCCTTCGCGGAACGCGGGTGGATGCCACCGCCCGCCGAGATCAGCGAGGTGTCGTAGTCGGCCCACGAGGAGCGCGGCAGCTCGAACAGGCGCCGGCGCTCGGCGTAGGAGGTGGCCGCGTCCGGGTGCGGGTCGATGAAGATGTGCCGGTGGTCGAAGGCGGCGACCAGGCGGATGTGCTCGGAGAGCAGCATGCCGTTGCCGAACACGTCGCCGGACATGTCACCGACGCCGACGACGGTGAAGTCCTCGGTCTGGGTGTCGTGGCCCAGCTCGCGGAAGTGCCGCTTGACGGACTCCCACGCGCCGCGGGCGGTGATGCCCATGCCCTTGTGGTCGTAGCCGGCCGAGCCGCCCGAGGCGAAGGCGTCGCCGAGCCAGAAGCCGTAGGACTCGGCCACTCCGTTGGCGATGTCGGAGAAGGTCGCGGTGCCCTTGTCGGCGGCGACGACGAGGTAGGTGTCGTCCTCGTCGTGGCGGACCACGCCCTTCGGGGGCAGGACCTCGCCGGCGACCATGTTGTCGGTGATGTCGAGCAGCGCCGAGATGAAGATCTTGTACGAGGCGATGCCCTCGGCGAGCCAGGCGTCGCGGTCCACCGACGGGTCGGGGAGGTTCTTCGCGACGAAGCCGCCCTTGGCGCCGACCGGCACGATCACGGTGTTCTTGACCATCTGCGCCTTGACCAGGCCGAGGATCTCCGTACGGAAGTCCTCGCGGCGGTCGGACCAGCGCAGGCCGCCTCGGGCGACCTTGCCGAAGCGCAGGTGGACGCCCTCGACGCGCGGGGAGTACACCCAGATCTCGAAGGCCGGGCGCGGGGCCGGCAGGTCCGGGATGGCCTGCGGGTCGAACTTCATCGACACGTACGAGTGCTGCTCGCCCACGCCGTTGAGCTGGAAGAAGTTCGTGCGCAGCGTGGCCTTGATGAGGGTGAGGAAGGCCCGCAGGATGCGGTCCTCGTCGAGGGAGGCGACCTGGTCCAGGGCCCCGTCGAGTTCCTCCAGCATGGCGTCCACGAGCTCGCTGCCGGCGGTCTGGCGCACGGGCGCCATCCGGGCCTCGAAGAGCGAGACCAGCAGTCGGGTGGTGTGGACGTTGTTGCGGAGGGTGTCCTCCATGTAGTCCTGGCTGAAGGTGGAACCGGCCTGGCGCAGGTACTTGGCGTACGCGCGCAGGACGACGGCCTGCCGCCAGGTGAGCCCGGCGCTGAGCACGAGGGCGTTGAAGTTGTCGTTCTCCGCGTCGCCCTGCCAGACCGCGGCGAAGGCGTCCTGGAAGCGTTCGCGGGCGTCGTCGCCGAGGTAGTTGTCCCCGTTGCCGGCGAGGGGCATCCGCAGACCGAAGTCGTAGATCCAGGCGCTGACCCGGTCGGAGCGGCGCAGCTCGTACGGGCGCTCGTCGGTGACCTCGACGCCCAGGCGCTGCAGCACCGGAAGGACCGCGGAGAGCGAGACCTGGTCGCCGGTACGGAAGATCTTGAACCGGCGTTCGCCGGGGCCCGCGCCGACGGGCTCGTAGAGCGACAGCGCGAACTGACGGTCGCTGGCGGCGAGCCGCTCCAGGTGGATCAGGTCGGCGACGGCCGCGCGCGGCGAGTGGTCGGCCTTGTAGCCCTCGGCGAAGGAGGTGCCGTAGCGGCGCAGCAGCTCGGCGGCGCGCTCCTCGCCGCACTCGGCGATCAGCGCTTCCTGGAAGCCGTCGGCCCAGGAGCGGGCGGCCTCGACGAGCCGGCCCTCGATGCGCTCGACGTCGGAGTCGGTCAGCGCGGGCAGCTCGGTGCCCTGCGGGACGCGGACCACGAAGTGGATGCGGGAGAGGATCGACTCGGTGTTCCACGCGGTGAAGTCGACGCTGATGCCGCCGAGCTCCTCGCGCAGGATGTCCATCAGGCGCAGCCGCACCCCGGTGGTGAACCGGTCGCGGGGCAGGTAGACCAGCGCCGAGTAGTAGCGGCCGTACTCGTCCTGGCGCAGGTAGAGCCGCAGCCGGCGGCGTTCCTGGAGGTACAGGACGGAGGTGACGATGGCCTGGAGCTGGTCGACCGGGGTCTGGAACAGCTCGTCGCGCGGGTAGGTCTCGAGGATCTGCGTGAGGTCGCGGCCGTCGTGGCTGCTCGGCGAGAAGCCGGCGCCGGCGAGGACCTCGGCGACCTTGCGGCGGATGACCGGGACGCGGCGCACGGACTCGGTGTACGCGGCGGAGGAGAACAGGCCGAGGAAGCGGCGCTCGCCGACGACGTTGCCGTCGGCGTCGAACTTCTTGACGCCCACGTAGTCGAGGTACGAGGGGCGGTGCACGGTGGAGCGGCTGTTGGCCTTGGTCAGCACCAGCAGGCGGTGCTCGCGGGCCTTGGCGCGGGCGTCGGCGGGCAGCCGGTTGAAGGACGGCGAGACCGGGTGGCCGTCCTCCTTGCCGCTGTGGTGCGGGTCGGAGCGCAGGATGCCGAGGCCGGTACCGGGCACGGCGGACAGGGAGTCCCCGTCGACGAGGTTGTACTCGCGGTAGCCGAGGAAGGTGAAGTGGTCGTCGGCGAGCCAGCGCAGCAGCTCACGGGCCTCTTCGAGCTCGTACTCGCGCAGGTCGGGGGCGGTGGGCTCGTCGGGCAGGCCCTCGGCGATGCGCAGCGCGGCCTCGCGCATCTTCTCCCAGTCCTCGACGGACTCGCGCACGTCGGACAGGACGCGCTGGAGATCGGCGGTGATCTGCTTGAGATCGGCCTTGTCGGTCTCGCGGTCGATCTCGACGTGGATCCAGGACTCGACGAGGGAGTCGTGGGGACGCGCGGTGGCGGGGCCGTGGGCGTCGCAGTCGGGGCCGAGGATCTCGATCAGCTTGCCGGTGATGTCACGGCGGACGACGACCTGCGGGTGGATCACGACGTGGATGCCGCGGCCCTGGCGGGACAGCTCGTTCGTCACGGAGTCCACGAGGAAGGGCATGTCGTCGGTGACCACCTCGACGACGGAGTGGCTGGAGGTCCAGCCGTTCTCCTCCACCGTGGGGGTGTGCACGCGCACGTTCGCGGTGCCCTGCGGCCGGTTCTCGGCGAGCCGGTAGTGCGAGAGCGCGGCTCCGAACACATCGACCGGGTCGCGGTCCGCGAGGTCCTCGGGCGCCGTGTGCAGGTAGTAGCGCTGGAGGTAGGAGAGCACCGTGTCCTGATCTGGACGGCCTCCCCGCTCGGACCCAGTCGGAAGTAGCCCCCCGGCCGGGCTGTGCTCAGCTACCCGGGCCGCCCGTGCGAGCAGCTCGGCCTTTGCTTCGTCCAGCTTGGTCTGCATGTCCTCTGGCTCCTGTCGCGCGCCATTGCGTGACGTAGGTGAAGGAAGGAATGACATAGCGCCGCGAGGCGGGGTGTCCGTTCGGGATCGACGCTATGCCGTCGAGAGAGCCGACCGGGAGGGAATGAGCCATGATCGGCTGTACGTCCCGGGGGCGGGGATCAGCGAAGGCCCGGGCACGGTCGTGCGCCGGGCGCAGGCCGGAGGCTTCGGTGCCCCCGATGACTATCGCGCTGATCACGGGTACAAGGCTATCCCGACCTACCCCCAGGACGTCATTCGCTGCATCTGTACAAATCTTGGGGTGGAACTTTGACACTCTGGCCGGCGACGTGACCGGCCGTCCGTGCAGCGGCCCGTCCCGTCGCTATCCGGCCAGCTCGCGAGCTGTCCGGACGGCCTCGGCCAGGCTGTCGACGACCGGTACTCCGGCTGATTCCAGACTGCTGCGGCTGTGCGAGCCACCCGTGTAGAGCACGGCTCGGGCGCCGACGTGGGCGGCGGCGAGGGCGTCGTCCACGGCGTCTCCGATGAGGACCGTACGGTCCGCCGTCACCCCCGTCCCGTCCAGGGCGGCCAGGTGGCGTACGAGGTGTCCCGCCTTGGAGGTGTGGGAGGGGCCGACGCGGCCGTCGACGCGCAGGAAGTGCTGGTCGATGCCGTGGGTGCGGACCAGGGGGACGAGCTTGTCGTGGGGCGCGAGGGACAGCAGGGACTGGGTGAGCCCGTCCAGCTGCCAGTCCCGGAGCAGCTCGCGGGCGCCCTCGGCCAGCCCGGAGTCCGCTGCGGCGGCCCAGTAGTGGCGGTGGAAGGTGTCGTCCATGACGAGCCATTCCTCGTCGGTGGGCAGCCGTCCCATGAGGCGCTCGTAGAACTTCGGCACCGGTACGACGTACAGGTCGCGGTAGGTCTCCAGGGTGATCGGCGCGAAGCCGAGCTCGGCGAAGGAGGCGTTGGTCGCGACTATGACGGCGTCGATGTCGTGGAGGAGCGTCCCGTTCCAGTCCCAGACGATGTGGTTCGGGAGCGTCGAGGCGGTGGCCGCGGTGGTCGTGTCGGTCACTTCAGCAGCCCCGGAATCTCCTGCACGCCGAACCACAGCAGTTCGTGGTCCTCGGTGGCGTCGACGGTGTCCTGCGCGTCCGTGTCCCCGCCGTCGGCGGCCTCCAGGGCCCGTACGGCGGCCGCCACGTCCTCGTCGGCGTCATCGGCGTCCACGTGCACGGCGGCGGCCACGGCGAGCCGTACGGCGGCGCCGAGGGTCACCCGGCCGAGAGCGGCCTCGTCGTCCCCGGGAGCGGCGGTGGCGGCCTTGTCGTCGACGTCGAAGGCGACCACGACACGGCGGCGCGGGGCGCCCGCGTCCGCGGCGACCAGCCGCAGGGAGGCGAGGGCGGCCCGGTTCAGGGCGGCGTACTCCAGCTCCTCCATGTCCTGCGAGACGTACCACTCGCGGAGCCCGGCGGTGACGGCGTACGCCAACAGCGGGGCGGGGCCCAGCTCACCCGCCTTGTGCACCTCGGCGAGCCCGGGGAGGGTCAGGGGGACGTACACGCGCATGGCCGGCTGCTTTCGGTAGTCGGAAACGCCCTCAGGATACGACTCGGGCGCGGCCGGGCGGGTGATGGACTCCGTCCCCCTTCGGGGCGCAGGACCGGGAGCCGCGCCCGTCCACCCGGGTACGCGCACGGGCGCCGCCCGGGGCCGGTGACCGGCCGCCGCCCACCCTGATAGGTGAAGCGGGCCGGTGGTCGGGCGGGCCGCCGGCGTGGTTGCGGAGCCTGTGCGGCGGCCGTAGAAGATCCCCATCAAGTTACCGCCCGGTACCGCTCCGGGCCCGGCCTGTTCGGGGGCAGCTCGCGATGGACACCACGATGCGCGGCACGATGACCGGCAACGACGGCAGCCGCCGACGGCCCGCGGGCCGACCCCGGACCCGGCCCGCGGGCCGCCGCGACCCACGACGCCCGGCCGGCCCGCCGCTCACCCTGCGACAGGGCCCGCACCACTGGTTCGCCGAACACCTCCTCGCGGTGGTCAGCGGCCTGCGCCCGGTCCACTCGCTCCTCGGCCACACCATCGGCCCCGCCTACCAGCAGCTGATCACCCTGGCCCCCACGGACCCCCTCCGCGACCGCCTCCGCCCGGTGATCCGCCGGTGCGGACGCTTCACGCCCGGCCCGGGAGTCATCGAGGCCTTCGCCCGCATCGCCACCGGCGACCGCCTCACCGCCATGGCCTTCCGCCTCGAACAGGGCCCGGACCTCCGCTGGCGCTGCGCGGCGGTGGAAATCCAGGGGCCCCGCCCGTGAGCTGTCGCCGCCCGTTTCAGCCCCGCCGGCGTTCGAGGCGCGGGGGTCCGGGGGCGGCGCCCCCGGCAACGGCGCCGCACCGCACGACGCGGGGCCCCGGCCGACAGCTCACGCGCAACCCTGCGAAGGGTTACTTCTTCCGGCGACGCCCGCCCGCGGCCTTCTGCGCCTTGCGACGCTCCGCCCGCGTCATCCCGTCACCGTCACCGCCGGCGACGTCACTGTCGAAGTCGCCCTCGACGACACCGCCCTCCCCGTCCACCGTCGGGGCGGAGAAGTGCAGCCGGTCGGGCCGCTGCGGAGCGTCCAGGCCCTTCGCCCGGATCTCCGGACGCGCGCCCACCGGCTCCTTCGTCAGCGACGGCGCCGCGTCCTGCACCGGCAGCTCCTCGACCTGCTGCTCGACCTGGACCTCCAGGTTGAACAGGTAGCCGACGGACTCCTCCTTGATGCCCTCCTGCATGGCGTTGAACATGTCGAAGCCCTCGCGCTGGTACTCGACCAGCGGGTCCTTCTGGGCCATGGCCCGCAGGCCGATGCCCTCCTGCAGGTAGTCCATCTCGTACAGGTGCTCACGCCACTTGCGGTCGAGCACCGACAGGACCACGCGCCGCTCCAGCTCACGCATGATCTCGGAGCCGAGCGTCTTCTCGCGCGTCTCGTACTGCTCGTGGATGTCGTCCTTGACGGACTCCGCGATGAACTCGGCGGTGATGCCCGCGCGGTCGCCCGCGGCGTCCTCCAGCTCCTCGATGGTGACCTTCACCGGGTAGAGCTGCCGGAAGGCGCCCCACAGGCGCTCCAGGTCCCACTCCTCGGCGAAGCCCTCGACCGTCTCGGCCGCGATGTACGCGTCGATGGTGTCGTCCATCATGTGGCGCACCTGGTCCTGCAGGTCCTCGCCCTCCAGGACGCGGCGGCGCTCGCCGTAGATGACCTCACGCTGGTTGTTGAGGACCTCGTCGTACTTCAGGACGTTCTTACGCGTCTCGAAGTTCTGGGTCTCCACCTGCGACTGGGCCGACGCGATCGCGCGCGTCACCATCTTGTTCTCGATCGGCACGTCGTCGGGGACGTTCGCCATCGCCATGACGCGCTCGACCATCTGCGCCTTGAACAGACGCATCAGGTCGTCGCCCAGCGACAGGTAGAAGCGGGACTCGCCCGGGTCGCCCTGTCGGCCGGAGCGACCGCGCAGCTGGTTGTCGATACGGCGGGACTCGTGGCGCTCGGTGCCCAGCACGTACAGCCCGCCGAGCTCCTTGACCTCCTCGAACTCCGCCTTGACCGCGGCCTCGGCCCGGGTCAGCGCCGCGGGGAGGGCGTGCGCCCACTCCTCGATGTGCTCCTCCGGGTCCAGGCCCTGCTGGCGCAGCTCGGCCTCGGCGAGGTCGTCCGGGTTGCCGCCGAGCTTGATGTCGGTACCACGACCGGCCATGTTCGTGGCGACCGTGACCGCGCCCCGGCGGCCGGCCTGGGCGACGATCGTCGCCTCACGGTCGTGCTGCTTGGCGTTGAGCACCTCGTGCGGGATGCCGCGCTTGGAGAGCTGCTGGGAGAGGTACTCGGACTTCTCGACCGACGTCGTACCGACGAGGATCGGCTGGCCCTTCTCGTGCTTCTCCGCGATGTCGTCGACGACGGCGGCGAACTTCGCGACCTCGGTCCGGTAGATCAGGTCCGGCTGGTCCTTGCGGACCAGGTCGCGGTTGGTCGGGATCGGGACGACACCGAGCTTGTAGATCTGGTGGAACTCGGCGGCCTCGGTCATGGCCGTACCGGTCATGCCCGACAGCTTCGAGTACAGGCGGAAGAAGTTCTGCAGGGTGATCGTGGCGAGGGTCTGGTTCTCGTCCTTGATGTCCACCCCTTCCTTCGCCTCGATCGCCTGGTGCATGCCCTCGTTGTAGCGACGGCCGGCGAGGATACGGCCGGTGTGCTCGTCGACGATCATGACTTCGCCGTCGATGACGACGTAGTCCTTGTCGGCCTTGAAGAGCTCCTTGGCCTTGATCGCGTTGTTGAGGTAACCGACGAGCGGGGTGTTCACCGACTCGTAGAGGTTCTCGATGCCGAGCCAGTCCTCGACCTTGGCGACACCGGTCTCGTGGATGGCGACGGTGCGCTTCTTCTCGTCGACCTCGTAGTCGCCGGTCTCCTCGATGCCCTTCAGCGGCTGGCCGGCCTCGCCCTTGGTCAGGCGGGTCACCAGCTTCGCGAAGTCGCCGTACCACTTCGTGGCCTGGTCGGCGGGGCCGGAGATGATCAGCGGGGTACGCGCCTCGTCGACGAGGATCGAGTCGACCTCGTCGACCACGGCGAAGTTGTGGCCGCGCTGGACGAGCTCGTCCTGGGACCACGCCATGTTGTCGCGCAGGTAGTCGAAGCCGAACTCGTTGTTCGTGCCGTAGGTGATGTCGCAGCTGTACTGCTCGCGGCGCTGCGCGGGCGACATGTTCGCCAGGATGCAGCCGACCTCCAGGCCGAGGAACTTGTGCACCCGGCCCATCAGCTCGGAGTCACGCTCGGCGAGGTAGTCGTTCACCGTGATCAGGTGGACGCCCTTGTCGGACAGCGCGTTCAGGTACGCGGGCAGCGTGCCGACGAGGGTCTTGCCCTCACCGGTCTTCATCTCGGCCACGTAGCCGAGGTGCAGCGCCGCGCCACCCATGATCTGGACGTCGTAGTGCCGCTGGCCGAGAACGCGCTTGGCCGCCTCGCGCACGGTCGCGAACGCCTCGGGCAGCAGGTCGTCCAGGCTCTCGCCGTCCTGGAAACGCTGCTTGTACTCGTCCGTGAGCGCCCGCAACTCGGCGTCGGAGAGGTTGACGAAGTCCTCTTCGATGGAGTTGACCTGGTCCGCGATGCGGTGCAGTTTGCGCAGGATCTTGCCTTCGCCTGCACGCATGAGCTTGTTGAAGACGGACACCGAGGTTTGTCTCCTTGCCGGTCGGGCCTGGGCACTGTACGTACACGGGCACGGCAGGTGGGCCCCACCGCAACGGCCATCGTAAGCGAGGACGTGGCCGCGTCGGGAGGTCCGCCGTTTCCCTGAGGGCACGGGTGCCCGGATTGAGAACGTACGGGGGACACCGAAGGTGCCGCATCGCCCGGAGGGATCACCGAAAATTGTTCGCCCCCGTCACCGGGACGGCAGCAGAATTCGTTCATGGAGCCCACGACACTGAGCACGGACCGATTGGTATTGCGGCCTTTCACCGCCGCGGACGAGGACGAGGTCTACGCCGCGGCGCAGGACGCCGACATCCAGCGCTGGACGGTGGTCCCCTCCCCCTACGGGCACGCCGACGCGCACGCCTTCGTGAACGAGATCGCCCCGACCGGCTGGCGCGAGGGCACGGCCATGCCCTTCGCCGTACATCTGGGGGCGCGGGGCCCGCTGGTCGCGTCCGTCGGCGTACACGTCCGCGGCACCGGCGGCTTCGCGAGCCACGAGATCGGCTACTGGGCGACCAAGGAACACCGCGGCCACGGCTACATGACCGAGGCGGTCCTGGCCGTCGCCCGCTGGGCCTTCACCGAGCTGGGCGTCGCCCGGCTGGAATGGCGGGCCGAGGTCGGCAACGCGGGCTCCCGCGCCGTGGCCGAGAAGGCCGGCTTCCGGGTCGAGGGCGTCATGCGGGCCGGCATCGAGCAGCGCGGCACCGCCCGCGACTGCTGGGTCGGCGCCCTGCTCCCCTCCGACCTGGGCCTGCCCTCGCGACTGCCCTACCTGCCCGCTGTCAGTGGTACGTCCTAGTCTGCTGGGATGACTTCGGGCACCGCTTCGCTCTCCCTGTCCGCCGACGACGCCCGGCGCATCGCCCTGCGCGCGCAGGGCTTCCTCGGCGCCCCCGACCGGCGCGGCGGGGTCCGCGGGGTCCTGCGCCACCTGGGCGCCGTGCAGCTGGACACCATCTCGGTCCTGGCCCGCTCGCACGAGCTGATCCCTTACGCGCGCCTGGGCGCCGTGGGCCGGGACGCCGTCGAGCGGGCGTACTGGTCGGACCGGCACGCCTTCGAGTACTGGTCGCACGCCGCCTGCATCCTGCCGATCGAGGAATGGCCGCATTTCGCGTTCCGCCGCCGGGCCAACCGGGCACGCGGCCACCGCTGGCACATCCTGGAGGACAAGCAGCACTCGACGCGGGCGGTCCTGGACCGGCTGAAGGCGGACGGCCCGCTGACCTCCACCGAACTGGGCGGCGCCAAGAACGGCGGCGAGTGGTTCGAGTGGTCCGAGACCAAGATCGCGGTGGAGTGGCTGCTGGACACCGGCGAGGTGGTCTGCAGCGAGCGCCGCGGCTGGAAGCGGGTCTACGACCTGCCCGAGCGGGCCGTTCCCGACGCGTTGCTCCACGACGACCTGGACGACCGCGAGTGCCTGCGCCGCCTGGTCGCCCTGGCCGGCCGGTCCCTGGGCGTCGGCACCCGCGCCGACCTCGCGGACTACCACCGTCTCAAGGGCGAGCAGTTCGACGCGGTGGTCGCGGACTCCGGGCTGGTCCCGGTCGAGGTGGAGGGCTGGTCCAAGCCGGCCTGGGCGGACCCGGCGGCTCTCGCGCAGCCCGCCAGGGGCCGCCACCGCACGACGCTGCTCTCGCCGTTCGACTCCCTGGTCTGGGACCGCCCCCGCACGGAGCGGATCTTCGGTTTCACGCACCGCCTGGAGGCGTACGTGCCCAAGCCGAAGCGGATACACGGGTACTTCGCGATGCCGCTGCTGGCCGGCGGCCGGCTCCAGGGCCGCGTCGACCCGGCCCGCGAGGGCCGCACCCTGGTCGCCCGGCAGCTCTCGCTCACCTCCCCGAAGGCCGCGGGCGCGATGGCCCTGGCTCTGCGGGAGGCGGCGGAATGGGTCGGCTGCGAGGACGTACGCGTCGAACGCGCGAGTTCGCCCGCGGAAGCGGCGGCCGTCACCGCGGAACTGGCCGCTCTCTGAGCCCTGGGGATGTCCTGCCGGTCGGGCCGGACATCCCGTGGGCCGGCCAGGCCGTCCCTTCCGGGGACGGCCTAGCGGATTTCGAGGATCTTTTCCCGCATCGCGTAGACCACGGCCTCCATCCGGGAGTGCAGCTGCAGCTTCTCCAGGATGTTGCGGACGTGGTTCTTCACGGTGTTCTCGGAAATGAACAACTGCTTGGCGATATCACGGTTGTTCATACCGGTGGCCACCAGCTTCAGGACCTCCAGCTCCCGGTCCGTCAGCCGCGGCGCGGGCACCAGCCGCCGCTCGTCGGTCCGCTGGATCATCGACTTGAACTCGGTGAGCAGCTTCGACGCCATCGACGGGCTGATCTGCGACTGGCCGTCCGCCACCGCCCGGATCGCCGTGGCCACCTCGTCCGTCGAGATCTCCTTCAGGAGGTAGCCGGTCGCGCCCGCCTTGATCGCGTCGTAGAGGTCCGCCTCCTCGTCGCTGATCGTCAGCATGATGATCTTCGCGGAGGGGGCCACCTCCTTGATCGAGGTGCACGCCTCGATCCCACCGCGCCGGGGCATCCGCACGTCCATCAGCACGATGTCCGGAAGCAGGTCGGCCGCCTTGTCCACGGCCTCCGCCCCGTCCCCGGCCTCACCGACGACCTGGATGTCCTCCTCCTGCGCGAGGACGATCTCCAGTCCCCGCCGGAAGAGCGCGTGGTCATCGACCACGAGCACCCTGATGGGCTCCCGGGCGGTCTCCTGCGCCGGGTCGTCCGTCCCGCGGCAGCCCGCGACGCCGTCGTCCCCGCGCACCGGCCCGAAGCTGTCCGCCATCGTTCCTCCCCCTGCATGTGCTCAGCTGCTGGGCCAACCGGACACACACCGCAGCCGGTTGACTGCACGCCATGATTCCATGCCCGCGCCACGGCCCGGGGGCCACAAGTGAGCCACCTGGCGCATACCCGTCGTACACCCGTCACACAGATGCCCCCGGGCGGGCGCCTGAGCGCCTGCCCGGGGGCGACGAACCGATGTGATCGATCTCAGCCGCCGAGCGCGCCACCGGCGCCGCCCCGCGGCTCCTCCGAGCTGGAGGCACCGTCCGGGTTCACGTGGATGACTCCGTAGTCATAGGCATGACGGCGGTAGACAACACTGGGCAACTTCGTCTCGGAGTCGACGAACAGATAGAAGTCGTGGCCGACCAGTTCCATCTCGTACAGGGCCTGGTCGAGCGACATCGGTGCGGCCGAGTGGGTCTTCTCGCGGACGATGAGCGGGCCTTCGCCCTGCACCTCGATGGATCCGATCCGGGTGATCGGTACCCCGTCCTTCTTCTCCTCGGACACCGGCTGGCCGCTGCCGTTCAGCGAGGCGACGCCCGGCACCACGTCGGCGACCTCCGCCGCCGAGATCCGGCCGCTGCCGCGGCGGGTGTAACGCTTGTCGTGCTGCTTGCGCAGCCGGGCCTCCAGCTTGTCCTGAGCGAGGTCCAGCGCCGCATACGCGTCGGCGGCGGCGGCCTCGGCCCGGATCACCGGGCCCCGCGAACGCAGGGTGATCTCCACGCGGTCGGAACGGTCGGCCTGACGCGGGTTGTGCTCCTTGGACACCTCGACGTCCAAGCTGATCACCTTGGCGTCGAGCTTCTGGATCCGCTCCGGATTCAGCTTCTCGGCCACGTGCTTGCGGAACCGCTCGGGCACCTCGGTCTTGCGGCCCTTGACGACGATGTCCACGCAGAACTCCGTTCCCGGATAGCTCCACCCGACGGGGCGAAGCGTCTCCCTTTCGCACCAGACTCCGGTGAAGGCCGGAGCCTCGGACTTGGCGACTTTCACCTCCTCCTCCCCCATCGGCAAGATCAACACCCCACCGACTTCGGAGTCGAGAGACAGCCTCCTGAGTTCCTTACAACCGAACATATCCCTCTATGGCGGTTGTCGGCACCCGCTACCGGAATGTACTTCCGACGAAGTGGCTGTTCCCTCTTACTACCTGCAACGATGGGCCTTCCCCGCCAGTTCCGAATCTATTCACAAGATTTTTCTTCTGTACGAGTTGCTCAAACGCGCGGCACCCGCTCGATCCGTCTGAACGAGTCCGCCGGCGCGGCCACCACCGCCGCCCTCAGCGCCGCCCCCGGGCCCGTGACCAGCCCCGCGGCACGCACCGCCCGGGCCGCCTCCGCCAGCGTCGCCCCGGTGGTGACGAGGTCGTCCACCAGCACGATCCGGGTCCCGTCCGGCAGGAGCGCCCGCGCACCCCGGCGCACCGCCAGCGCCCCCGCGAGGTTCTCCCGGCGCTGCCGGGCCCCCAGCCCCGCCTGGTCCGCCACCGCCCGCCGCAGCCCCAGTACGGGCGCCACCCGCGCGCGAACACCCGTCCGCCGCAGCCGCCCCGCGGCCGCCAGGGCGATCCTGCGCGCCGGATCGTGCCCGCGCGCCCGCACCTGCCGCCGCGCCGACGGGACCGGGACCAACGCCACCTCCCCCGCGCCACCCGGCCCGGACACACCACCGCGGCCGGCACCGCCCGCGACGGCCACCGCCAGCGCGGCACCGAGCACCCCGGCCAGCGGCAGCGCCCCGCGCTCCTTGTGGGCCAGCAGGAGGCTCCGTACGGCCCCCTCGTACACGGCGGCGGCCCGTACCACCGGCAGCCCCGCGGGCCGCGGAGACGGCCGCACCGGCCCCTCCCCGGCCCCGCTCAGCGCATCCCGGCACTCGGCGCACACCAGCACACGGACCGCCCCGCAGCCGGCGCAGTCCACCGGCAGGACCAGCCCGGCGAACTCCTGCCACCAACCCCGCACGGCTCCACACTGACGGGCGCGGCACCACCCCGCGACCCCTGTGGACAACCCGCTCCGCGAGGGCGGGTCAGCCCGGGTACACCGGAGACCGGCCGCCCGCCACCGTGCGCCACTGCGCCCCCGGCGGCAGCCACACGATGCCGTCCTCCGAGTAGGCGACCACCGGCTTCGGCTTCGCCTCGTCCTCCGTGGCCGCGACCGCCACCTCCGACAGCCCGGTGGCCCCCGGCAGGCTCGCCGCGACCATCGAACCGTCGGCCAGCATGTAGCGGGCCTGCTGCACGCCGCCGTTCTCCCGGCCCACCACCAGCAGCCGCCCGCGCGGCGCCCAGCTCATCGCCGTCACGTCGACCATCTGCGGGGCCGCCGGACGCAGCTCGCGCACCGACACCGCCGAGGAGTCCGTCTTGCCGTCGGGCCGCTCGATCCGCCCCACGTAGAGCACCTTGTTGCCGTCGGGCTGCTCCACCAGCAGCGCGATCCGCGCCCCGTCCGCGGACGCCTTCAACGAGACGATCTTTCGCCCGTCGAGCCCCGCGACCTGCACCTTCTCCGGCGTCCCGGCACCACCGGGCACCCGCCACAGCCCCAGCGCCTGAGGATCCCGGTCCGCGACCCACAGATCACCCGAAGCGTCCCAGCTCGGCGCGGTCAGCAGCGCCGCCTTGCCGCCCTTGCCGATCGGCAACGGCTGCGGCATCGTCCCGCCCCCGACCAGCGCGACGACGTACAGCGCGTGCTCGTCCTCGGAGATCACGGCCGCGCGCCGCTCGTCGTGCGAGACCGCCGCCGATCTGACCTTGAACCCCGGAGGCGTGGCCAGCGGCCCCGGCACCGATTCGAACCGGGCCTGCTGGTCCTCGCTGCTCGTGTCCAACTTCATCCGGACCAGCCGCTTGTCGTTGTCGACGAAGTACTGGAACTCGGGAATCTTGGGCCGCCCCGCGATCGCGGTCGCGCTCACCTCGCTCACCGAGCACAGCGACGTCGACTTCCCGCCGGCCCGCACCAGTTCGACCTGGTCCAGCCGGGAGCCCGTCAGATCCTTGACCGTGTACAGGAGTTGGGTGGCCATCTTCTTGCACTGCGGCTGCGCGACGTTCTCGGCCTTCTCGTTGAGCGGCACGCGCAGCGTGTTCTGCCCGTCGTACGAAAGGGACTTGGTGCCCGGGCTCAGTTCCGTACCGGTGGGGAAGCTGGACTCCACGACCGGGGCCAGCCACCGCGAAGGACCGGCCAGCAGCGACTGCACGGTCTGCGTGGTCGGGTCCATCCGCGAGTCCGGATCGGTGCGCTGACGCACGTAGACGGGATCGGCGACGAGCGTGCCGCCCGCGAAGTAGTACTTGTTGACCGGCATGTAGATGCGCTGGAAGTCCGACTCGCTGAGCACCAGCCCGCTCGGCGGGGTCGAGATCCGCCACTGCTTGTCCTCGTTCTGGACGAGCTGGAGGAACTCCTCGTACTCCCTTGCCCCGGTCTGCGGCTGGTACGCGCTGTGCTCGTCGACGGTCGCGAGCTTCTTGCCGGTGACCTTCCAGCGGGGCCCTTCGGGGTCCTTCTCGCCCCGGTTGGGAACCCGGTTGAGTCCGGAGGACAGCACGGTGACGGCCGAGCCGGGCTTCCAGTTCTTCGCGGCGGCCTCGGTCAGGTACTTCCGGGCGGTCTCCAACTGCGGGTCGTCGCTGGTCATCGCCTCCAGGAAGCCGTCGACGATCTCCGCCGGGCTCGCCTTGTCCGCGGGCGGTACGCCGAACACCCGCACCTGCGAGTCCACGCCCTGCGAAGCCTGCACCGGGCGGATGTCACCGCTGTCCGGCATGGAGGCACAGCCGGCGAGCAGCAGCCCGACCGCCCCGAAGGCGTACGCCCGTACGGTACGCAGCCGCCGGCGCCGCACCCGCGCACGCCCCGCCCGCGCGTCCAAGGGCTCAGCGTCCATCGGCTCGGTCCTCCTGTTGTGCCTGGTCGGCCGGGCGGGCCACGACCCTGGCCCCGTTCCCCGGCAGGGCCGTCGGGTCGGCGGGCACCGGCATCGCACCGGCGACGGGCGAGCGCGGCGGTATCGACGAACGGTCGCCCTGCTCCGCGGGCGTACGCTCCGCCGCGCCACCCGCGGCCTCGGCCGCGGCCCGGGCCCGGTTGGCGCGGTTGGCCCGCGAGTCCTCGGGCTCCAGCGGGATGGGCGAGCCCCGCAGCGGCTCGTCGGCCGTGCGCGGCAGGGTCAGGCGGAACTGCGAGCCGCCGCCCGGCTCGCCCCAGGCCTGCAGCCAGCCACCGTGCAGCCGGGCGTCCTCGACGGCGATGGACAGGCCCAGGCCCGTCCCACCGGTCGTACGCGCCCGCGCCGGGTCGGCCCGCCAGAACCGGTTGAAGACGCGGGTGGCCTCGCCGGGCTTCAGCCCGACCCCGTAGTCCCGTACGGCGACGGCGACGGCCCCACCCGCGGACGCCAGCCGCACCACCACATCGCGTCCCTCGCCGTGCTCCACGGCGTTGACGACCAGATTGCGCAGCACCCGCTCGACCCGCCGGGCGTCCGCCTCGGCGATGACCGGCTGGGTGTCGCCCAGGACCCGGATCCGGGTGCCCTTGTGCTCGGCGAGCGGCTCGGCGCCGTCGATGACCCGGCGCACGACGTCCCGCAGGTCGATCGGCTCGGCCTCCAGGGCCGCGGCCCCGGCGTCGAACCGGCTGATCTCCAGCAGGTCGGCCAGGAGCGACTCGAACCGGTCGAGCTGCCCGGCGAGCAGCTCGGCGGAGCGCGCGGTGATCGGGTCGAAGTCGACCCGGGCGTCGTGGATGACGTCGGCGGCCATCCGTACCGTCGTCAGCGGGGTACGCAGCTCGTGCGAGACGTCCGAGACGAAGCGACGCTGCATCCGGGACAGCTCCTCCAGCTGCTGGATCTTGTTCTGGAGGTTCTGCGCCATCTTGTTGAAGGCCTCGCCGAGACGCGCGATGTCGTCCTCACCGGTGACCTTCATCCGCTCCTGGAGCCGCCCGGCCGAGAGCCGCTCGGCGATCCCGGCGGCCATCCGCACAGGGGTCACCACCTGGCGTACGACGAGCCAGGCGATCCCGCAGAGCAGGACGACGACGAACAGACCCGCGGTCACGATGGTGACCTTGATCAGATTGAGGGACTCCTCCTCCTGCGTGAGCGGGAAGAGGTAGTACAGGTCGTACGGGTCACCGTTGATGTCCGAGAGACGCTTGCCGATGACCAGCGCCGGCTCGGGCTCCTTCGCCCCGTCCCCGCTGGTGTACCGGATCTCGGAGAAGGTCTTGAAGGCACCGGTGGCATGGTTGACGGCACGGCGCAGCCCCAGCGGGACGCTGGCGGTCGGGTCCACGTTCCCGGAGGCCCGGGCCCCCTTGACGCCCTGCGTCCCCGGCAGCGCCTCGTCGCCCGTTCCCGCGCCCAGCGCGACGACCTCGAAGGCGGTCTGACCCCCACTGGCCAACTGCTTGACCAGGGAGTTCATCCAGGTACTGGCATCCCTGCCGACCTTGTTGTCGGTGGCGTCGGGCCCGTCCACCGCGGCCGGGGCGTTGGCCTTCTCCTGCGCCACCGCGAACCCGCCCGCGGCCTGGCTCTGCGCCGCCTCCTCCTTGGCCTCCAGGAGACCCCTGCTGACCTGGGCGATGACGACGAAGCCCAGGGCGAGGACCACGGCGAGCGAGATCAGCAGGGTGGCCGCGACCACCCGGAGCTGGATGTTGCGCCGCCACAGGCGGACAGCCGGAAGCAGCGGCCGACGGGCCACCCGTACGAAGAGCCGTAGGACGCGGCTGCTCGACGCACGGTCCCGGAACAGCCGACCGAGGCGCAACTTCCACGGGCGGAGGCCGCCCGGGACCCTGCCGGACATGCCGGAGGTGCCGGACTGCACGTCAGCTGGGTCCGGCCTTGTAGCCGACACCACGCACCGTCACGACGATCTCGGGGCGCTCCGGATCCTTCTCGACCTTGGAGCGCAGGCGCTGCACGTGCACGTTGACCAGGCGGGTGTCCGCCGCGTGCCGGTAGCCCCAGACCTGCTCCAGCAGCACCTCACGGGTGAAGACCTGCCAGGGCTTGCGCGCGAGGGCGACCAGCAGGTCGAACTCGAGCGGGGTCAGGGCGATGGAAGCGCCCTCCCGCTTGACCGAGTGCCCGGCCACGTCGATGACCAGGTCACCGATGGCCAGCTGCTCGGGCGCGGGCTCCTCCGACCGGCGCAGGCGCGCCCGGATACGGGCCACCAGCTCCTTCGGCTTGAACGGCTTGACGATGTAGTCGTCGGCCCCGGACTCCAGGCCCACGACGACGTCCACCGTGTCGCTCTTGGCGGTGAGCATGA
The DNA here is from genome assembly GCF_041432505.1 of Streptomyces virginiae. GTDB lineage: Bacteria > Actinomycetota > Actinomycetes > Streptomycetales > Streptomycetaceae > Streptomyces > Streptomyces virginiae_A. Next base: position 3,595,410 of record NZ_CP107871.1, read on the forward strand.
CGATCGGCACGCCGGACTCGGCCCGGATGAGCCGGCACACCTCTATGCCGTCCCTTCCGGGCAGCATGAGGTCCAGCAGCACCAGGTCGGGCTTCGCCTCCCGGAAGGCCGCCAGCGCCTTGTCGCCGTCCGCTACGAACGACGGCTCAAAACCTTCTCCACGCAGCACAATGCCGAGCATCTCGGCCAGCGCGGTGTCGTCGTCGACGACAAGGACTCGTCCCTTCATGCTTGACATCATCCCATTAGCTAATCGTTACCCGGCGGTGAGCTGTCCCACAGCCAAAAGGGCTGGAAATCGACCCTCGGACCTGCGTGGAGATCAGCTCCACGCAGTCTGCCCCGATCGGGTCGACTATTGAAGGTACGGGCTGCGAAGACCCCTCAGCACCGCCCGGGATCGACCGACCGGTCAGGATCGCCCCGAACCGGCCCTCCCCGCCCCGCCATCGTGCCCGATCCGCCGCCCACCCCCTACTCCGTTCGGGCCCCCTACGTGGCACGATGGCAGCGACCAGCGCCCCGCCGCGGCAGGCGCACATGAAGGAGTGACGATGAACGACTCTCCGGGCTGGGCTTCGCCCGGATCCTCTCCGTCCGACGGCGAGCGGCCGGGCACCGACGGCGGCGCGCAGCAGCCCGCAGCGCCCGAACAGCCCGCGCAGCCCACCGGCGGCCCGAAGTGGTCCGCCGAGCAGCCGCCGCCCGGTCAGTGGTCGAGCCCGGGCACCACGCCCGAGACCCCGCAGGCCCAGCCGCAGCCCACCACGGGCTGGGGACAGCAGCCAGGCACCCCTCAGGCGGGCCAGTACGGCTCCCAGTACGGCTACCCGGGCGGCCCCGGCCAGTGGGGCCGCCCCGCCGCCGCGAAGCCCGGTGTGATCCCGCTGCGGCCCCTGGGCCTCGGCGAGATCCTCGACGGCGCCGTCGCCACCATGCGCACCCACTGGCGCTCGGTCCTGCCGATCACCCTCGTCGTGGCCACCGTCGTCCAGATCATCAGCGTGATCGTCCAGAAGTTCATGCTGGACGACATCACCTTCGCCGCGGACCCGGACGCCGGCCCCGAAGAGGTCTTCGACTCGCTCGGCAGCACCCTCGGCGCCTCCGCGGTGATCCAGTTCATCCAGGCCCTCGGAACGATCGTGGTCACCGCGATGCTCACGATGGTCTTCAGCCGCGCCGTGCTCGGCCAGCAGTCCTCGGTCTCCGGCGCCTGGCGCGAGGCCCGCCCCCAGCTGCTGCGCCTGATCGGGCTCACCCTGCTGCTGGCCCTCGGCGCCGTCCTGCTCGGCGCCGTCCTGATCCTGCCGGGCGCCCTCACCGACAACGTCGGCCTCGTCATCCTCGGCGTCTTCGTCTGGGTGCCGCTCCTGATCTGGCTGGGCATCACGTTCAGCCTGGCCTCGCCCGCCCTGATGCTGGAGAAGAGCTCGGTCCTCAAGGCGTTCGCCCGCTCCTCGAAGCTCGTCAAGAACACCTGGTGGCGGATCTGCGGCATCACGATCCTCACCACCCTGATCGCCTTCTTCATCTCGGCGATGATCGTCGCCCCGTTCCAGATCCTCAGCCTCCTCGCCTTCAGCGGTGGCCTCGACGCCCTGGAGGACGGCAGCGGCATGAACAACTGGGGCGCGCTGATCGCCCCCGCGATCGGCCTGATCATCGCGCAGACCATCGTCATGCCGTTCCAGTCCGGCGTCACCGTCCTGCTCTACGTCGACCAGCGCATCCGCCGCGAGGGACTCGACCTGGAGCTCGCCCGGGCCGCCGGCCTCGAGAACTACGGCACGACCGGAGGCTGACGCACAGATGATGAGTACGGGGGGCCTCATCACCCGCGCCACGACGCTCCTGCCGAGCGCCGAGACACCACCGGTGACGACACCGCGCGAACCCGCCAGGGAAGCGGCCGAACGCGAACTGTCCAAGCCGATGTACCACGAGAACGACCCGAGCCTGTTCGACCGCGCCCTGCGCAAGTTCTTCGACTGGCTCGACGACCTGCTCGGCGCCGCCTCCGGGGCGACCCCCGGAGGCGGCTTCGGCCTCTTCGTGATCCTCGTCCTCGTCCTCCTCGCCGTCGGCGCCCTCTGGTGGCGCCTGGGCACCCCCGGCCGCATCACCACCGGCGCCGGCGTCCTCTTCAGCGACAGCACCCGCAGCGCCGCCGACCACCGCACCGCCGCCGACGCCCACGCCGCCGCCGGCCGCTGGACCGAGGCCGTCCAGGAACGCATGCGCGCCGTCGTCCGCTCCCTGGAGGAACGCACCCTGCTCGACCCGCGCCCCGGCCGCACCGCCGACGAGGCCGCCGCCGAAGCCGCCGTCTCCCTCCCCGACCACGCCGCCGAACTCCGTGCCGCCGCCCGTACCTTCGACGACGTCACCTACGGCGGCCGCACCGCCGACGCCGACACGTATGCCCGCCTGCGCACCCTCGACCTCACCCTGGACCGCGCGAAGCCGCTGCTGACGGGACCCACCGCATGACCGGCCCGACCGACCCGGCCGCACCGACGGCGACGGCGGCCCCGCCCGCGTCCGAGGCGCGGGAGCCCGAGGTCACCGCCCCCCTCCCCGCTCCCGCACCCGGCGACCCCGACGCGCGCACGCGCCGCATCCGCCAAATCCGCCGTGCCCTCACCGCCGTCGCCGTCCTCGCCGCCGGCGTCATCGTCACGGCCGCCCTCAACTCCGGTTCCCGCCACGGCTACCTCAACCCCCGCACCACCGACCCCTTCGGCAGCCATGCCGTCGCCGAGCTCCTGAAGGAACGCGGCGTCACCACCCGCGTCGTCACCACCGCCCGCGAGGCGGCCGACGCCGCCGGCCCCCGCACCACCCTCCTGGTCACCGACCCCGACCGGCTCGGCGCCACCCAACGCGGCGTCATCCGCTCGGCCATCGACCTCTCCGGCGGCCGCACCGTCCTCCTCGCCCCCAGCAGCCACAGCCTCACCGAGCTCTCCCCCGGCGTGCAGACCGCGGGCGACGCCGACACCGAACACCCCGCCCCCGGCTGCACCTTGCCCGCCGCCACCTCGGCCGGCCGCGCCGCGACCGGCGGCGGCCTCCGCTACACCACCACCCTCCCCGGGGCCACCGCCTGCTACCCCAGCGGCGGCCACCCCACCCTCCTCGTCCTGCCCACCGGCCCCACCGGCGGCGACACCGTCCTCCTCGGCTCCGAGACGATCCTCCTCAACGAGTCCCTCGCCGACGAAGGCAACGCCTCCCTCGCCCTCCAACTCCTCGGCTCCCGCCCGAATCTCGTCTGGTACCTGCCGTCCCTCGCGGACTCCGACCCCGACACGGCGCCCTCCGGCGAGGACAAGAGCCTCCTCGAACTCGTCCCGGCCGGCTGGTCCTGGGCCCTGCTCCAACTCCTCGTCGCCGCCGTCCTCGCCGCCCTCTGGCGCGCCCGACGCCTGGGCCCCCTCGTCACCGAGAAGCTCCCCGTCGCCATCCGCGCCTCCGAGGCCACCGAGGGCCGCGCCCGCCTCTACCGCAAGGCCGACGCCCGCGACCGCGCCGCCACCGTGCTGCGCGCCGCCACCCGCGAACGCCTCGCCGCACTGGTCGGCGTACCCCACGCCCAGGCCCACGACCCCGCGGCACTGGCCCCGGCCGTCTCCGCCCGCCTGACCGGCGAGCCCCGGGACGTGACCGCCCTCCTCTTCGGCACCACCCCCTCCGACGACGCGGCACTCGTCGCGCTCGCCGACCACCTCGACGCCCTCGAAAGAGAGGTTTGTACGTCATGACGTACCCGGCCACCGAGTCCACGGCAGTGACCGCGGACAGCGCCCGCGCTTCCCTCGAAGCGCTCCGCACCGAGATCGGCAAGGCCGTGGTCGGTCAGGACTCCGCCGTCACCGGCCTCGTCGTCGCGCTCCTGTGCCGCGGCCACGTCCTCCTCGAAGGCGTCCCCGGCGTCGCCAAGACCCTCCTCGTACGAGCCCTGGCCGCATCCCTCGAACTCGACACCAAGCGCGTCCAGTTCACCCCGGACCTGATGCCGAGCGACGTCACCGGCTCCCTCGTCTACGACGCCCGCACCGCCGAGTTCTCCTTCCAGGACGGCCCGGTCTTCACCAACCTCCTCCTCGCGGACGAGATCAACCGCACCCCGCCCAAGACCCAGTCCTCCCTCCTCGAAGCGATGGAGGAGCGCCAGGTCACGGTCGACGGCACCCCCCGCAAGCTCCCCGACCCCTTCCTGGTCGCCGCCACCATGAACCCGGTCGAGTACGAGGGCACGTACCCCCTTCCGGAAGCCCAGCTCGACCGCTTCCTCCTCAAGCTCACCGTCCCCCTCCCCTCCCGCGAGGACGAGATCGGGGTCCTGACCCGCCACGCCGCCGGCTTCAACCCCCGCGACCTGCACGCCGCCGGCATCCGCCCCGTCGCCGGCCCCGCCCAGCTCGAAGCCGCCCGCCAGGCCGTCGCCGAGGTCTCCGTCTCCCCCGAGATCGCCGGCTACGTCGTCGACATCTGCCGCGCCACCCGCGAATCGCCGTCCCTCACCCTCGGCGTCTCCCCCCGCGGCGCGACCGCCCTGCTCGCCACCGCCCGCGCCTGGGCCTGGCTCACCGGCCGCGACTACGTCACCCCCGACGACGTCAAGGCCCTCTCCCTGCCGACCCTGCGCCACCGCGTCCAGCTGCGCCCCGAAGCGGAGATGGAGGGAGTCACCGCCGACGCGGTGATCACGGCGATCCTCTCCCACGTCCCCGTCCCGCGCTGATGGCCCTCACCGGACGCGCCGCCCTGCTGGCGGCCCTCGGCAGCATCCCGGTCGGCCTCCTCGAACCGAGCTGGACCGGCATGCTCGCGGTCAACGGCCCGATCGCGCTCGCCTGCGCGCTCGACGGCGCCCTCGCCGCGCCCGTACGCGGCCTCGTGCTGGCCCGCTCCGGAGACACCTCGGTCCGCCTCGGCGAACCGGCGGACGTCCACCTCACCGTCACCAACCCCAGCAGCCGCAAGCTCCGGGCCCGCGTACGGGACGCCTGGCCCCCCAGCAGCTGGCTCCCGGGCACGGAGACCGCCGCGTCCCGCCACGAGGTGGTGGTCCCCGCGGGCGAACGTCGCCGCCTGACCACCCGACTGCTGCCCACCCGCCGCGGCGACCGCCAGGCCGACCGCGTCACGATCCGCTCCTACGGCCCCCTGGGCCTGTGGGCCCGCCAGCGCTCCCAGGCGTCCCCCTGGACCGTCCGGGTCCTGCCGCCCTTCACCAGCCGCAAGCACCTCCCGTCCCGGCTGGCCCGCCTGCGCGAACTCGACGGCCGTACCAGCGTCCTGACCCGCGGCGAGGGCACCGAGTTCGACAGCCTCCGCGACTACGTCCCCGGCGACGACACCCGCTCCATCGACTGGCGCGCCACGGCCCGCCAGAACAAGGTGGCCGTCCGCACCTGGCGCCCCGAGCGCGACCGGCACATCCTCATCTGCCTGGACACCGGCCGTACCTCGGCCGGCCGCGTCGGCGACGCCCCCCGCCTGGACTCCGCGATGGACGCGGCCCTGCTCCTCGCCGCCCTGGCCACCCGCGCCGGCGACCGCGTGGACCTGCTGGCCCACGACCGCCGCCCGCGCGCCCAGGTCCAGGGCCGCTCGGCGGCCGACACCCTCCCGTCGTTCGTCAACGCGATGGCCACCCTGGAACCGGAGCTGGTCGAGACGGACGCCAGGACCCTGGTCTCCACGATCCTGCGCAGCGCCCCGCGCCGCTCCCTGGTGGTCCTCCTGACGAGCCTGGACGCGGCTCCGATCGAGGAGGGCCTGCTGCCGGTCCTCCCCCGCCTCACGCAGCGCCACACGGTCGTGCTGGCCTCGGTCGCCGACCCGCACGTCGCGGCCATGACAAATGCACGGGGTTCGGTGGACGCGGTCTACGAGGCCGCGGCCGGCACCCAGACCCAGTCGCAGCGCCGCCGCACGTCCGACCAGCTCACCCGCCACGGCGTCCACGTGGTCGACGCCACCCCGGACACCCTGGCCCCGGCCCTGGCGGACGCCTACCTGGCCCTGAAGGCCGCCGGCCGCCTCTAGGACAGCCCGCGAGTCGCCCTTCGACCGCCGATCGCGAACAGCAGGACGACCTTCACGGGCACGTACGGCGATGTGAGGATATCGACCACGGCTATCGATTCAGTGGTCGTACGACAGCGCGTCGAGGATCTGGACGCGGCTGTGCCCTTCTACGAGAAGTTGACCGGAAGCACCGCGTCACGGTTCGCTTTCGCCGGCGTCACGCTGGCGAGCGTCGGTCCGTTCCTCCTGTTCGCGGGGCCCGACGAGGCGGCGCAACGGGTGGCGGGAGTGGCGGCGACGCTCGTCGTCGCCGACCTGAACGCCGCGGTCGAGGAGGCCCAAGGAGGTGGAGCCGAGATCGTCATGCCGATCCAGCCCACTCCGAACGGCCACCGCGCGGTGCTCCGGCACCCCCACGGCGGCGTCTTCGAGTACATCGGCCCCTGAACCCGTCCGGTTCCCGGTGGCCCCAGAACGCAGAAAAGCCCCGCACCGAACCCATAAGGGCTGGTGCGGGGCTTCCGCAATGATTGTTCGGCGGCGTCCTACTCTCCCACAGGGTCCCCCCTGCAGTACCATCGGCGCTGAAAGGCTTAGCTTCCGGGTTCGGAATGTAAACCGGGCGTTTCCCTAACGCTATGACCACCGAAACACTATGAAATTTAGAACATGCTGGTGTTGACACAGCTGTTCGTTATTTCAGAACTAACACAGTGGACGCGAGCAACTGAGGACAAGCCCTCGGCCTATTAGTACCAGTCAGCTTCACCCGTTACCGGGCTTCCACATCTGGCCTATCAACCCAGTCGTCTACTGGGAGCCTTACCCTCTCAAGGAGGTGGGAATACTCATCTTGAAGCAGGCTTCCCGCTTAGATGCTTTCAGCGGTTATCCCTCCCGAACGTAGCCAACCAGCCATGCCCTTGGCAGGACAACTGGCACACCAGAGGTTCGTCCGTCCCGGTCCTCTCGTACTAGGGACAGCCCTTCTCAATATTCCTACGCGCACAGCGGATAGGGACCGAACTGTCTCACGACGTTCTAAACCCAGCTCGCGTACCGCTTTAATGGGCGAACAGCCCAACCCTTGGGACCGACTCCAGCCCCAGGATGCGACGAGCCGACATCGAGGTGCCAAACCATCCCGTCGATATGGACTCTTGGGGAAGATCAGCCTGTTATCCCCGGGGTACCTTTTATCCGTTGAGCGACGGCGCTTCCACAAGCCACCGCCGGATCACTAGTCCCGACTTTCGTCCCTGCTCGACCCGTCGGTCTCACAGTCAAGCTCCCTTGTGCACTTACACTCAACACCTGATTGCCAACCAGGCTGAGGGAACCTTTGGGCGCCTCCGTTACCCTTTGGGAGGCAACCGCCCCAGTTAAACTACCCATCAGACACTGTCCCTGATCCGGATCACGGACCGAGGTTAGACATCCAGCACGACCAGAGTGGTATTTCAACGGCGACTCCACAACCACTGGCGTGGCTGCTTCAAAGTCTCCCACCTATCCTACACAAGCCGAACCGAACACCAATATCAAACTGTAGTAAAGGTCCCGGGGTCTTTCCGTCCTGCTGCGCGAAACGAGCATCTTTACTCGTAGTGCAATTTCACCGGGCCTATGGTTGAGACAGTCGAGAAGTCGTTACGCCATTCGTGCAGGTCGGAACTTACCCGACAAGGAATTTCGCTACCTTAGGATGGTTATAGTTACCACCGCCGTTTACTGGCGCTTAAGTTCTCAGCTTCGCAACCCCGAAAGGTCACTAACCGGTCCCCTTAACGTTCCAGCACCGGGCAGGCGTCAGTCCGTATACATCGCCTTACGGCTTCGCACGGACCTGTGTTTTTAGTAAACAGTCGCTTCTCGCTGGTCTCTGCGGCCACCCCCAGCTCACGGAGCAAGTCCGATCACCAGTGATGGCCCCCCTTCTCCCGAAGTTACGGGGGCATTTTGCCGAGTTCCTTAACCATAGTTCACCCGAACGCCTCGGTATTCTCTACCTGACCACCTGAGTCGGTTTAGGGTACGGGCCGCCATGAAACTCGCTAGAGGCTTTTCTCGACAGCATAGGATCATCCACTTCACCACAATCGGCTCGGCATCAGGTCTCAGCCTTAATGAGGGACGGATTTGCCTACCCCTCGGCCTACACCCTTACCCCGGGACTACCACCGCCCGGGCTGGACTACCTTCCTGCGTCACCCCATCGCTTACCTACTACAAGTCTGGTTCGTCGGCTCCACCACTTTCCTTTCCCCGAAGGGTCCGGAACGGCTTCACGGACTTAGCATCGCCTGATTCGATATTGGGCGTTTCAAAGCGGGTACCGGAATATCAACCGGTTGTCCATCGACTACGCCTGTCGGCCTCGCCTTAGGTCCCGACTTACCCTGGGCAGATCAGCTTGACCCAGGAACCCTTAGTCAATCGGCGCACACGTTTCTCACGTGTGTATCGCTACTCATGCCTGCATTCTCACTCGTGAACCGTCCACAACTAGCTTCCGCTGCTGCTTCACCCGGCACACGACGCTCCCCTACCCATCACAGCGGGCGTTGGCCCTATTGCTGCAATGACACGACTTCGGCGGTACGCTTGAGCCCCGCTACATTGTCGGCGCGGAATCACTTGACCAGTGAGCTATTACGCACTCTTTCAAGGGTGGCTGCTTCTAAGCCAACCTCCTGGTTGTCTCTGCGACTCCACATCCTTTCCCACTTAGCGTACGCTTAGGGGCCTTAGTCGATGCTCTGGGCTGTTTCCCTCTCGACCATGGAGCTTATCCCCCACAGTCTCACTGCCGTGCTCTCACTTACCGGCATTCGGAGTTTGGCTAAGGTCAGTAACCCGGTAGGGCCCATCGCCTATCCAGTGCTCTACCTCCGGCAAGAAACACACGACGCTGCACCTAAATGCATTTCGGGGAGAACCAGCTATCACGGAGTTTGATTGGCCTTTCACCCCTAACCACAGGTCATCCCCCAGGTTTTCAACCCTGGTGGGTTCGGTCCTCCACGAAGTCTTACCTCCGCTTCAACCTGCCCATGGCTAGATCACTCCGCTTCGGGTCTAGAGCGTGCAACTCAATCGCCCTGTTCGGACTCGCTTTCGCTACGGCTTCCCCACACGGGTTAACCTCGCTACACACCGCTAACTCGCAGGCTCATTCTTCAAAAGGCACGCAGTCACGACTGTATGTGCAAGCACATACAGCGACGCTCCCACGGCTTGTAGGCACACGGTTTCAGGTACTATTTCACTCCGCTCCCGCGGTACTTTTCACCATTCCCTCACGGTACTATCCGCTATCGGTCACCAGGGAATATTTAGGCTTAGCGGGTGGTCCCGCCAGATTCACACGGGATTTCTCGGGCCCCGTGCTACTTGGGAGATTCTTAAGCAAGCCGCTGATGTTTCGTCTACGGGGGTCTTACCCTCTACGCCGGACCTTTCGCATGTCCTTCGACTACATCAACGGTTTCTGACTCGCCGACCGGCCGGCAGACCGATCAAAAGAATTCCCACAACCCCGCATGCGCAACCCCTGCCGGGTATCACACGCATACGGTTTGGCCTCATCCGGTTTCGCTCGCCACTACTCCCGGAATCACGGTTGTTTTCTCTTCCTGAGGGTACTGAGATGTTTCACTTCCCCTCGTTCCCTCCACACTGCCTATGTGTTCAGCAGTGGGTGACAGCCCATGACGACTGCCGGGTTTCCCCATTCGGACACCCCCGGATCAAAGCTCAGTTGGCAGCTCCCCGGGGCCTATCGCGGCCTCTCACGTCCTTCATCGGTTCCTGGTGCCAAGGCATCCACCGTGCGCCCTTAAAAACTTGGCCACAGATGCTCGCGTCCACTGTGTAGTTCTCAAACAACGACCAGCCACCCATCACCCCACCAGACAAGCTGGCGAGTTCACTGGGGCCGGCACTGAAGATCGCAACCTTACGGCCGTACCTTCAGGACCCAACAACGTGCCAAGCATCTTCGTTCGTCCGTCTCCTCTTTCCACGCCGAAGCAGTACTCGAGAACCATCAGACCGAAGATGCCAACTAATCAACGTTCCACCCATGAGCTGACCGTGCAGAACGTTTGTCTGCAATCGGTACTGTGCTCCTTAGAAAGGAGGTGATCCAGCCGCACCTTCCGGTACGGCTACCTTGTTACGACTTCGTCCCAATCGCCAGTCCCACCTTCGACAGCTCCCTCCCTTACGGGTTGGGCCACCGGCTTCGGGTGTTACCGACTTTCGTGACGTGACGGGCGGTGTGTACAAGGCCCGGGAACGTATTCACCGCAGCAATGCTGATCTGCGATTACTAGCAACTCCAACTTCATGGGGTCGAGTTGCAGACCCCAATCCGAACTGAGACCGGCTTTTTGAGATTCGCTCCACCTCACGGTATCGCAGCTCATTGTACCGGCCATTGTAGCACGTGTGCAGCCCAAGACATAAGGGGCATGATGACTTGACGTCGTCCCCACCTTCCTCCGAGTTGACCCCGGCGGTCTCCTGTGAGTCCCCATCACCCCGAAGGGCATGCTGGCAACACAGGACAAGGGTTGCGCTCGTTGCGGGACTTAACCCAACATCTCACGACACGAGCTGACGACAGCCATGCACCACCTGTATACCGACCACAAGGGGGGCACTATCTCTAATGCTTTCCGGTATATGTCAAGCCTTGGTAAGGTTCTTCGCGTTGCGTCGAATTAAGCCACATGCTCCGCTGCTTGTGCGGGCCCCCGTCAATTCCTTTGAGTTTTAGCCTTGCGGCCGTACTCCCCAGGCGGGGAACTTAATGCGTTAGCTGCGGCACCGACGACGTGGAATGTCGCCAACACCTAGTTCCCAACGTTTACGGCGTGGACTACCAGGGTATCTAATCCTGTTCGCTCCCCACGCTTTCGCTCCTCAGCGTCAGTAATGGCCCAGAGATCCGCCTTCGCCACCGGTGTTCCTCCTGATATCTGCGCATTTCACCGCTACACCAGGAATTCCGATCTCCCCTACCACACTCTAGCTAGCCCGTATCGAATGCAGACCCGAGGTTAAGCCTCGGGCTTTCACATCCGACGTGACAAGCCGCCTACGAGCTCTTTACGCCCAATAATTCCGGACAACGCTTGCGCCCTACGTATTACCGCGGCTGCTGGCACGTAGTTAGCCGGCGCTTCTTCTGCAGGTACCGTCACTTTCGCTTCTTCCCTGCTGAAAGAGGTTTACAACCCGAAGGCCGTCATCCCTCACGCGGCGTCGCTGCATCAGGCTTTCGCCCATTGTGCAATATTCCCCACTGCTGCCTCCCGTAGGAGTCTGGGCCGTGTCTCAGTCCCAGTGTGGCCGGTCGCCCTCTCAGGCCGGCTACCCGTCGTCGCCTTGGTGGGCCATTACCCCACCAACAAGCTGATAGGCCGCGGGCTCATCCTTCACCGCCGGAGCTTTCAACCCCCGCCCATGCAGGCAGGAGTGGTATCCGGTATTAGACCCCGTTTCCAGGGCTTGTCCCAGAGTGAAGGGCAGATTGCCCACGTGTTACTCACCCGTTCGCCACTAATCCACCCCGAAGGGCTTCATCGTTCGACTTGCATGTGTTAAGCACGCCGCCAGCGTTCGTCCTGAGCCAGGATCAAACTCTCCATGAATGTTTACCCGTGATCGGGTGCACACATCACTTAGAGCGGGCGCATCATGTCGGAATAAGACCGACGCGCCACAACGTCCTCGCTGTGTTTGTTGCCTGCCAGTGCTCCACAAGGAAGCCCGACAGGTCTTTTTCAAAGGAACCTCATCCACCGAAGTGGACGGGGTATCAACTTCTGGCGTTGATTTTTGGCACGCTGTTGAGTTCTCAAGGAACGGACGCTTCCTTTGTACTCACCCCCGCGACATCCGCTGGGGCTTTCCTCCGGGCTTTCGTTCTGTTCTTGCGTTTCCGACTCTATCAGACTCTTTCGTGTCCGACTTCCTCGGTGCTTTCCAGGTATTCGCTTTCGCGTTTTCCCTTTCCGGCGGTTCCGACTCTATCAGAAGTTTTCCACCGGATTTCCCGGCTTCGAAGTCCTGAATGAGGAGTCGACTGTACCCCGATGGAATTCAATTCCTTTTAGGGGTGAGAGAGAGTTTAAACCATCACTGCCGAACTTGTCCAGTTCGAGGCAACCGTTCGAATCTACCTCCCCGCGCGCTCCGTGTCAACGGTCTTCGCGGGACGACGAGGAGACTAGCAGCTCAACGGGCTTGTACGCACATCAGGCCGCGGTCGGGAGCGTCGCCGTTTGGTCGGCCGCCTCCACGTCGCCCACGTCGCCGGCGCGCGCCGCCCTGCCGCCCAGGATGAAGACGTAGAGCAGGAACGCGACCTCGGCCGCGATGCCGATCGTGATGCGGGCCCAGGTGGGGAGGCCCGACGGGGTCACGAAGCCCTCGATCAGGCCCGAGACGAAGAGGACCACCGCGAGGCCGATGGCCATGCCGAGTGCGGTGCGGCCCTGTTCCGCGAGGGCCGTGCGCCGGGTGCGGGGGCCCGGGTCGATGACCGTCCACCCCAGGCGCAGGCCCATGCCCGCGGCCACGAACACCGCGGTCAGTTCGAGCAGGCCGTGCGGAAGGATCAGGCCCAGGAAGACGTCGAGGCGGCCGGCCGAGGCCATCAGGCCTATCCCCACGCCGAGGTTGGCCATGTTCAGGAAGAGGATCCAGAGCACCGGTATCCCCAGGAACGCGCCCAGGACCAGGCAGATCGCCGCCGCCTGGGCGTTGTTCGTCCAGACCTGGGCCGCGAAGGAGCCCGCGGGGTGGCTGGAGTAGTACGTCTCGTACTGGCCGCCCGGCTGCGTGAGCGCCTTCAGCTCCTCGGGGGCCGCGATGGCGCTCTGGACCTCCGGGTGCGTGGCTATCCACCAGCCGATGAGCACGCCGAGCGCCGTGGAGAGCAGCGCCGTCGGTATCCACCAGCGGCGGCTGCGGTAGACCGCGGCCGGGAAGCCCGCCGTGAAGAAGAGGGCGGCGTCGCGCCAGCCGGCCCGGCGGGTGCCGGTCACCGTGGCGCGGGCGCGGGCCACGAGCTGGGTCAGTCGGCCGGTGAGCATCGGGTCGGGGGCGGTCGACCGGATCTGCGAGAGGTGGGTGGAGGTGCGCTGGTAGAGCGCCACGAGTTCGTCGGCCTCGTCACCCGTGAGCTTGCGGCCGCGGCCCAGGAGCTGTTCCAGGCGGTCCCACTCCGCACGGTGTGCGGTCACGAAGACGTCGAGATCCATCCGGCTGCCGCTCCCCTGTCCCAGGTCCCCTGGCCATTGCCTATTCCTAGTGTGGTCAGCTTGGCAGACTGGAGGCCTCAGGGGCGGGGCAGGTCGGACGAGAGGTGCTGTGGTGAGTGATCTGGTGACGGGGGACGCGGTCGTCCTGGGGCTCCGGCCCGCGCGGCTGCCCAGCCGCGGGCTGGCGATCCTCCTGGACCTGGCCGTGTACGTCACCGGATACGTGCTCATCTCCGTCGGGCTGACCGTGGCCACCGCCTCGCTGGACCTGGCCGCCCAGGCGGCCGTCGCCGTGGCGACCTTCCTGCTGTTCCTGGTGGGCGTACCGATCGCGGTGGAGACGCTGTCCCACGGGCGGTCGCTCGGCAAGCTCGCCTGCGGGCTGCGGGTCGTCCGGGACGACGGCGGACCGATCCGGTTCCGGCACGCTCTGGTGCGCGGATCCATGGGGGTCGTGGAGCTGATCCTGACCTTCGGGTCCATCGCGTGCATCGCCTCGCTGGTGTCGGCGCGGGGCCGGCGGCTCGGGGACGTGTTCGCGGGGACGCTGGTGGTCCGGGAGCGGGTGCCGGGGACGCGCGTGATGCCGGTGCCTCCGCCGCCGCCGTGGCTGGCCGGGCGGTTCACCGGGCTGGACCTGTCGGCGGTGCCGGACGGGCTGTGGCTGGCGATCCGCCAGTACCTGACGCGGATGAACCAGCTGGATCCGCAGGTCGGTGCCACGATGGCGGTGCGGCTCGCGGACGATCTGGTCGCGCGGACCGGGGCGCCGCCGCCGGCCGGGGTGCCGGCCGCCGCGTTCCTGATGGCCGTGGTGCACGAACGGCAGACGCGGGACGCCGCCCGGGCGTTCCGGCCGGCCCCCGCCGGTCCGGGCGCCGGATACGCGCCCGCCCCGGCCCCCGCGCCGATGCCGATGCCGATGCCGGGGACGATGCCTGTCGTGGCGCCGGTCCCCTACGTGGCTCCCGCGCCGGCGGCACGCGTGGCGCCCGTCGCACCCGTACCGCCCGTGGAGGCTCCCCGCGCCGGAGGGTTCGCGCCGCCCGCCTGAGCGGTCACTGTTCCTCGAAGGCCGAGGGCGGTGTCTCCAGGTGTTCGAGTTCGATGCCGGGGGCCGAGAGCACCACGTCCCCGGCGATGTGGACCGTGTGGACCTCGCCCGTGTCCAGGGCGCTGACCTGGTACTCGTCCACCAGCAGCGGGCCGCTGTCCGTGGGGTGTTCCTGCCGGGAGACAAGGGCCCAGGCCTGGTCGACCGTACGGGGTGCCAGTACCGGGTCGGTGAGGGCCAGCAGCCGGACGCGGGTCGCGGGGGCGCCGGGGGTCAGGCGCAGCAGGCGGGTCGTGGCGACGAGGAAGGCCGGGGAGGTGCCGGTGAAGCCGGGGGCGGCGATGTTGCCCTCGGTGGCCTCGGTGCCGGTGGGGTCGGTACGGACCCAGGTGACGCCGTCGATGGCGGCGCCGCGCACCTGCCAGCTCGCGGCATTGAGCTCCATGCGGATGGGGCGGCCCAGCTCGTCGACGGCCAGGTCGACGGAACCGCGGTGGTCGCCCTCCGGGCCGGTGAGCTGGGAGACGTAGCGCCAGCCGGAGGGGCCGGGCGCGCAGTGGAAGTGCTCCTCGCCGAGCGGGGTGTGGTCGTGCGGGTCGTGGAGCGAGTAGCGGCCGCGGGGCATGGTGCGCACTCTTCTCGGGGTCGAGGGATACGGGGCAGGCCCCCGGCACGGGTGCCGGGGGCCTGCTTCACGTTCTGCCGCCGCTGATCAGAGGCTGATCAGGGGTTGATCAGTAACGGTAGTGGTCCGGCTTGTACGGGCCCTCGACCTGGACGCCGATGTACGCGGCCTGCTCCGGGCGGAGCGTGGTGAGGCGGACGCCGAGGGCGTCGAGGTGGAGGCGGGCGACCTTCTCGTCGAGGTGCTTCGGGAGCACGTAGACCTCGGTCGGGTACTCCTGCGGCTTGGTGAAGAGCTCGATCTGGGCCAGGGTCTGGTCCGCGAAGGAGTTCGACATCACGAAGGACGGGTGGCCGGTCGCGTTGCCGAGGTTCAGCAGACGGCCCTCGGAGAGGACGATCAGGACCTTGCCGTCGGGGAACGTCCAGGTGTGGACCTGGGGCTTGACCTCGTCCTTGACGATGCCGTCGACCTTGGCCAGGCCGGCCATGTCGATCTCGTTGTCGAAGTGGCCGATGTTGCCCACGATGGCCTGGTGCTTCATCTTGGCCATGTCGGCGGCCATGATGATGTCCTTGTTGCCCGTGGTGGTGATGAAGATGTCGGCCGTCTCGACGACGTCGTCCAGGGTGGCGACCTGGTATCCGTCCATCGCCGCCTGCAGCGCGCAGATCGGGTCGATCTCGGTGACGATGACGCGCGCGCCCTGGCCGCGGAGCGACTCGGCGCAGCCCTTGCCGACGTCGCCGTAGCCGAAGACGACCGCGACCTTGCCGCCGATGAGGACGTCGGTGGCGCGGTTGATGCCGTCGATCAGGGAGTGGCGGCAGCCGTACTTGTTGTCGAACTTCGACTTGGTGACGGCGTCGTTCACGTTGATCGCCGGGAACAGCAGGGTGCCCTCGGACATCATCTCGTAGAGGCGGTGGACACCGGTGGTGGTCTCCTCCGTCACGCCGCGGATCTCGGACGCGAGCTGGGTCCACTTCTGGGGGGACTCGCCGAGGGTGCGGTTGAGCAGGGTGAGGATGTAGGCGTACTCCTCGGAGTCCGCCGTCGACGGGTCCGGGGCGGAGCCGGCCTTCTCGAACTCGACGCCCTTGTGGACGAGGAGGGTGGCGTCACCACCGTCGTCGAGGATCATGTTCGGGCCGCCGGTGGGGGTGTTCGGCCAGGTCAGCGCCTGCTCCGTGCACCACCAGTACTCCTCCAGCGTCTCGCCCTTCCAGGCGAAGACGGGTACGCCCTGCGGGTTCTCCGGGGTGCCGTTCGGGCCCACCGCGATGGCCGCGGCGGCGTGGTCCTGGGTGGAGAAGATGTTGCAGGAGGCCCAGCGGACGTCGGCGCCGAGGGCGACGAGGGTCTCGATGAGCACGGCGGTCTGCACGGTCATGTGCAGCGAGCCGGTGATGCGGGCGCCGGCCAGGGGCTGCGCCTCCGCGTACTCGGCGCGGATCGACATCAGACCCGGCATCTCGTGCTCGGCCAGGGTGATCTCCTTGCGGCCGAACGCGGCAAGGGAGAGGTCTGCGACCTTGAAGTCCATGGGTGCTGCTCCTCATGGTTCGAGAGGGTGGGTACGGCTGGGCCGTGCGCCGTCCTGGGGACGGGACACCGAGCACAGTCCGTCGGGGGTCCTCTCTCCCCTCGGCCGGTCGCAGGGACCGCCCGACCCGCCATCAGCAGCGACGCCTGACACTGGGCACGAATCTACACCGATCGGTGGAGCGAGCCCCAGTCGGACGAGGAAGAAACCGGGTGGTGATGCGCGGACGGCGCCTTCCTGGAGGGGGCGCGGGCCGTGCCTGACGGGGCGTCGACCAGGGGGTACGGAGGAAGATCCGGTGATCGGGACCCGGCCTCCGTAGGGTTTCGGCCAGACCGTAGTCTTCCGGCCGTTCGCACTGGTGGGAGGGGCTACGGAGTCATGGAACACAGACCTGGGCGCAAATTGGGGATATGGGCGATCGTCCTCCTGATATCGGGCGTCGCGCTGAACGTCGGCGCGGTCGCGCTCATGGTGAGCCGGTTCGAGCCGCTGTACTTCGCCGGCGACTCGATGCTGCCCACGCTCGGGGACGGGGACGAGCTACTGCTGAGGAAGGATCCGGCGCAGGTACGTCGTGGTGACGTCGTCGGTTACCGCAGCGTCGCGTGGCAGAGGCCGTATCTCTCCGTCGGGCGCGTGGTGGCGGTGGAGGGCGACCACATCGCCTACGCGAAGGGGGACGCCACCCTGACCCTCAACGGGCAGCCGCTCGACGAGCCCTACGTCCTGGGTGGCGCTCCCGGGGACCCGGGCCTCAGCTTCGCCGTGTCGGTGCCGAAGGGCCGGGTCTTCGTCCTGGGGGACAACCGGGGCAACTCCGCGGACTCCCGCTACTTCCCGGAGCTCCAGTACGGCACGCTGGCGGTGTCGGACGTGACGGGGGTCAGCGTCCCTTGGGAGAACGCGCTGATGTTGACGTGCGGCGTGGCGTCGTGGGTCGGATCCCTCGCCCTTCCCGTGGCGCTCGGGCTGGGCATCGCCGCGCGGGTGGCGCGGCGGAAGCAGCCGGTACCGGCGGGGCCCGTCTGGGGCGCCGTGCACCTCGAGGATTCGTAGCCACAAGCGCGAAGGCCCCCGCGGGCTGCTGCTCGCGGGGGCCTTCACGTGTTCGTGGCTACTTGGTGGCTTCGGGGCGGTAGATGTCCGGCTCCAGGTAGATCACCCGGGCGATCGGGACCGCCTCGCGGATGCGGGCCTCGGCCGCGTTGATCGCGTCGGCCACCTGGGTCGCGGTGTCGTGGCCCTCGACCGCGATCTTGGCGGCGACCAGCAGCTCCTCCGGGCCCAGGTGCAGGGTGCGCATGTGGATCACGCGGGTGACGACGTCCCCGTCGACCACCGCGGCCTTGATCTTCTCGACCTCCTCGACGCCGGCGGCCTCACCGAGCAGCAGGGACTTGGTCTCCGCGGCCAGGACGATCGCGATCGCGATGAGCAGGACGCCGATGCACAGGGTGCCGATGCCGTCCCAGACACCGTCGCCGGTCAGCAGGGCGAGGCCGACGCCGCCGAGCGCGAGCACCAGGCCGACGAGCGCGCCGAGGTCCTCCAGGAGGACGACGGGCAGCTCGGGGGCCTTGGCGCGCCGGACGAACTGGGTCCAGGTCTGCTTGCCCCGGATCTCGTTCGACTCCTTGATCGCCGTACGGAAGGAGAAGGACTCCGCGACGATCGCGAAGAGCAGGACGCCGACCGGCCAGTACCAGGCCTCGATCGGGTGCGGGTCGTGGATCTTCTCGTAGCCCTCGTAGATGGCGAACATGCCACCGACGGTGAAGAGCACGATGGAGACGAGGAAGGCGTAGATGTAGCGCTCGCGCCCGTACCCGAAGGGGTGTTGCGGCGTCGCCTCGCGCTGGGCCTTCTTGCCGCCGAGGAGCAGCAGCCCCTGGTTCCCGGAGTCGGCCAGCGAGTGGACGCTTTCCGCGAGCATCGACGAGGAGCCGCTGAAGAGGTATGCCACGAATTTGGCTACAGCGATGGCTAGGTTGGCGGCGAGTGCCGCCACGATCGCCTTGGTACCGCCCGACGCGCTCATGGGTGCAGGGTGTCCTTCCTAGCCACTGACTACCGGCCGCACATTGTTGCAGCCCGTGGGAGGGACGCTACGTCAGACCACCACGGTGGCTCGGAAGATCGTCCCGCTTCCGGACAGTTCGACCTTTTCGCCCGCCGGTACGAAGACCGACTCGCCGGGCCGCAGGGCCAGTTCGCCGGCCTGCGGGGAACCGGCCGTGCAGAGCAGGATCTGCGGGGGCCCGTCCGCGAGCACCTGGGGGGCTCCGCCGGGCGCCAGGAGGAAGCGGGAGAGCCGGAATTCGTCGATGGGGGTCTCGTAGACCTCCTCGCCCTCGGGGGACGCCTCGGGGCGCAGTACGCCCGGGTCGCTGGGCTCGAACTTCACGATCTTCAGCAGCTCCGGCACATCCACGTGCTTGGGGGTGAGCCCGCAGCGCAGCACGTTGTCGGAGTTGGCCATGAGCTCGACTCCGAGGCCGTCGAGGTAGGCGTGCGGGATGCCGGCACCGAGGAACATGGCCTCGCCGGGCTGGAGTCGGACGTGATTGAGGAGCATGGCCGCGATCACGCCGGGGTCGCCCGGGTAGTCGTGGACGAGTGAGGCGTAGGGCTTGTACGGGCCTCCGAGGCGTTCGGCGGCGGCCGCGGCCTCGGTCACCGTACGGGCCATCTCCGCGCGGTCCGCGGTCAGTACGGCGGTGAGCACCTCGCGCAGGGCCGCCTCTTCGGGGTGGGCGCGCAACAGGTCGACGTACGGTTCGAGCGAGTCGACGCCGAGGCCGGCGAGGAGTTCGGCGGCCTCCAGGGGCGGGCGGAAACCGCACAGGCCGTCGAAGGGGGTGAGCGCGCAGATCAGCTCGGGCTTGTGGTTGGCGTCCTTGTAGTTGCGGTGGCCCGCGTCGATCGGGACGCCTCGGCGCTCCTCGTCGGCGTAGCCCTCCTTGGCCTGGGCCAGGTCGGGGTGGACCTGGAGGGAGAGCGGGGCGCCGGCGGCGAGGATCTTGAGGAGGAAGGGCAGCCGGGGGCCGAACTTGGCGACGGCGGCCGCGCCGAGCTCGCGCTCGGGGCCGGCGGCGATGACGTCCGACAGGGTGGTCTCGCCGGTTCCGCGGTCGAGGCGGGAGGGGGCGCCGGGGTGGGCGCCCATCCACATCTCGGCCTGGGGCTCACCCGTGGGCTCCACCCCGAGGAGGGTGGGGATGGCGGTGGTGGATCCCCAGGCGTAGGGGCGGATCGTGTTCGTCAGGCGGTCCATCGGTCGTCTTCCTGGATCTGGATGAAGGGGCGGGCACGGATGTGTGCCTCAGGTGCGTCCCCCGGAGGCCAGCGCCAGGTAGGCGGTGGCGAAATCCGTGACGGCGAGGAGTTCGGCGAGCTGTTCCAGCTCCACGCCCTCCTCGGGTTCGAGTTCGCTGATCGCCGTGTCGTGGCTGTGGGCGAGCTCGCGTGCGGCGGGGGCGGCGCTGAGGCCACCGGCCGGCCGGTCACGCAGCAGGACGATGCGGGCGCGAAGGGCCTGGGGTTCGTCGACCCGGTCACGGAAGAAGTCGTCGGGGTCGGCGCCGGCGGCGAACGCCCCGGAGAGCAGGACGCCGTGGGCGGGCAGCGCTTCGGGAAGCACCGCGGACAGGGCGGGGCGGCCGGCGAGCTCGGCGAGGGTCGCGGCGAACCGGCGGCCGGCGGGGGCGGCGCCGGTGCCCTCGCTCCAGATCAGCGGGAGCGAGTCGGCCAGCTCGGCGGCGAGGGTCTTGGCCGGGTTGGAGTAGGTGGCGATGGCGGGCCCGCAGCGTTCGGCGGTCCGGTCGAGCCGGTCGGCGACGAGCTGCAGCGTGTCCGGGGCGGCGGTGATCAGGCCGACCTTGTCGAGGAGCAGCAGCAGCGGCGTCAGCAGGGCCCACAGGGCGCCGGGTCCGGCCGCGGCCGACTCGTCGTACTCCTGGTACGGGGCCTTGGCCATCGGTACGAGGAGCCCGTGCGCGCCGTCCACCGCCTCGCTCAGCGGTGAGCGCTCGGGGGCGACGGCCACGACGGTGCAGCCGCGGCGGTACGCCTGCTCGGCGAGGACGGCGAGTCCGGGCTCGGTGCCGTCGGTGGTGGCGAGGAGCAGCAGGTCGACGGGCCCGGCCCAGCCCGGCAACGCCCAGCGCAGCGCGCCGGCCGCGTGGGCGACGCCGGTGGGATCGAGCCGGATGACGGGCGCGGAGGCTCCGGCGAGGGCGCCGAGCAGGTCGGCGACGCCGGTGGCGGCGGTGCCGGGCCCGGCGATCAGGACGGAGCGCGGCCGGCCGTCGGGGCGCAGCTCGCCGAGGCCCGCCTCGGTCGCGTGCCGGACCGCGGTGCGGACTCTGGCGCCGGCTTCGGCGGCGCCGCGGAGCAGGCCGCGGCGGTCGGAGCGGGCGAGGTCGTCGGGGGCGTCGAGGAGCGACTCGTCGAGCATGCGGGCTCCCTAATCAGGCGGGGCGGCGGGCCTCGTCCACGAGGAGGACCGGGATGCCGTCCCGGACGGGGTACGCGAGGCCGCAGTCCTGGCCGGTGCAGATCAGCTCGGGGGCCGTCTCGTCGGCCGACTTGTCCTGGAGGGGCGAGTGGCAGGCGGGGCAGGCGAGGATCTGCAGGAGTCCGGCTTCGAGCGGCATGGGGCGATTCCCTTCGGGCATGCGGTTGGGGGGTCAGCGTACCGCCGAGTCACCTCCGGTGCGGGCCGACGGTGGCCGACGGTCGCCGGTGCGGCGCCCGTGCGGGCCGGGTGGGCGCCGGGGCTCCGCCCCTCGGGGGAACCCCGGCTCTGCCGGGCACCGGGCTCTGCCCGGACCCGCGCCTCGAACGCCGGCGGGGCCGACTTCGGCCCGGCCGGCACTCGAAGGTGCCCGGCGGGGCTGACTTCGCCCGGGCTAGATCTTGCGGATGAGGGCCAGGACCTCGTCGCGGGTCTTCGCCAGGGTGGCGGCGTCGCGGGCCTCGACGTTCAGGCGGAGCAGGGGCTCCGTGTTGGAGGCGCGGACGTTGAACCACCAGTCGGTCGAGGTCGCGGTCAGGCCGTCGAGCTCGTCCAGGGTGACGTCCTCGCGGGCGCCGTAGATGTCCTTGATCTCGGCGACGCGGGCGGCCTGGTCGGCGACCGTCGAGTTGATCTCGCCCGAGCCCTCGTAGCGGTCGTACGAGGAGACCAGGGAGGAGAGGGTGCCCTGCTGGCCGCCGAGGGCCGCCAGGACGTGGAGCGCGGCGAGCATGCCGGTGTCCGCGTTCCAGAAGTCCTTGAAGTAGTAGTGCGCGGAGTGCTCGCCGCCGAAGATGGCGCCGGTCTTGGCCATCTCCTCCTTGATGAAGGAGTGGCCGACGCGGGTGCGGACGGGGGTGCCGCCGTGCTCGCGGACGACCTCGGGGACGGACCAGGAGGTGATCAGGTTGTGGATGACGGTGCCCTTGCCGCCGTTGCGGGCCAGCTCGCGGGCCGCGACCAGGGCGGTGATCGCCGACGGGGAGACGGCCTCGCCGCGCTCGTCGACGATGAAGCAGCGGTCGGCGTCG